>CAZUNT010000042.1:0-40082 GCA_964622215.1 uncultured Caldilineaceae bacterium
AATCCGTGTCCCATAAAAAAACTGCAAAGATAGTAAAGTAATTGAGTGGTTTTTGCAAAGGAATTGTTATGACTGATAAATTAAAGCGTTTTCGCCAAGCTACTGAAATTTCTAAAGATAATCGCCTGTGGCCGTTGTACGGCGCAGGCTACGAAAATCTGGGCCGAGAGGGCCAGGCTATCACGGAAGATGTTCCTGCCTACGGCCCAGACGAGTTGTTGGTTCGCCACGATGCTTGCGGTATCTGTTTCTCCGACATTAAGGTCATCAATGCCGGGGAGCAGCATCCACGCATCTTCCGAGATATGAAAAAAGAGCCGGTGGTGTTGGGGCACGAGGTTGCTTTGACCGTTGTCGGCGTGGGCGAAAATTTACGCGGCCAATACAAAATCGGGGATCGTTTCATCGTGCAAGCCGATATTTATGTGCAAGGCATCAATTACGCTTATGGTTATATGCTCCAAGGGGGTATGTCGCAATACGCCGTGATTGATCAACGCGTGCTCAACGGCGATGACGGCAACTATCTCCTCCCGGTGCAGCCGCAAACGGGCTACGCCGAAAGTGCCCTGGCCGAGCCGTGGGCCTGCGTTATTGCCGCTTATAATCTCAAATATCGAACCGGCTTGAAACCGGGTGGAACAACCTGGATCATCGGCACAGCTACGGCCAGGGATGATTACTTCTTTAGCGCCGGTTTTGATGAGGCCGGCCATCCCGCCCGCCTGGCCCTAACCAATGTCCCTGTCTCATTTGCTGCCCGTCTGAAAGAACAGGCTGCCCGTTTACAGATTGAAGTTGTCGAAATGTCTCTCGGCAGTCAGCCGTCAGCCGTCGGCGGTCCTTTCGACGATATTATTGTTCTTGGCCCCGACCCTGAGGTGATCGAAGCAGCCAGCCCCTACTTGGCCGATTTTGGGATTATGGCTCTCATTGCCGATAAACCCCTGCTTCGGACTGTCCAGGTAGACATGGGCCGGGTCCACTATAACCGCTGGACTTATGTCGGCGGGCCGGGGCCGGATATCACCCGCGCTTACAGCGACCGTCCCATCCACTCGGAATTAAAACCGGGCGGCAAAACCTGGTTGGTTGGAGCTGGCGGGCCGATGGGCCAGATGCATGCCCATCGAGCCGTCCAAACGGCCCAGCCGCCGAAGGTTATCCTCTGTACCGATCTGGTCAAAGAGCGCCTGGATGCCCTGGAGGAGATGCTGGGGGCTGATGCGCGGGCTAAGGGTATCAATTTTATCTGCCTGGGTGTGCAAGACGCCGATTATGCCCGGAGGTTAGCCGAAATTGCCGGCCCTGGTTTTGACGATATTATCGGCCTGGTGCCTGTGCCGGCGGTTATCAGCGACTCGGCCAAATACCTGGCTCCCGGCGGGGTCATGAATGTCTTTGCCGGGGTGAAGCGGGGTACGATGGTTACGCTCGACCTGAGCGTGGTCTACCTGGACAACAAGCGTTTCATCGGCCATACCGCCTCCACGATTGACGATTTGCGGCTGATGTTGCACGAAACCGAAGCCGGACACCTGTCACCCAATCGCTCGGTGGCCGCCGTCGGTTCGCTCGATGCGGCCAAGGATGGTTATTTGGCGGTACGGGATGCGAAATTTCCCGGCAAGGTGGTTATCTTCCCCCAGATCAAGGATTTTCCTCTGACCGCCCTACCGGAGTTGAAGGAAAAACTGCCGACCGTCTACGCCAAGTTGAAGGATGGCAAGGAATGGACGGTTGAAGCCGAAGCAGAATTTTTGGAGTTGATGCTGCCGTAACGACTGCACCCCCACCCTAACCCTCCCCCTAGCAGGGGGAGGGAAGGGAGGGGGTCGGCGGTCCTTTGGAGGAATTATGACCAAACTACTACAAGACCATATCGCCCTGGTTACCGGTGGAGCGCAGGGGTTAGGGCAGGCTCTCTGCCAGCGCCTGGCGGCTGAAGGCTGTCATATCGTCGTGGCGGATTTGAACGGAGACGCGGCCCAGGCCACTGCGGCTGAAATTGCCGCGGCCACCGACCGGCAAACTTTAGCCATAAAATTCGATGTGACCGATGAAGCCCAGGTAGCGGGACTGATCGCCCAGACGATAGAAAAGTTCGGGCGGCTTGATGTGGTCGTCTCCAATGCCGGTATCCTCATTGCCGAAGAAATCAGCGAGTTTCCGGCGGAAAAGTGGCGGGCGGTGATGAATGTCAACCTGTTCGGCTATTTTTTGGTCGCCAAACACGCCGCCAAAGTGATGAAAGCCCAACGGAGCGGAGCGATCATTCAGATTAACTCCAAGTCGGGCAAAAAGGGCAGTTTCAAAAATTCGGCCTACGCGGCCAGCAAATTTGGCGGTATTGGCCTAACCCAGAGCATCGCCCTGGATTTGGCCGAGTACGGGGTGCGGGTTAATGCTGTTTGCCCCGGCAATTTGCTCGACTCGCCGCTGTGGAATGAAGGCCCCAACTCGCTCTACAAACAGTATGCCAAAAAATGGGGCATCACCGAAGCCGAGGTACGCCAGAAATATATTGACCAGGTGCCGATGAAACGCGGCTGCACCTACGAAGATGTCTGCAATGTGGTGGTCTTTCTGGCCTCCAACCAGTCGAGTTATATGACCGGCCAGGCGATCAATGTTACCGGTGGTCAGGAAATGCGGTAAAACGACCGCCGACCGCAGACTGCCGACCGCCATAATTCGCCCTGTACCCTGTCTTTTCGGCGGTCCCCTACGCCCTTCGGCGCACCCGAAGGGGTGAGGGGAGGCGCTCTCAGCGGTCAACGGTCGGTGGTCAGGGTTACTGAGGCATAGGGTCGGCTGAGTAGTTACAAAATTTTAAGGTTTTTGCCTCTCATCCCCCATTTTTTATTCTTGACAACCTCCTGTTTTTGTGTTAATCTTGTTGCGTAATCGCTTACGTAAGCGGTTACGTAAGGTATTACTTCTCCCCTCGACCAATTTACTACAATTGTGTTCTGTTTCTACAAGGGTGTAGTTTCTTGATGGTAAGAGTCAACATCAAAACTGTAGCCGATCGGGCTGGCGTATCTACTGCTACCGTGTCTCACGTTATAAATCAGACCCGGTTCGTGCGAGAAGAGACGCGCCAAAAAGTTTTGGAAGCTGTTGAGGCTTTAAATTACTACCCCAGTACCATTGCCCGGGGTCTGGCTACAAAGTCCACCCAAACCATTGGCCTGGTGATTTCAGATATTACCAACCCCTTTTTTACGGCGGTAGCACGAGGGGTGGAAGACGAGATCAACCAGCATAACTACCATACCATCTTTTGTAACACCGACGAAGACCCTGCCCGCGAAGATGAATATCTGCGTCTTCTTTTTGCCCACCAGATTGACGGCTTAATCATTGCCCCTACCGGCGTTCTATCCGAACGTTTAGTCCGTATTGCCGAAGTCGAAATTCCCATTGTTTTGCTTGACCGGACCACCCCGGGGATCAAAGCCCCTCTGGTCGGTGTTGATAATGAGTGCGGCGCTTATGAAGCCACTCGTTACTTGATTGAACTTGGCCACCGTCGTATTGGTGTTCTGACCGGGATGGACACTATCTCTACGCTAAACATGCGAGTTAATGGCTACAAACGCGCCTTACAAGAAGCTGGCCTGCCGGTTGATGCGGCCCTCATCGTCCCGGCTGATCCTCGTTTCCACAAAAATCAACCCTATCTCCCTGGCTCGTCATTGTTAGAGTCTATTACCAATTTACAAATGACCCCCACAGCCTTTCATGCTTTGCAAAAATTACTGGATTTGCCGGATCTGCCGACTGCCCTTTTTGTGACCAATAACCAAATGGTCCTGGGGACGCTGCACGCCTTGAGGGAAAGAAAGTTACGTTGTCCAGAGGATATCTCGCTGATTGGTTTTGATGACCACGATTGGGCGCCCTTATTCGCGCCGCCCTTGACCGTGATTCGCCAGCCAACCTATCAGTTGGGGCAAATGGCAGCCAAACTGTTGATGCAGTTGATTAATCACCAAGAGTTTGAAAGTCCTGCCCCTCTACCCGTTGAGTTAGTTATCAGGGAGTCGTGCTGTAGGGTATAAAAGACAGTGAATAGTTATCGGTGAATAGTTATCGGTGAATAGTTATCAGTGAATAGTTATCAGTGAATAGTTATCAGTGAATAGTTATCAGTAATTAGTGGGCTTGCTAACTACTGATTACTGACCACTGACCCTGATTGACTGACAAATTTAATCTTTCACCGCTGAGGACGCTGAGAACGCAGAGATTTTTATAAATTTCTCGGCGGCCTCCGCGCTCTCTGCGGTAAATTTGGGCCACAATGTTAAATCTGTCAGTCAACCAACCACTGACCACTGATTACTATTTACTACAATGATGGTACGGAGGATCATCCATGAAGGATGACGTTTTAGTCTTAATGGAAGGGATAGATAAGAGCTTTCCCGGCGTGCATGCGCTCAATCAGTGCCAGTTTGAACTGCGCTCCGGTGAAGTGCATGCCCTGGTTGGTGAAAACGGCGCGGGCAAATCTACCCTGATGAAAGTGCTGGCCGGCATCTACAAGAAAGACGCAGGTCACATTTTTTATAAAGGCCAGGAGGTAGATATTCCCACCCCCGGCGCGGCTCAGCACCTGGGTATCAGCATGATCCACCAGGAACTCAACCTGATGCCTCACCTTACGGTGGCCCAGAATATTTTTATTGGCCGCGAGCCGCGCAAAGGGTTTAATTTCTGGCTGGACGAAAAAGAGATCAACGAAAAGACGCGCTACTGGCTCGATATGCTGCACCTGAAGTTGGACCCCCGCACCAAGGTGTCGGATTTGACCGTGGCTAAACAGCAGATGGTGGAGATTGCCAAGGCCCTCTCCTTTAATTCGGAAGTGCTGATTATGGATGAGCCCACGGCAGCCTTGACCGAGTCGGAAATAGAGGAACTTTTCCGAATCATCCGCCAACTTCGTGACAAAGGCGTTGGCATTATTCACATCTCTCACCGCCTGGAAGAACTGAAGCAGATTTCCGAGCGGATCACGGTTATGCGCGATGGGCGCTATATTAACACGGTTCCTACTCAGGAAGTTAAGATTGATCAAATTATCAGCATGATGGTGGGGCGCACCATCTATGAAGCCGCGCCTGAAGTTCCCGAAAATCCCAGCCAGGAAGTGGTGCTGGAGGTCAAAAATCTCAACCGGGGCCATGTGCTCAAGGATGTCAGCTTTAAGTTGAAGCGGGGCGAAATTTTGGGTTTTGCCGGGTTGGTGGGGGCCGGGCGCACCGAAGCGGCGCGGGCCGTTTTTGGGGCCGACCCCATCGATTCGGGCGAAATTTACGTGCTTGGCCAAAAGGTGCAAATCAAGAGTCCTCTCGATGCGGTGAAGTATGGGATTGGTTATCTTTCCGAAGATCGGAAACGTTACGGCCTGGCCCTGAAAATGGATGTGGAAACTAACGTGGTCCTCGCCGCCTTCAAGAAGTTTTTAAGCTTTCTCGGTTGGGTGAATCAAGCCGGGACCCGCGCTATGACAGAACGGTTTGTTCAGGCGCTCTCCATCAAGACGCCGAGCTTGCAGCAGAAGGTCCAAAATCTTTCGGGGGGCAATCAGCAAAAGGTGATTATCGGCAAGTGGCTCACCGCCGATACCAATATTCTGATTTTTGATGAGCCAACCCGCGGGATTGACGTCGGAGCCAAAAGCGAAATTTACCGGCTGCTCAACGACCTGGCCCAGCAGGGTAAATCAATTGTTATGATTTCTTCGGAATTGCCGGAAATCCTACGTATAAGCCACCGGGTTGTCGTTATGTGTGAAGGCCGGGTCACCGGTGAGCTGGATATTGCCGAGGCTACGCAGGAAAAGATTATGACCTACGCCACCCAGCGTGGTGGGATTATGAGCGATAATGGGTCTCCTCTAACTTATACTGAAGTGCAAGGTGCTTAACTATGGAAATTAAACTCGCCCCAAGAAGTTCGTTATTTCGTTCCGACGCGATGCAGACGCTGCTGGCATTTGGCGCTTTGATTGTTTTGTTCGTCGTGTTTTCGGTTGCCTCGCCGAACTTTTTTACCTTCGATAATGTAGTCGGTATTCTGCTGGCAACGGCGGTGAACGGCGTGCTGGCCTTGGGCGCCACTTTTATCATTATCACCGGGGGTATTGATTTGTCTGTGGGCACGGTCATGTCGTTTGCTGCGGTTATGACCGGGGTGTTTATCACCTTCTGGGGGCTGCCGGTTCCTGTTGGCATGCTGGGTGGCTTGGCGGCGGGCGCTCTGGCCGGTTTCATCAACGGCACAGTCATAGCCAGGATGAAGATCCCGCCTTTTGTGGCCACCCTGGGCATGCTGTATATTGCTAAAGGACTGGCCCTGGTTATTTCTGGCCTGAAGCCTATTTATTTCAGCGATGCCCCTGCCTTCACGACAATTGCCATGGGGTCTGTTTTGGGAGCGATCATTCCGGGCTTTGAGATTCCCAACGCGGTGCTGGTTTTATTTATTGCCGCCATTATTGCCCATCTTATTCTGACCAAGACGGTCTTAGGTAGATATACTTTTGCCCTGGGCAGTAATGAGGAAGCAACCCGCCTCTCCGGGGTTAATGTAGCAGCCTGGAAGATTGCAATCTATACCCTGGCCGGTGTTTTTAGCGGCCTGGCCGGTGTTCTGATTGCCGCTCGCCTTAACTCGGCCCAGCCTGCCCTGGGAGCGGGTTATGAATTGGATGCTATCGCCGCCGTGGTCATTGGCGGTACATCCCTCAGCGGCGGTGAAGGGACTATTCTGGGCACCATCATCGGCGCCTTTGTCATCAGTGTATTGACCAACGGCCTGCGTATCCTGTCGGTACCCCAGGAGTGGCAGATCGTGGTTACGGGTGCTATTGTCATCCTGGCCGTGTACCTGGATATCATTCGCCGTCGGAAGTAATATCTCAGACGTAAAAGAAAGGAGGTGAAGCAAAGGGTAAAAGCCATCACTATTTTCGATTGAGCGGAAGTACCGCGACACCTTTGGTTCACTTTTATTAAATTAAAGAAGAGGAGATTTGTAATGAAAACCAAGCATGTGCTTATCGTTTTGGGCCTGCTGCTTTTGGCAGCGCTTCTGGTAGCCGCTTGTGGAGCTCAACCGGCGGCTCCGGCCGAGAAACCTGCTGCCGAGAAACCGGCTGCTGAAGCAGGGGCAAAACCCTACATCCCCGTGATTTCCAAGGGTTTCCAGCACCAATTCTGGCAAGCGGTGAAGATGGGTTCTGAGAATGCGGCTAAAGACTTAAATGTCGATATCACCTTTGAAGGCCCGGAAACCGAAGCTCAAGTTGACAAACAGATCGAGATGCTCCAGGCCGCGCTCGACAAAAAACCGGCGGCGATCTGTTTAGCCGCGTTGGACAGCAAAGCCGTTATTCCGTTGCTGGAAAAGGCCAAGGCGGCTAACATCCCGGTTGTCGGTTTTGACTCCGGTGTGGATAGCGATATTCCCGTGACCACTGCCTCAACCGATAACATTGCGGCGGCGGGCGCGGCGGCTGATAAAATGGCCGAGCTGATCGGCGGCAAGGGTGAAGTGGCGGTGATCGTGCATGATCAAACCAGCATCACTGGTATTAGCCGCCGTGATGGGTTTGTTAACCGAATCAAAGAAAAATATCCCGATATCACTGTTGTTGACGTTCAATATGGTGGCGGTGACCACCTCAAGTCGACGGATTTGGCTAAGGCTATCATTCAAGCCCACCCGAATCTTAAGGGTTTCTTTGGCGCCAACGAAGGTTCGGCCATCGGTGTTATTAACGCTGTGAAAGAGCTGAAGAAGGAAGGCCAGCTCGTGGTCATTGGCTACGACGCCAGTAAAGCGCAGAAGGATGCGGTCCGCAGTGGCTTGATGGCCGGCGCTATCAGCCAGGACCCGGTCGCTATTGGCTACAAGTGTGTTGAAGCTGCGGTCAAGGCTATCAAGGGCGAAAGCCTGCCGAAAAACATCGACACCGGTTTCAAGTGGTACGACAAGACCAACGTTGACTCTGAAGAAATGAAGCCTCTCCTCTACGATTAATCAATATCGTCCAATGTAGGGACAAGATAAGGGGCTGTCCTACAAAAGGAGGACAGCCCCTTTTTTGAGACAGTTTGAGGAGTTCCTGTGTCTGCAAAACAGTTTATTTTGGCCCATGATTTAGGCACCACCGGCAACAAAGCCAGTTTGTTTGACCTGGATGGGATTATTGTTGCTTCAACCTTTGTTGGCTACCCAACCGCTTATCCCCAACCCAACTGGGCTGAACAAGACCCGTCTGACTGGCAGCGTGCCATTTTTGAATCAACCCAACAGCTTTTAACCGAGTCCGGTGTTCCGGCGGAGCAAATCGCCGTTGTCAGTTTCAGCGGCCACATGCAGGGTGCCTTGGTCGTCGACAAAACCGGCCTACCCTTACGCCCCGCCATCATTTGGGCCGACCAGCGGGCTATACCTCAGGCCGATTGGATTCGCCGGGTCTGCGGTGAAGCAGAGATTTATCATCTCACCGGCAACCGGGTTAGCCCTGCTTACACGGTTGCCAAGTTGCTCTGGCTTAAAGAGAATCAACCCGATATTTTTGGGCGTATTTACAAGGTTTTACAGGCTAAAGATTACGCCGCCTTTCTTTTGACCGGCGTTTTTGCCACTGATTATTCCGACGCCTCGCTGACCCAACTTCTAGATTTGGAGCGCCGCGCCTGGTCTGACGACATTCTGAGCCGCTTGAACCTCTCCCCGGCGCTTTTGCCGGACCTTTATCCCTCAGCCACAGTCATTGGGGAGGTGACCGCCGAGGCCGCCGCCGCTACCGGCTTGCGCCCCGGTACTCCCGTCGTTATTGGCGGCGGCGATGGCGCGTGCGCCACCGTCGGGGCCGGCTCTATTAGCGTAGGCGACGTGTACAACTACATTGGCTCTTCGTCGTGGGTGGCCCTGAGCGTGCTGCGTCCGGTGTTAGACCCAAACCAACGCACCTTTAATTTTGTCCATCTTGACCCCAACCTATACTGCGCCATTGGCACCATGCAAGCGGCGGGTGGGGCGTATGATTGGCTGGAGCGCCTCTTTCGCGATGAGGCGCAGACCGGACCGCAGCATCAAGCTTTGGATGTGGCGGCCAGCACCATCCCGCCGGGGGCCAATGGACTGCTTTTTTTGCCCTATCTTTTGGGCGAGCGCAGCCCGCACTGGAATCCCCTGGCCCGAGCCGCTTTTATTGGTCTGACCATGCCTGATAACCGGGCCGAGTTAGCGCGGGCGGTATTGGAAGGAGTAGCCTTTAACTTGCGGATTATTTTGGATTCGCTCCGGGGGCAGGGGGTCAAGGTCGAAGCGATGCGCCTGATTGGCGGCGGGGCCAAGAGCGCGGTCTGGCGGCAAATTCTGGCCGATATTTACAATTTGCCTATCGTACAACTGAACCTGCCGGCGGCGGCGACTACCCTGGGGGCAGCCATTGCCGGGGGAGTCGGCGTGGGCTTGTACCCCGATTATGGGGTAGTGCGCCACCTTATCCCCACCGCTCCCGCCGAACAGCCCAACCCGGTCACTCAAGCCCGCTACACCGCGCTCTACGAGTTATTCCAACAAAGCTATGCCGCCCTTGAGCCAATTTATGAACGGCTGGCCGCGTTGCCAAAGTAAGAATGTAGGATAAGTGGCTAACTTGTCCCTGACTGGCGTTAACATTTGAGTATTTCCCACTTGGCGTGGGTAAAAAGCACAAGGAGTGCAGACTTCAGTCTGCTGCCAGTCTAACAGCGGAATAAATTCCGCACTCCTCCCGGTCAGATGGGAAATATCCTGTCCTTCTTAAAAAATGAACCAAGCCTTTAATTTTGGGGGAGCTAACCTATAACTGAAGCAGAATTTGCAGAAGAAGTGGTGAAGTGTCTAACATCACTCCCAGCCGGATGCCAGATTGAGACGAAAAAAAGCTTGCTCTATGCCATATCATTTGATGACCAAGGGGAAATGCAATTAGGTCTTGATGCTAAGGGAGAACCTGTTCGTGGGGGTGGAACCGGTTTTGAACAAGATATTCTTGTATTCGAGGAGGTTGAACGAACTCGACCCCATGATACCAGGATTGTTCCGAGGGTCATTGCCGAAGTTAAATTGGAGCGTGTTACCACCCACGACGCCATAACCTACTCGGAGAAGGCGCGCCGTATTCGCACCATCTATCCTTTTGTAAGATACGGTCTTATTCTTGGTCAGATGGACAAAATTCCGGGGCGAGTACTCAGGCTGGGACAGGAGTTTGATTTCATAACTGTCATGAGTGCTCCACCAACTGATGCTCCACCAACTGAAATAGAGATGATACGTAAACTTTTCGCCGAAGAAGTTCAAGCATCGAAGGATTTAGGGGCTATACTTTCGGGAAAGAAAAAAGTAACAGCCTTGTTGCGTAGAATAGAAGTGAAAGGATAAAAGAAGTCTCTAATCCAAAATCGTTACTCTTCAGGCTACATAGAGGTTTCGCTATTTTTTTCTCTGTGAAACTCTGCGTCTCCTCTGTGTTACTCTGTGTTCTAGCTTATTTTTTAGGAGCCGTCACGAGCTAACGCGCACCACCAAGAATGAAATTCTTGCGGCGGTCTGCCGTCAGCCGTCAGCGGTCTATTTACGAGGAGGATAATTTACACGATGGAAAACCTTATTTGGTTCTTAATCATTGGCCTCATTGCCGGTTGGTTGGCCGGACAGGTGATGCGTGGGCGAGGATTCGGCTTAGTGGGTAATCTCATCATTGGCGTGCTGGGCGCACTCATTGGAGGATATCTTTTTGGTTTGATAGGCTTAGGCGCTACCGGCTTCATTGGCTCGCTCATTGTCGCCTTTGTGGGGGCTATCGTTTTAATTTACCTTCTCAGCCTGGTTAGAAAATAATCTAAATTTATGAAGCGGGAATAAAAAATGTCCTGGGAAACTAACATTAACTTACAACCCTATTTCTTCCGTGAAGCGGAAAAGAAGTTAGCCGAATTTGAAGGATTGACGGCTTCAACCTTTGTTTACGCTTCCGGCGTGTGCGCCTTGCGGCTGGCTAACCAGGTGGGGCAAATCATCATGCTGCCCTTCCAGGGCCAGCAAATCTGGCATGCCGAGTTTTACGGGCGGCCGCTGACCATGAAATCTATGTTTGAGCAGCCCTACCCAACGACCACCTATTTGAACACCTATGGCGGCTTTTTGGTCCACTGCGGGGCAACGGCGATGGGCGTCCCCACCGAAAAAGACAGCCACCCCTTGCATGGTGAGCTGCCCAACGCACCCTATCAAGCGGCCCAATTGGTCATTGGGCAAGATGAGCGTGGTTCGTACATGGGTGTGACCGGTGTATTTCAATATACCGTAGCGTTCAACCATAACTATAAAGCCCGGCCGGTGGTCAAACTCTATGCCCACGCCAGCAAAATAATGGTTTCGATGACCATCCAGAACCTCAAACGCTCGCCTATGGAGTTGATGTACCTGGCTCATGTCAATTTCAGGCCGGTGGATAACGGCAAGTTGGTCTACAGCGCCCCGTGCGATCCGCAGCATATTCGGGTCAGGAGTAGTATCCCCTCGCACGTTCGCCCTGCTCCCGGCTACCGAGAATTTTTGCAGGAGTTGGAAGCCCACCCGGAAAAGCATAACCAACTTACGCCTGACTTGGCTTTTGACCCGGAAGTAGTCTTTTTTATTGATTACCTGGCCGACAAGGCCGGTTGGGCCCACAGCATGCAAGTCCATCCCAATGGGTCCGCCGATTTTATCAGCCATCGCCCGACCGAACTCGATCACGGGGTGCGCTGGATCAGCCGCACCGCCGACCAGGATTGCCTGGGCATCATCCTACCCGCTACCGCCGAGCCGGAAGGCTACTCCGCCGAGCAAGCCAAGGGTAATATTAAGGTATTACCTCCCGGTGGGGAGTTCCATTTCGACCTGGAAATGGGCGCGTTGACGCCCGTGGAAGCTAGGGCGATGGAAGAAAAAATTACACTGCTGATTGATGGTGGCTGACCGGCAAGTTGAAGAAAGGTGAGACTGAAGCGATTCTGTTGGCAAGCTCAAATTTGAGCCTAAAGGGGCGGGGCTGAAGCCACCGCCCTGAAAGAGCAAAGCTCTGCGAGCTAAAAACCCAGCTCGTGAGGGTTTTAGCCTCGGATGGTTACCAGAAACCAGAAAGTAGAAGTTAACTGTGCCCTATTCACGACTCTTTTATCACATAATTTTGGGAACCAAAAATCGAGAGCCTCTCATTCAGATTGAATTTGAAGAGTCGTTGCACAATGTTATTGCCGCCAAGGGGAAGGATTTGGGGTCATTCGTTTATGCAGTCGGAGGTATCGAAGATCATATTCACCTGGTTGCCTCGGTGCCGCCACGAATTGCCCTGGCTGATTTTATCGGTCAGGTAAAAGGCAACAGTTCGCATTGGGTAAACCATGAACTGGCGTTGTCCTATCAGTTCAATTGGCAAGCTGAATATGGGGTTGTGTCATTTGGTGGTAAACAGTTGGATGTGGTTGTGAAATATGTCAAGAACCAGCGACAACATCATCTTGAAGGTACGATTATTTCATTTTTGGAGCGTGTTGAGGCTGAGAAGGCGCGAGGCTGAAGCGATTCTGTTGGCAGACCCAATTTTGAACCGGAGGAGCGTGAGGCTAAAGCGTCAGGCACGCAAGCGAGAGCGAAGCCCGTTGGGCTAATTTAGCTCGTAGAGCTTTGCCTTTTTAGCGTGCTTCAGCCTCGCGTTTTAGCTTGTTAGGGAACAGGACAAAAATATATCCTTAAAGGAGAAAACTATGGCAAATATCAAAAGTCTCAAAACCAACCCTCCCACCAACCGCCTCGTCGGCGACATGCCCAAAGTCGGCATCCGCCCGACGATTGACGGCCGGTTAGGGGGCGTGCGCGAGTCGCTGGAGAACCAGACCATGGAGATGGCCCGCAGTGTGGCTCGTCTCATCGGCGAGAACCTGCGCCACGCCAACGGTTTGCCGGTCGAGTGCGTTATCGCCGACAGCACCATTGGCCGGGTGGCCGAAGCGGCTCGCTGCGCCGAAAAGTTCAAGAGGGAAGGCGTCGGCCTGTCCATCACAGTCACACCCTGCTGGTGCTATGGCGCGGAAACGATGGACATGGACCCGCTCATCCCCAAAGCCGTCTGGGGTTTCAACGGCACCGAGCGGCCTGGCGCCGTCTACCTGGCGGCGGTGCTGGCCGGGCACAGCCAGAAAGGCTTGCCGGCCTTCAGTATCTACGGTCGGGAGGTGCAGGATGCGGGCGATACCTCTATTCCGGCCGATGTGGCCGAAAAACTGCTCCAATTTACTCGCGCCGGCCTGGCCGTAGCCACCATGCGTGGCAAGTCGTACCTGGCTATGGGCGGTACCTCGATGGGTATTGCCGGTTCCATTGTTGATTCGGCTTTCCTGGAGACTTACCTGGGGATACGCTCCGAGAGTATCGACATGAGCGAATTCACCCGCCGGATGGACGAGGGTATCTACGATCCCGAAGAGTTTCAACGGGCCTTGGCCTGGGTTAAAGAGAATTGCCCGGAGGGTAAAGATTATAACCCGCCCGCCAAACAGCACAGCCGCGAGAAAAAGGATAAGTCCTGGGAAATCGTGGTAAAAATGGCCCTGATTGCCCGCGACCTGATGACCGGCAACCCGCGCCTGGCCGAGTTGGGCTTTGGCGAGGAAGCCCTGGGCCACAATGCTATCGCCAGCGGCTTCCAGGGACAGCGCCAGTGGACCGACCACTTCCCCAACGGCGATTTTATGGAAGCCATCCTCTGTTCCTCCTTTGATTGGAACGGCATCCGCCAGCCCTTTATCGTGGCGACCGAAAACGACCACCTTAACGGTATCTCGATGCTGTTCGGCCACCTGCTGACCGGTACGGCCCAGATTTTTGCCGATGTGCGCACCTACTGGAGCGCCGAGTCGGTCAAACGGGTGACCGGCTATCAGATGACCGGTCGAGCCGCGGGCGGTATTTTACACCTGATCAACTCCGGCTCGGCCACCCTGGATGGGGCCGGCCGGCAGACCCGGAACGGCCAGCCGGTCATGAAACCGTTCTGGGAAATTACCCCTGAAGAGGCAGCGGCCTGTCTCGACGCCACCCTCTGGCACACTTCGAGTGTTGGTTATTTCCGGGGCGGCGGCTGGTCCAGCCACTTCACCACGCGCAGGGATATGCCGGTGACCATGTGCCGGATCAACCTGATCAAAGGACTCGGCCCGGCTCTCCAAATCGCTGAAGGCTGGACGGTCGAGCTGCCGGATGAGGTGCATAACATTCTCAACGAACGGACCGACCCCACCTGGCCGACGACCTGGTTTGCACCCAATGTGACCGGCAGCGGCCCCTTCCGGGATGTTTACACGGTTATGAATAACTGGGGCGCGAACCACGGGGCTATCGGCTACGGCCATGTTGGTTCGGATCTGATCACCCTGGCCTCGATGCTGCGCATCCCGGTTTACATGCACAACATCCCCGAAGAAAGAATCTTCCGGCCCAGCACCTGGACCGCCTTCGGAGCGATGGATCTGCAGGGGGCCGATTTCCGGGCCTGTGCAAACTTTGGGCCGTTGTACGGTAGATAGTAAACAGTAGACAGTGGTCAGTAGTCAGTAGTCAGAAAAGAGGTAGTGGTTAAATTGTAAGTGATGGTTGAGGAGTCCAAAGCGAAGCTTTGGAACCCCATTATTTACATTGTTAACCATCAGAAAAGAATCCTGGCTATTGGCTGCTGGCTACTGACTGGCAGGAGAAATAAATGATGACGAATACAAAAAATTTCCTTGCTGTTGACCTGGGTGCGGAGAGCGGCCGGGCGGTATTGGGGCGGTTTGACGGCGAGCAGTTGTCGCTGCATGAAATTCACCGTTTCCCCAATGGCCCGGTGCGTATTCAGAATAGTTTGTATTGGAATGTGTTGGGTTTGTTTGGTGAAATGAAACGGGGCCTGGCCAAAGCGGCCGGCGAAGCCGGTGGCGAGTTGGCCTCGTTGGGCCTGGATACCTGGGGCGTTGATTTTGCCCTGCTCGACCGGAACGGCGAATTGATCGGCAATCCGCATCACTATCGCGACAGCCGTAATGACGGTATGCTCGATAAAGGTTTTGCCATCGTGCCGCGCCAGGAAATCTTTGACCAGACCGGCCTGCAATTTATGCAGATCAACTCGCTGTTTCAACTCCTGGCCATGAAACTGCAAAAATCTCCGGCTTTGGAGACGGCCACAACCTTTTTGATGATGCCCGACCTATTCAACTACTGGCTGACCGGGCAAAAAGTGTGTGAATACACCGACGCCAGTACCAGCCAATGTTACGACCCGCGTAAGGGGGCCTGGGCGCTGCCTCTCCTGGAAAAATTCGGCCTGCCAACCCAAATGTTTCCCGGCATCGTCCAGCCTGGAACCCGGCTAGGTTCTTTGTTGCCGGTGATAGCTGAAGAACTGGGTATTAATCAAAGTATTGCCGTCATCGCCCCCGGCTGTCACGATACGGCCAGCGCGGTCGCAGCGGTGCCGATGTCGGAGGGGACCGAAGCCAATTCGGCCTATATCAGCTCCGGCACCTGGTCGCTGGTGGGCGTCGAAACCAATGAGCCGGTGATCAACGCCCAAAGCCTGGCCTACAACTTTACCAACGAGGGTGGGGTGCAAAATACCATCCGGTTGTTGAAAAATGTGACCGGCATGTGGCTGGTGCAGGAGTGCCGGCGCACCTGGGCGCAGCAGGGTGAAGAGTTATCCTATGCCGACATCACCCGCCTGGCCGGTGAGGCCAAACCTTTCGCCGCTCTGGTCAACCCCGACGACCCATCATTCCTCGCGCCGGGCGACATGCCGGCTCGCATCCGCGAGTTTTGCCGGTGCACCGGTCAAACCCCGCCCGCCGACAAGGGGGCGATTGTGCGCTGCGCCCTGGAAAGCCTGGCCTTTAAATATCGCTGGGTGATCGAGAAGCTGGAAGAGTTAAATAATCGCCCGATCACGACGGTGCATATTGTGGGCGGCGGCACGCAAAATCGGCTGCTCAACCAGTTTGCAGCTAACGCTACGGGGCGCACGGTCGTCACCGGCCCGGTGGAGGCCACTGCCATTGGCAATATTTTGATGCAAATGCTGGCGATGGGCCAGATTGGTTCGCTGCGAGAAGGCCGCGCCATTGTCCGGCGCTCTTTTCCGGTTGAAACCTACCAACCCCAGGATACCGGGGCATGGACCGACGCTTATGGCCGGTATTTAAAAATTTAGAGCACCGCTTGGGGTGGAGGAGTGCGGAATTCATTCCGCTCCTGCCAAAAAAGCAGACTGAAGTCTGCACTCCTTGTAGTCTACCCAAGCCAGATGAGAAATACTACTTAACCTCAGTTCGGGATAAACAACGAGAGGAGGAAATAGCTCACGGATTTACACGGATTCACACAGATTTTAATTAATAATTTGCTTTAATCGGTGTTTATCCGTGTTCGTCCGTGAGCTAAATCCTTATCCTGAACTCAGGTTACTTACGCCTCGGAATACGATGGCTCCAGAATTTTTGCCGCTAGAACTCGTTTTTAACCCTAATTGGTGGTATCACACCGCCGGTATTTCCTTTGACTCATCCTTCTACTTCGATGCCGAAAGACGTCTCAAGAATGATGTCACCATGCGGCGGGTTTTGTATGAGCGGTATGGCGATCTGGGACTGGGCGAGGTTGACCCTCAACCTCGCCCAGTTATCGGTTCGCTGCACGTGGCGGGTGGCTTCGTGATCCCCGCCCTGCTTGGTGCGGAAATAAGCCTTGCCCCCAATGCTGCGCCCCAGGCTCACCCCGTTAACCTTTCCCTTGAGCAAATCGAAGCTCTGGAAAAGCCGGATTTTCGAGAAACCTGGCCGATGGACCAACTCATCGCGCAAATGGATGCGCTAGAGACGGAGTACGGGTATCTGCTGGGCGATGTGAACACCGATGGCCTGTTGAACGTTGCCTACCATTTGTATGGCCAGCAGCTTTTTTTTGATTTTTATGATGACCCCAAACGGGTGCGCCGTCTGCTCCATCTTATTGGGGAATTGATCGTGGATGTGGCTTTATACGTGCGCGAGCGGACGGGGAGTTGTTCGATCTCGGTGAATCGTATGGTCGAGCGGGTTGATCCAACACTTTTCTTGCATGCAAATTGTTCTGTTCAGATGATCTCGCCGGAGAGTTATCGCCAGCTACACTTGCCGGTTGAGCAGTATTTGGCCGAGCGGATCCAACCTTTTGGCGTACACCACTGCGGCAGCAATTTGCATCTTATTGCGCCCTGCTACGCCGAGTTACCGGCAGTATTCTTTGATGTGGGCTGGTGCTCCGATGTGGCTCGCTGCCGTGAGGCGCTGCCCAACGCCTTCTTCAACCTACGCCTCAGCCCGGTGCGGATGCTTCAATGTTCGCCCCAGGAGATCGCCCAGGACACAGAAAAGCTGCTGCTGGCGGCAGGTCCCCTGGCACAAGCAGGTGTTTGCTGTATTAACATGGATTACGGCACACCCGACGAGAATATCTTCGCCATATTTGAGGTGGTACAACGTTACCGCCGCTACGGGGCTTAGAAGCAATACTTTAGCAGTAATCGCTTGAAAAGTATTATTTCCTGAGAACAGCCTGGATCACACCCCGCTTTCCGTTGACCCGCCATTCGGCATCCTCCCGGTCGAGTTGCTCCGCCAGGCCCGGCGGCAAACCCACCACCGCGTCTGATTTCATGGTCCGCAGGGCTACAAGGGGGGCAGGAAAATAAGGCACAACCGCCTCGATAGGTTTGGTGGCCGGCCAACGGCAGTCGCCGACCAATCGCCGGTAGTTGGCATCGCCCTTGATGATAACCAGGTCAGCCTGGCTCAATTCACTGCGTAAGTGGGGTGGAAGTTCCCAGAAAAAGTGGCTGCTGTTCCAGAAAACATCAGGCCGGATAAACAGTCGTTGTTGCGGCCCGTAACTCTCAAGACGATTGCCCAGGCCGATAAACTCAGGCGCAGATTGTCTCTTGATAGCGGCAATCGTCATTGTGACGTCGGCCGGTGTAGTATCGGAGACGTAAGTGGGGTGGGCTTTGACATGCAGCGTAATGTGCTTGGCCCAATCAAACCGGAGCAAAAAGTCAACCAGGGCCAAATCCAGTAAGAGTTCCGTTCCGGCGTTGTCACAGATGAAGTCAATCCGACCGCTGACCGCCGACGGCGGACCGCCATTCCCCTGCTGGAGATACCGCCGTATTGCTGCCGTGTCGTCCACCAGCAGATTGGCTTGTTCACTGGTAACGGCAATCTGCTTGCCGCTGGCTTGGGCCAGTTGGGGGTGACTCAGATCAATCCGGTTGCCCCAAACACAATGGTGAAGCAGCGCCCGGAAACTATCAGGCGAGTCGTCAGGGGCATACCTTAAGGCGGTAGCCAGAACATCCCAGGGTATCTTGCTCTGCAATTCGGCCTGCTTGCGGGGCAGGAATGGGTCAACTCCTCGCCATTCTTCTCCTTGCCCGCCAAAATACCCTGTGGCTTCCAATAAACGCCGAAAAAAGAAAACCTCGGCAAAGTACCAGGGGATGTCGAGCCAACCTCGTCCCTGCAAAGAGCGCCAGGCTTCATTCCAATCAGTTCCGTCGGGGGCAGTAGTTTCCAGCGGGCGAACCGGCTGGTTTTGTACCAATTCATCGTACAAGGCTTGCAAGGCCTGGACAATGCCGGCGGGATACTGGTTCGTGTGGTCAGACAGGACGGTCTGGATGATGGCCGGGAAACGAGTGGTCATGGTGCGGTGGGCGAAGGAACCGAGTTCGCCGGTCATCAGTGGGGGTGGGGGGGTATTAGGGTCAAATAGGGTGTAATCACTCATGGTTATCCTGGTCCATTTACGATTTTGGATTTACGATTTACGATTTGGGGAACTTTCTAAAATCCTAAATCGTAAATTTAATAGGCTTGTAACAACTCCGGTAAAATTTGTCCCGCCGAGCCTTGTAGAACGTAAGCAGCATAAGGCGTAAGGGGGGTGTCGTCGGGGTTGACCTCGACGACCACTGCACCCCCGTGCAGAGCGGTGAAGGGCAGAGAGGCAGCGGGCTGAACCAGGCCGGAAGTGCCGATAGACAAAAACAGATCGCACGCCTCCGCAGCTTCAAAAGCAGCGGCCAACGCCTGCGGGGGCAGAGCCTCGCCAAACCAGACCACGTCGGGTCGCAGATGGCCGCCACAGCGGGGACAGCGCGGCGGTATGTCGTCCAGCGGTGGCCAAGACTCGACGATAACACCTTCCTCAAAACATTTGGTACGGTTGATATTGCCATGCAGCTCGATCACATTGCGGCTGCCGGCTCGTTGGTGCAGGCCATCCACGTTTTGGGTGATCAGGGTAAACTTAGGCACGCGCCGCTCGAGTTCAGCCAGAGCCAGGTGGCCTGGATTGGGTTTGGCCTGGGCGACCAGTTCCCGCCGCCAGGCGTACCACTCCCAAACCAGCTTGGGGTTGCGCCGGAAGGCTTGGGGGGTGGCTAGCTCCGCCGGGCTGTATTTGGCCCACAACCCTGTTTGGGCATCCCGAAAAGTGGGGATATTACTCTCGGCTGAGATGCCGGCCCCTGTTAGAATCACGACATTCAGGACCGAACGAAGGGTCTCGATCAATTTTGGGGGAATCGGGAGCAAAGGGTCTTGTTGGCTCATAGAACCGGGGTTAGCTTTGGCCGAAACAAAGATTATCGTCTTCGGCTATAAGTACCCATCAACTCCCCTTGGGCCAGGATATGGCCTTCCATCGCTTTAAGCAATTGCTCCTTGCTGGCCCCACTACCCAGGGTGAGGGTTGTATCCAGGGCGTAGAGTTTGAAAAAATAGCGATGGCTGCCGCTCGGTGGGCAGGGACCCCGGTAGCCCGTCCGGCCCCAACCGTTTTTGCCCTCCAGGCTCCCCTGGGGCGGAGCGGCTTTTTCCGGCAAATCGCGGAGATTGGCAGGCAAGTTGAACAGCACCCAATGCACCCAGGTCCCGGCCGGGGCGTCGGGGTCATCCACGATAAGAGCCAAGCTTTGTGTAGCCTGGGGTACGTTATCCCAGTGCAGGGGTGGGGAGAAATCCTGGCCGTCGCAGGTATACTTGACCGGAATAACCTGCCCTCGGGCAAAAGCCGTGCTGGTTATGATCAAAGCCATCATTTCATCTCCTTTCAGTGGTATGGTTGTGGGAGTGGCTTCCGTTGAGCTACAGCCACTCACCCCAAAGACAAACAGACTCATTAAAAGGAACGAAATTAGTTTGTTCATGTCCAGGCCAACCTCATTGGGGCCAGCACCCCTTGGTCGTTTAGGTGGTTAAAGTTCCCTTTGTGCTTGGCGACTGCCCGGCTAGGCGCTCATCCCGCTGAACGGCCATATCCAACGCCCGGGCTAGGGCCTTGAAGATAGCTTCGGCCCGGTGATGGTCATCTACCCCGGTGAGCAGCCGGACATGCAGGTTCAACCGGCCTTCGTGGGCCAGGCTCTCCAAAAAATGAGGAATGAGCGACGTGCCAACTTGGCCGATACGATCAGTGCTGAAAGCACCATCGAAAACAAAGTAACTTCGTCCCCCAAAGTCAACAGCTACCAGGGCCAAACTCTCGTCTAATGGCACAATAGCATGCCCCATACGGGTGATTCCTTTGCGGTCGCCCAACGCCTCTGATAAGACCCGGCCCAAAACAATCCCCACATCTTCAACGGTGTGATGCTCGTCAATATACAGGTCACCTTTGGCCCGGACCTTTAAGTCAAAACGGGCGTGGCGGGCCAGGGCATTGAGCATGTGGTCTAAAAAGCCGATGCCGGTGGCAATATCGGCCTGCCCGGAGCCGTCCAGGTTAAGGGTAATCTCAATATCTGTTTCGCCTGTCTTGCGGGCTAGGGTGGCGGTACGAGGTGGCTTTTCCATAAATTAGCCACATTATAAGACAATGGAGGGAAAAAGAAAAATGAATTGGTTCACCGGCCTCATTTTTTTTCTATATCTCGTCCATTTCTTAACAGGGCTAATACTTCGTGAGCCGATTTGAAGGCAATCCGCTCCGGCAGGGCATCGAGGTCAAACCAGTGCAGGTCCACAGCATCGCTGCCGGCGCGGGCTTCACCGCCGATAACGGCAGCCGTGTAGAAAATGTTGAGCGTGGGGTCGCCGGTGGTCTCATAGATGTCCATAAAAATGCCCAGTAATTTTTCTGGTCGGATGTGTAGGCCGGTCTCTTCATAAATTTCTCGGAGAACGCCGGCTTCTGGATGTTCTCCCGCCTCCAGGAAACCGCCGGGAATATCCCAATAACCCTTAAATGGCTCTTCGGCCCGTTTCACCAGGAGCAATTTACCCTGGTCTATTACCAATGCGCCGACACAGGGCTTGGAGTTCTGATAAAAAACAAAACTGCAAGCATCGCAAACCAGATGCTCGTGGCTATCAACCAGGCGGAGGTTCAAGCGGCTGCCGCATTTAGGACAAAAAGAATATTTCATTCGTGAATTGATTGGGTATAGTGTTGCGTCTTACATGGCTGAAATGACCACGCAAGACGCAACATGAATATCAGATGTTACTTTCCGGACGGTGTCTTATAATGCTTTGAGGAGACCGGTTTGGCCGTTGAATTCTTCAATCAAGGCGTCAATCTCCTCGATGTGGCTGGGGATATCGGTCCAGTAGGTGGGATCGTACCACTGGGCCTGAATTTCCTCGTAAGTTTTACCCTGCTGCTCGACCCAGGTGTAGTACTTCAGGTTGTGAACGCGTTTGCGGTCGTAGTAGGACAATTCCTGGGTGTAATCAATAGTTTCGCCCAGCAAGTGTTGGTGGTAGGCCGCCACCGCATCCAACTCGGTGAATTCGCCCCGTTCCTCGGTCAGTTCGCGCAGGCGGCTCTGGTACATCTCCATCGAGTCGGTTAAGACAGTTAGAACGATGTCGTGCTCGCCCAGTTCGTAATACTTGGCAAACTTGATCGCCGAAAGCAGGTTGCTGACCCCGGAAATTCCCAACAAGGGCAGTTGGCCGATCAAATCTGCCGAGACACCCCGGCTGGTCAGGTATTTTTGGCCGGCCGGCTCGTTGAACAGGCGGATCAGGCTCATCGTCGCCTCGTCGTCAATGGCCACGACCATATCGGTGTTCTTGACGTTGTGGATCCAGGGGACGTGCTTATCGCCAATACCCTCGATGCGGTGCGCCCCAAAGCCGTTGCTGAGTAGGGTGGGGCATTGCAGGGCCTCGCTGGCCACAATTTTGCTGGCCGGGAACGCCTTTTTCAGGCGGTCGCCGGCGGCGATGGTTCCCGCCGAACCGGTAGCCGAGGCAAAACCGCGATAGGTATCTTGCGGCCCCATGATTAGCTCCAACACCTCCAGCAGGGCTGAACCGGTCACTTCGTGGTGCCACAGGTAGTTGCCAAACTCTTCAAACTGGTTGAAGATGGCTAAATCCTGGCCGGAGCGGCGCAGTTCCCAGCACTTATCGAAAATTTCTTTGACGTTGCTCTCGCTGCCCGGAGTTTTGATAATCTCCCCGGCCACCGAGGTTAGCCAGTTGAATCGTTCCTGGCTCATACCTTCGGGCAAAATGGCGATAGATTGGCAGCCCAGCAGGGCCGAGTCGTAAGCCCCACCCCGGCAGTAGTTGCCGGTGGAAGGCCAAACGGCTTTTTGGCTGGTGGGGTCGAATTGGCCGGTCACCAGGCGCGGAACCAGGCAGCCAAAAGCCGCGCCGACCTTGTGCGCCCCGGTTGGAAACCATTTGCCCACCGCCACTACAATCCGGGCCTCGACGCCGGTCAGGGCCTGGGGAAATTCGATGATATTGACCCCGCCAAAACCACCGCCGCTCGCTACCGGCTCGTTATGCCAGGTGATGCGGAACAGGTTGAGCGGGTTGACATCCCACAGCCCCACATTTTTTAACTTGTTCACAATAGCCAGCGGAATTTGTTTGGGGTTACGCTGCTGCTTAAAGGTGGGGATGATAATCCCTCGCTCTCGCGCTCGCCCAACGGCGCGGGCGAGGCGATCAGGGTGGATGGTTAAGTCTATCATAGGTTTACCTTTCTTTTGATCGTTTCTTAGTTTATACTTTTGTCTCCGCCATTACTCGTTTGAGGTCAGCCAGGTCAGGGGCAACGCGGTAAGGCGACGTCCCGACCAGGTTAACCGCCTTCATGGCGCTGGCGACATCTTTTAAGCCGTTGCCGGTGTTGATGACCACGATACGTTCATCGGCAGAGACTAAGCCTTGTTCGATGGCCTTGAGCAGCCCGGCATAGGCTGTCGCCCCGGCTGGCTCGGCAAAAACGCCGCAGCCGCGGGCCAGGGCCGGAATAGCTGCCAGGATTTCGTCGTCGCTTACGGTCAGGTAAACGCCGCCGGTCTCTTTAACTGCCGCCATCGCTTTGAGCCGGTCACGCGGCAGGCCGGCGCTGATGCTGTCGGCTACGGTTTGGGCGTCGATAGGCGGTTTGGTCAAAACGTCCTCGCCGTTTTTCCAGGCTTCATACAGGTAGGCGCTGCCTTCGGCCTGCACGCCCATCACTTTCGGCATGTGGTCAATCCAGCCCAGGGCCATCAGGTCCTTCAGCCCCTTGTGAACCCCGCCGATGATGCAGCCATCGCCCACGCTGACAAAAATCCGGTCGGGCGCTTGCCAGCGTAGCTGCTCGCAGATTTCGTAGCTGACGGTCTTTTTGCCCTCGCTCATGTAGGGGTTGTAGCCGGTGTTGCGGTTGTACCAGCCGTATTCACCGGCCGCTTGCAGGCACAACTCAAAGGCGTCGTCATAGGTACCCTTGACCAGCATGACGGTAGAGCCGAAGGTGAGCAGTTGGGCAATTTTCGCCTGCGGGGCGGTTTCAGGGACAAAGATGACGTTGGGCTGCTTGACGCTGGCGCACAGACCGCTCAAGGCCGCCGCCGCGTTGCCGGTGCTGGCGGTGGTGATGATTTTGGCCCCTTTTTCCTGCCCTTTGACTACGGCAATGGCGCTGGCCCGATCCTTGAAGGAGGCTGTCGGCAGGCGGCCATCGTCCTTGACCCACAGGTGTTTCAAGCCTAACTCCGCCGCCAGCCGCTCGGTGCGGTAGAGAGGCGTCCAGCCGACGGTCAGCGGGGGTACCGCCGCGTCCGGTTTGACCGGCAGCAGCGGCTTGTAGCGCCAGATGGTGTAATCGGTCGAGTGCAACAGGTCGCCCTGGCTGATCTGCCGCCCAATGAGGTCATAATCGTACTGTACGTCGACGATGCCCTCATTACCGTGATCGGGACAAACATAGTCAATTTCACCCGGGCGGTATGTTTTACCGCAGATGAGACACTTAAGATGTAAGATATGATCCATAGGATTTACGATTTTGGATTTACGATTTTGGATTTACGATTTTGGATTTACGATTTTAGGACACTCCCCAAATCGTAAATCGTCAATCGTCAATCGTAAATTATTTGGTAATGTGTGTGCCCGTTTCCCCAGCCAAGGCTCGTACCAGGTTTTCCGGGTTGGTGATGATGGCTTTTTGGCCGCCTTTTTCCAGGAAGTTGATGATGGCCTGAATTTTGGGAGCCATACTGCCTTTGGCAAAGTGGGTTCCCTCGGCCAGGTATTGTTTGGCTTCGGCCAGGGTCAGATGGTCGAGCCACTTTTGGTCAGGCTTGCCAAAGTTCAAAGCCACTTTTTCTACGGCGGTGCTGATAATAAGCAGGTCAGCGCCCAGTTGGCTGGCCAGGAGCGAGGAGGCAAAGTCCTTGTCAATCACAGCGGCAATGCCCTGTAAATCACCCTTCTCATCGGCCACCACCGGGATACCGCCGCCGCCAACGGTGATGACGACGATGCCGGCATCGAGCAGTTGTTTAACCGCTGCTTCCTCGACGATACGGACGGGAATCGGAGAGGCCACGACTCTGCGCCAGCCCCGACCGGCGTCCTCGACCACATCCCAACCCTCTTCGGCCCGGCGGCGTTTGGCATGCTCTTCATCCATAAATGAGCCAATTGGCTTGGTGGGATTTTTAAAGGCCGGATCCTGGGCCGACACTTCGACCTGGGTGACGACTGTAGCCGCCACTCTGTTGATGCCCAGGCGTCTGAATTCGTTATGCAGATTCTGCTGCAAAGCGTAGCCGATGGCGCCCTGGCTGTCGGCCCCGCACACATCCAGGGGAACTTCATGCAGTTCATGAGCGGACAACTCTGAACGGCGCAAAATGAAGCCGACTTGAGGGCCGTTCCCGTGCCCAATAGCCACGTTCCAACCATCTCCAATCATCGAAACAATATGTTTACACGTTTCATGGGCGGCGATATATTGATCCCGCACCGTCTGGTGCATTTTATCTTTAATTAATGAATTACCACCAATAGCAATCACGGCAAGTTTGTTGGTCATAGTTCCTCTATAAAAGGGAGTAAGGAGTAGGGAGTAGGTAGTAGGGGAAAATAATTGTTTCCCCTACTCCTTACTCCCTACTGCCTACTCCCTATTTTAATTAGCTCATTGTTAACGCCATGACTGCTTTTTGGGCATGCAGGCGATTTTCAGCTTGATCGAAGACAACGGAATGAGGCCCGTCAATAACGCCATCGGTTACCTCGATATTGCGGTCGGCGGGCAGGGGATGCATGTAAATGGCATCTTCCTTGGCCATCGCCATCCGCCGCTCGTCGGCAATCCAATCCTTGTATTGGTCGGTGATGCGGCGGTCTTCTTGAGGATCGAGCGTCGTCAACAGAGGTCCCCAACTCTTGGCGTACCAAACATCGGTATCTTTGACGCCGGCGTTAAAGTCATCCATTATCTCAAAGCTGCCGCGATGCTTTTTGGCGTTCTCTTTGGCCTGATCAATAAATTCAGATTTGAGTTTGAACTCCGGTGGATGCACCAGGCGGACATTCATGCCGTAGCGGGTCATCAACATGATCAAGCTGATGGGTACGCTTTGCGGTTTGGAATAGCTGGAGGCGTAAGCCCAACTGACGGTAATCGTCTGGCCCCGGGGATCGCCTTTCTTTTCCATGATGGTTTGCAGGTCGGCCAGGGCCTGGTGGGGATGGTACAGGTCGCACTGCATGTTGAGGACGGGCACGCGGCTGGCCTTGGCGACCTCGCGGATGTACTGGTTGCCGCTGCCCCAATCGACCTGGCGAATGGCGATACCGTCGTTGTAGCGGCCTAAAATTTCGCCGATTTCGATGGCAGTGTCGCCGTGGGCAATCTGGGTGGTTTTGCTTTCGACGAATTGGGCGTGCCCCCCCAGTTGGGCCATCCCGGCCTCAAAGGAGGTCCGGGTGCGGGTGCTGGAGAAGAAGAAGAGCATAGCCAGGACTTTGTCGCGCAAAATAGGGTGGGGAATGCCCAGGGCGCGCTGGCGTTTCAGCTCAAAGGCGACATCCATGACGGTGTCAATCTCTTCTTTGGTCCATTCTTGGTCCGTGATCATATCACGTCCGCGTAAAAAGGTTTGCATGGTTAGCTCCTTATTCCATTTTGCCCAAAACTGCGGCAATCAAAGCCATCCGCATAACCACCCCGTTGTAGGCTTCTTGCCAGTAGCGAGACCAGCGGGTGATGTCCACATCGGTTGGAATTTCGTCCATGCGGGGCAGCGAGTGCAGCAGAATGGCGTCTGACTTGGCCTTGCTGCTCAGCAGTTCGCGGGTGATCTTGTAATTCGCCGGGGTCAGGCCGATGTCGCCGCTGCGCTCGTCGCGCGACTTGGTGTAATCGGGCTGGACCACCGGTTCAACCAGGATGACATCGGCCTGGCCAATGGCTTGCTCGACGTGTTCGACCTCGTTGAAATTCAGGCTGTATTGGCTTAACTCGGCCTTAAATTCGTTGGTCAGGGACATATCAGGCGGGGCGACAAAGGTGATGGGGCAGTCGAACTGGGTCAAGGCATAACCGAGCGAGTGCATAGTGCGCATGCGCATATCGCCGACGGCCAACCAGCGCAGGCCGTCAATGCGGCCTTTTTCCCTGTAGACGGTGTAGAGGTCGGTCAAAATTTGGGTGGGATGCTCGCCCCAGCCATCGCCGCCGTTGATGATGGGCACAGAAGCCCATTTGGCTGCTTCGTGGGGAGCGCCCTGCTGGAAGTGGCGCATTACGATCACGTCGCCGTAGAATTCCAGCATCTTAACCGTATCTTTGATGCTTTCCTGGTAAAAGTCGCCGGCGCGGGTCATTTTGGCGTCGGAGAAACCGGTCACATGGCCGCCCAGGCGATGCATCGCGGCTTCGTGAGCCAGGCGGGTGCGGGTGCTGGGCTGGTAAAAGGCGGTTACCAGGGTTTTATCGGCGCACAGATCGGAGTTCTGGCGGTTATCGGCGATGGGTTTGAGCCGATCGGCGATGTCGAAAATGCGGAAAAATTCTTGCCTTTCAAATTCTTTGAGTGACAGAATGTCACGGCCTGCAAAACTTCTCATAATTGTATCTCCTTAAGAAATTAGATTTTTAGCCAAGGATAAACGACGAAGACCAAAAGAGTTGAGCCTTTGCCCTTCGTCGTCTGCCCTTCGTTTATACCTCACGCCGCAGCAGACGGAGCCGCAGCAAATCGTCTCGAAAATAAGAGTAAGCCTTGATAATAGGCAGGTTATCCTGGTTATAACCGACCTCGTCGAAGGACAACAGGGCCGTTTGGGGCTGCTGTAATTTCAGCTTTTTGGTCAACCAATCGGGGGCAATCAACGGCACGATTTCGCTTACATAGTAAACCAGGTGTTGTTGGCAGAACTGGGGCAAAAATTGGTACATCGGCAGATGAAAATTGTCAGCCGAGTAAGGAAGTTTGATCAACTGGCAGGGGAGATAGTTGAAGGTCAAAATAACCGGATCGTCGTCGGCCAGGAATAGTTTTTGTACTAGCAGGACTCTCTCGGTGGGATCAAGGTTCAAATCCTCGACCACCTGGGGGTTGGCCGGCTGTTCTTCCAGTTTGATAATCCGAGTAGAAGAGGTATACCCATGCGCTTGCAGCATGGCCTCATACTCCCAAATCTCCTCCAGCCGGGTTTTGATCTGCAAGCCGGCTTCGTTAATAAACGTACCCGCGCCCTGCTTGCGATAGATGACCCCTTCCAGTTCCAGGCGGCTGAGGGCATCGCGGATGGTGGTCCGGCTAACGCCCAAAGCATTAGCCAGCTCGGTTTCCGAGGGAATCCGGCCGTCTTCAAACTCGGCGTTGAGAATACGTTGTTTAAGATAGGCTTTGGTTTGTTCGGTTAACGAGGGATTACGTTTAAGCACGTATGGCAAAATTGTAGTATCGTATGGTTGTATGACAACCTGTATCATACAACCAGATTATAATTTTGTCAATCCTTTGAAGGGGGCTATTTTCCTTAAAAGTTTGGGGAATTTTGGTAAGATGATCCTCCAATGCTTTTTGCAGTCTTCTTGCCAAACTATATGTAGGTGTAAACAGGAGGTCAATTGGTGGTCTGGAGGGTTGGAGGTTAAACCGACATAGGCCGAATCCCCAGCCGCATTAGACGCAAAGCCGCGCAGCCAGACGGTATAGGTATGGGGAGTGGTAAAGTCCACGATATATTCAACCCGAGGGCTGGTTGTAATTTCGCCGGTTTGATATAGCGTGTCAATATCCGGCAGGGGTTGCAGGTAGGAAGTGCCGGTGTAACCGCTCTGACCGGTGTGCAGCAGCCGACTGTGGGTTGAACCGCCTCATTGTGAAGAAGGGCATTTGTATCTCAAAGTCAGCCCGGTTAAAATATCCGCAAAATTCAAACAAAAGTCGGGGTAAGACAATGAAATTAAAGGTGATCGTGCATGATGCTGAAGAAGGGGGCTATTGGGCTGAGGTTCCAGCCATTCCAGGGTGTGCTACTCAGGGGGAAACGTTTGAGGAACTTCTGAGTAATCTTTATGAGGCAGTTGAAGCTTGTCTGGCTGTGGATGTGGCAGAAGTTGAGATTACTCCCAAAGACAAAGTCCTGGAGATTGCGGTGTGAAAGCCATTTCCGGTAAGGAGTTAGCTCGTCTCCTGGAAAGGCGGGGGTGGGAACTGAAACGGGTAAAAGGGAGCCATCATGTGTATATGAAGCCGGGTCATTCTGCCCGTATCTCCGTGCCTATTCACGGCAATATGCCATTGAAGATTGGATTGCAGAAGCATTTGATGACAATAGCGGGAATTGACCCGGACGAATTATAATCTTGCGGGGCAGGCAGCGACCCTGGCGGGTAAAGTGCCGCCGGGGGATCACAGGGTTAGACAGTGGATTAGTCTCATTGAGTTGCAGGAACCGGTAGAACGCGCTGATCGCTGCCAGCCGCCGGTTGATGGTGGCGATAGCGTGACCTTGCTCCTGGCACTGGGCAATGTAGGTGTCTACATCCCCTACGGGATACGAAGCGTTATCGCTGAGGGTGATTTCTGCGGGGGGCTTGTTGGCCCATGCGAAAAAGAGCCGCAAATCGCTGATATAATGGTAATGGGTACTGGTGTGCGGATGCTGCCGCCGCAGATGCTTCTTAAATTTTTCAATTTCGGGGAACATTTTTATCTCCTGATGGTCAAAGGGTTTAGAACCTCGATTGGTTCTAAAGCTATTCTACCACCAAGAGGAGTTTTGTTGTTTGGGGCCACCGGCGCGTGGAGACGACGCTACGGTATGCTCGGTTGTATGATAGTACTGTCGCCGTTGATTATAGCAGAGCGATGGCGGAGGTAGAAGACAGAGGTTATAGCATCAGTCAGCGCCGGGTCTATAAGTAAACAAGCAGAACTAATTGAGGCATGGTCATAAATCAAAAGCCACGCCAGGAGTTGACCTAACGTGGCTAGACTCCGTATCATAGGGATTACCACATCTTCTACACACGGAGGTAAAACTATGATACTGCAAGTTTCCTTGCTTGTCACGTTGGTCACGCTGGTTGATTGTATTCCGCTCCCTGCACCGCCAGCCAAACGGAAGCGGGGTAAGCCACAGTTCTCTTCAGATCGGATATTTCAGAAATCGTTGGTCATCAAGATCGTGCGCCATATACAAACACCACACGAAATGCTGACGGTCTTGGCCCAACCGACGGCAGAGATGGCCCAGTTACGGGAACTTCTGACCGAACAAGGGCGTTATCCCACCCGCCGGACTTGGGACCGACGGTTGAAAGGGTTGCCTGACCGTTTACCTGCTCAAATCAGTTGCTTGGGCGGCTATCTGGTGGCTCTGTTGCAACCCTGGGCCGATTGTGGGCGGGCAGCCGCCATCGATAGTACCCTGTTGCGGGCTAAAGGCGGGGTCTGGCATAAGAAAGATCGTGAAGCGAAGGTTGTGCCGCACACTTCCATTGATACCGCTGCCCATTGGACCAAGTCCGGCTGGCACGGCTGGGTCTATGGCTGGAAATTGCATGTGGTGGTCACCGCCGCCGCAGTGTGGATCCCCTTAGCCGCTGAACTGACCGCTGCCAATGAAGCCGATAACGAAGTCGCGGTGCCCCTGATCCGGGATTTGCCGCCCGAGGTGCGCTACCTGTTGGGGGATATTCATTACAACGCCCCCAATGTCCGCCAAACCTGGGAAACCCCCGACCGCTTCCTGGTCGTGACCCACTATGGCCCTTATCCCCACACCGACCCTGGCAAGGAAGTGCGGCGGGTCTTGCATAAACTGCGCTCCATCACCATTGAGAATTTTAATGAACAATTCAAAGGTATCTTTGATGGTCATAGTCAAGTCCCCACCAAGGGCTTGACCAACACCCGCCGTTTTGCCTTAGGGGCGATCTTTGTTTACCAACTCGCCCTGTTGTACTGCTTTGAGCACTGCCTGCCCTTACGTGTTGGTCTCAAAGCTTTTCTCAAAGCTGCGTAGGAATTATGACCATGCCTCAACTAATTAGAGGCCATTCTGCTTGAAGCATGAATGGTGGTTGGGTCTCATTCTTCGACCCAATCTACCGACTACAGTTCAGGGGAGCCACCTAAAAACCACTAATCTAGTCTAATCATTAGAAAGTTCAGCCACTTGAAAGGCAAACAATTGTCTACTATCTCCTAACAGAGCGTAAAGCAATTTTTTATCCATGTCCACCGCAATATAGTAGTTTCTAATTTGCCCCTCAGGATTATAGCGGATAAATGGGCTGGGTTCGAATTGAACGGAGGTTACTAGCTGACCGTTATAAATATCAATTCCTACTAACTTGCCATCCAAGGTGAGCATGTAGAGCGTGCTATTTGTGGTAACTATATTGCTAACTGTTTTTTCTGTTCTCTCCCATAGAAACTCCTTAGTCTGACGATTAACTGCCCGAATAGTATCATTTCGTTGTTCAAATATCATCTCATTGGTAATGAAGGTACTATCTTGAAAAAACTCAGGCTCGATCTGGAGTGTTGGGGATATGACCTGAAGCTGAACTTGTGCAGCTTGAACAGTAGCAACAGTAGGAGCAGTATAGGTTTGAAGAATCTCACCTGTATCCACTTGTACAAGGTGGAAAATATGATTTGTCGACTCTACATGAACGAGATGATCAACTACAAATAAACGGATAACACTTCTAGAATTGGGTAAACGTTTTACCCAGTAAGGTTGCCCCGTTTGTAGCTCATAAGCCCCTAATTGACCAGTTCCTCCAAAACCAATATATAGGGTTGATGAAGTTGCACTCAGTACTGCGTCCAGATTTTTATCTTCGTACTTCCAACGTAGTGTTCCTTTTTCGCCATCCAAAGCCAGCACTGTATCTGGTTGTGTCTGTTCTAGACTACCATTAATAAATAATAGTCCTTGCGCTGCTGTTAATTTACCACTTGTAGAGCCAGCAAACACATTTGATTTAGACCAGAGTTCTCGTAAACTAAGATCACTTTTGCTCACCTTGTGGTTTATTACGGAGCCGGACCACCAAGGGCGAGTTAAAAAAGTCGATCTAACAAGCCACAGAAGGAGTAGGCCAACAAATACAGCTCCAACTATGTACTCTATCGGAAATGGTCCAATTTTTTTCATGGTCTAAAATTTCCAAGTTGGTCTTCGAATATCCATCTTTGGTTCTACTACTCTCGCATTTCATTGTATATACGACCATATGTTATAGCCATATGGCTTGCTATATATCGAGAGGCGAATCCTACAGCGGGTGATAAGAGTGCTTCTGTTCCCATCCAAGGTGACTGGTTCCCGGTTAGTATATCTGTAGCTAAAGCTGCCAGATTCACGAGTTTACCAGCTTCTGCGTAGGATTTAGGAGTTGAGCCTATTGGTTGATAATTAACAGACGCAATATCTCCTTCAGCATAGGGGATTATATCAACACCGGACACACCTCCTCCCACAAACCAACTATAACCTGTCCGTAAGTTATCCGGTGAGTGGAAATAGATAATACCAGCTCCCAGACCTCCAGGCGCGTACGGCCAGGCTTCGGTACTGGGTCCTCCTGAATAGTAATCGAATCTTCCCTCGTACTCTTTGATTATACCTGCTTGCGGGTTTTCCTCTTGTCTTTCACTCGTAAAACCGTTTACAATTCCGGCATATAAAGTGAAATTCAGACCAATATTGAGACTATCACTACCCCCTGATCCTTTGAAAGAAAACGCATGTCTTTCCATTGTTGCAAAATCATAAACAATTTCTTGTCCATACCGTCTGGGTAAGAATGCGAATCCCAATCCTTCCAAATAACCTGGTGCTTTATAAGGAACTGGACCCCAAAGACACCCCGGTGACCCTTTAACTGTTTCTCCCGTCAACGGTTTCCTAGAAGGCTCCAATTTATAGTAATTTAAGACTGCTTGTTCATAAGCAATTGCAGAATTAAGCGATTTGATCCATTCAGGAATTTTGCCTGATGGGTCTGTAAAATTCACCGGATTCCCCCGCACATACAGATACGGCGGCTCACTCTCCACCGGATCCCGGCTGAGGAAAACACCTTCACTAGGGGCATACCACCTCGCCCGCAAATGCAGCAGGTTAATGTAACCCTCCCACCATTCGCCGGTGTAACCGTAAAGAGCACAGGCATCTCAGGTCGCAGCGACTTTGGTTTCATCACATTCTGGGGGTCAGGAGATAATATAGCCAACTCCGAGACTAATGATGACTTGGTTTCAGGATCAAAACGCTTGATTAAAACGGTGGAATGAGGCATTTGGGAGGCAACCTTAAGGGTGATATAATGCACTTCGGTCTGCCCCTGGTCACAAGCACAGCGCTTGGGCGACTCCTCAACAAAGTAACTTCCGATGATACCCCAACAAGAGGCGTGAAAATGAAACTGGCTAAAGATGTTGGCCTGATCCTTTTGCTCGTGATATTCTGGTTTGGTCCGGCTTACTATGCGGGTGAAGCCCTATTCCCAACCTGGGGACTTCAATGCGGATTGGCCAGCTTGATCGCCGGCTTGATCGGCCTGGCAATTGTTAATCGCACCGAAGAAGGCAGACGATTATTTTATGACGGGGTTAGCGAAAACGACCAACTTGGCTGCATAAAATGGCTGGTCTGGTTATTGATTGGGACTCCCTTTGCCTTGTTGTTAGGAACGGTGTGGTGGGTGATGCGACTGCTGGGCTTTCTTGACCTTAATTGAATGCCGGAGTTCATCGATAATAATCCCCATTGGTAGTGCCCCGGTAAGGCCAACCAATAAAGGGACAATGGGGGTAGTGGCGTGGAGATAATAAAAGGCGATAGCCGACAAGACGAGCGAAACGATCACCCCGACCACACTTAGCAGGAGCCGGGAGGTCATGACTCGATTTACCTTTTGCATGCTCAATCTCCATAAAGCAACAAGAATCAACCGAAGACTGGTATCAGTTTAACACAACCTTTCCTAATTGTCGAGTGGTATCGAGCATTATAAGATGGGAAGGTAAAGGTGTCAACACCCATAAAAATATCGGTCCTACAGGCCATACTGATTGATTGTTCAGGCAAAGAATGATAAAATGATAACGTCCTATTAACAGATGCAACAGATTATCGTCATAATAACTGTTGTGAAAGATGCGCAATTACAGGTGACAACCCCTGTTGGTTAAGGAGAGCAAATGAGCGTCAAAGTAGAAAGTCTGGCTCCCACGAGTGGACAACTCTCGATCAATATCCAGTTGTCGGCTACGGTCAATGTGACTGCCTTCAGCGCTCGCCAGAAGGTAACCGGCTTTGTCGTTGATGAGATCAGTACCCAGATGCATGCCGCCGAACCTACGCTCATCGTTGGAGAAAGAATTTGTTGGCGCGTACCGGTTATTCTGTCAATGCCACCGACCGGGGATCGAGGAGAAGTGGGAACCATTGACGTCGATGTAGAGACAGGCCAGTTGCAGATTACCCCCAATCTCATCCAGGAGATAGAACGTCGTGCCGAATATCTTGCTACCCGTTCCGCATAAACAACAACGGCAGGAAGCTGATTGTTTGGCGGCATGTGCCGCGATGGTACTGGCCCATTTGGGAAAGAACCCTGATTACAATCGGCTCCTTAAGCTGCTGAAGGTAAAACCATTTGGCACTCCGGGACGCAATCTGAAAAATTTAGCCTCATTAGGCGTGGAGGTTATTTATCGAGAAGGCAGCCTCAATGAGATTAAAGATCACCTACTGAATGGAAGGCCGTGTATTGCTCTGGTTCGGACGGCTGAGTTGGCTTACTGGACCTACAGCACGGACCATGCAGTGGTAGTGGTAGGTTTTGATGAAAAAACCATCTATCTAAACGATCCAGCCTTTGAAAACCACCCCCAGACTGTTTCGGTGACTGAGTTTGAATTAGCCTGGATGGAATTTGATTATCGTTATAGTGTCATTATGGCTCAAGCTTAATGGCTTGATTTATGGTTCATTACCTGAGTAAACAGAAAGCGTCCCCCACCAGGACGCTTTCTTGCTGAATAACGAGCCTATGAATTTTGACATTGATTGAATATGAGCTAGCCAGCCTTACGGTTACACCGACGAATGGTGGGATATATTGACTTGCTCTAGCTCCGTACTAGATGGTATTCGCCTGAAACTGGCAAAATTGAGGGGCATTTATCCAAAAAGCTGTCACGTAATCTAAAATTAGACATCGATCTTTATTTGAATACCCACCGTCTCTTTCTGTACTAATATCATCTGGTTTCGAGGTCAAGATTACTCGCTCAAAGTGCCAATGGGGTAAAATATCCTCCCGAATTCTTTTCTGGTTAATTGAGATAGTCTATTTCTGAAACCCGGCTCTGGCCAGGGCGTAAACCTCTTTCAAGGGCAGGCCGTGGCGTCGAGCCAATTCGCGGCAATCTTCGTATTCAGGGGCTACATTAACCACCCGGTTTCCCAGTCGCGCCACTTTGACCCGAACAGGACCAAAGGGGGTTTCCACCGTTTGGGTTTCTCGTTGGAGCATACGCTTGGTGACTTCGTAGGTGCGAGCGCCGATGGTGGTGGACTCGGTGAAGATGATCGCCAGCAGGTCATCCACCGAAGCGGGATGAGCCAGCACATGCAAGATAGTGCCCGGGCGGCTCTTTTTCATTTGCACCGGGATGAACGACACGTCCAGAGCGCCGGCCTCCAGCAGCCGTTCCAACAGGTACTCAAAGAACTGCGGGTTCATGTCGTCAATGTTGGCTTCGATGACCATAGCCATGCCTTCGTGGTAGCCCCCTGTAACTTCAGGTGTGGCGTGTTGTTGCGGGAACGGATCACGTGCCTGCCGGCGAGAGGGAGGCGCAGGGGACGCGCCGGCTACTTCTTGTCCCAGGTAAACTCGCAGGACATTGGGAAAATCCCGCTCCCGGCTGCCGGCCCCGTAGCCCGTCGCTTCAATACGTATGGCCGGAAGAGGGCCAAATTGATGAGCAATCGAGGTGATGATCGCTGCGCCGGTCGGCGTGACCAATTCACCCTTAACCTCGGTGGTGTAGACCGGCGCCCCGGCAATCAGGTGAGCTGTGGCCGGGGCCGGAACGGGCAGCAGGCCATGCGCGGCGCGGACAAAGCCCGAACCCAGGTGCAGCGGTGAAGCGTAGATTCGTTCCAATCCCAGTTGTTCCAGGCCAATGGCCGCGCCGACAATATCCACGATGGCGTCGACTCCGCCGACCTCGTGGAAATGAACCTGGTCTAATGGGAGGCCATGGACGCGGGCTTCAGCCTCGCCCAGGCGGGTGAAAATCCGGCGAGCCGTTGATTTGACAGTGGTAGAAAGACTGCTGCTGTCGATGAGGCTAAGAATCTCGGCCAGGGAACGGTGGGGGTGGGGTTGGTCAGAGTGGGGGTGATGTTCGTGCTGGTGAGGGTGATGGTGATGTTCGTGATCGTGGTTGCTTTCAACTTCCTGGAACTCGGCGTCGGCGGGGTGGTCGCCCGCAGGACCGGTCAGGATGACCTGAAATTGAGTGGCCTGGATACTGCGCTTGTTTACCCTGGATACCTGGAGTTTATAACCTTCTAGGGGTAGCTTACGCAGCTCGCGCTCTAAAATTGCCGGGTCAAGCCCCAGGTCAAGTAACGCGCCGATGACCATATCGCCGCTGATGCCGGCAAAGCAATCAAAATAGGCTGTCTTCATGAAAGGGAAAACTCCTCTGAAAATAGTAAACAGTAGTCAGTAGTCAGTAGTCAGAAAGTATTTTCATCCCTGGTGGTGTACCGTCAGGTTCGTGACGACTCCTTTAAAAATAACCTAAGTTCGGGATAACTGTCAACGAATTGAAAAACGAATAAACGAATGGCTTATCACCCCAAAAATCGCGCCAGATGGGTAGATTTGCCGCCTGAACATTCGTTTATTCGTTCAATATTCGTTGACAGCTTGGGCTTAATTCCTTATCCCGAACTGAGGTAAATAGCTTCCCAGGGTGTAGCTGCCAGAGAGTTTCATTGGTGAAAATTTTATCCTTCCTGTTTACTGGGTTTATAATAACCCTGATAATACCACCAAATGGAACAAAAATCTATCAGACTCGTAGGAAGTTGTCTTTTGGCAAAACCTTCAAACCCGATTATGATTAGTTCAATGTCATTAAGTTAAGGAGTCCAGACTTCAGTCTGGCGGGCAGAATAAATTCTGCACTCCGGCTTATCTTAATGACATTGATGATTAGTTGGTAGCTTGAATGAGGAAGTGATTTTACAGAAGATGTTTTTTGATGAAGCCAAAATTCAGGTAAAAGCCGGCGACGGCGGCGATGGGATTGTCGCCTTTCGGCGGGAGAAATATGTGCCGTATGGAGGGCCGTCGGGCGGGAACGGCGGCAAGGGTGGTGATGTTTTCCTGGAAGTTGATCCGCAACTCAACACCCTCATTCATTTTAAGCAGCGCAGCCATTTCAGAGCCGGGCGAGGTGAACACGGCGGCCCCAAAGATATGGCCGGCGCAGCAGGCCGGGATGAGATTATTTTTGTGCCGCCCGGTACGGTCGCGCGCGAGGTGGAAACGGGGCGGCTGCTGGCCGATCTGACTGAGCCGGGACAGCGGGCTGTGGTGGCTCGTGGCGGCAAGGGGGGGCGGGGCAATGCCACCTTCAAAAGCTCGACCAACCAAACCCCTAAAATGGCCGAGCGCGGCCTGCCCGGTGAAGCCTGGTGGATTAAGCTGGAACTCAAACTGATTGCCGATGTGGGTATCATCGGCGTGCCCAACGCGGGTAAAAGTACCCTGCTGTCGGTCGTCAGCGCGGCCCGGCCCAAGATTGCCGATTACCCTTTTACCACCCTACAACCCAATTTGGGGGTAGTGGTGCTGGATAACCGTGATTTGGTGATGGCCGACGTTCCCGGCCTGATTGAAGGGGCGCACGAGGGCGCGGGTCTTGGTTTTCAGTTTTTGCGGCATATCGAGCGATGTCGCCTGCTGGTTCATCTGATCAACGGCGCTTCACCCGATCCCCTGGACGAATTTGAGCAGATCAACGAGGAACTGCAGCTCTACAGCCAAAAACTGGCCGGCAAGCCGCAGCTTGTGGTTTTGAACAAAATTGATTTGCCGGAGGCCCAGGCCCACTGGCCGGCGGTCCAGGCGCGAGCCAAAGAATTGGGCTGGCCCGCCTACCAGATTTCGGCGGTAACCGGGCAGGGGGTGCAAAACCTGCTGGCCAGGCTGTTTGAACAGCTCGACCGGTTGCCCCGCGAACAGCTCTTTGAAGAAGAAGTGCCGGTCTTTACTCTGGATCAGGATCAGAACTTTTTCGAAATCGAAAAGCTGCCCCATGGCTGGCGTGTGACCGGCCCCCGGATCGAGCAACTGGCGACCCAGACATATTGGGAAAATGATGAGGCAGTGATGCGGGCCTATCGTATCCTGGAAAAAATGGGGGTCCACGAGGCGTTACGCCAGGCCGGGGTCGAGCCGGGGGATACGGTATTCTTGCACGAGGTCGAGTTGGAGTGGGTGTGGTAGCAGGTCGCAGGATACAGGGTTTGAAAACAGTAACAGCCCGCTGGTTTCTAATAGGTATAATACTTGTGGCCTTAGGGATATATTTGTGGGGTATTCAGAAAAATTTACCCTATACCTCAGAAGTGGATGAGTCAATCTTTGTCAAACGCGCTGTAAATATGGCATCTTCCGGCAATATGAATCCTAATTGGTTTGGTAATCCAGGGTCTACCATTTTTTATCCCCTCACCCTTATCTATCACGTTTGGTATGCGGTTACCCAACAAGGTGAGTTTTTTCAACCAAACTCTGGTTTACAATTAAGATATAATCAAAGCCCGGCGGAATTTTATCTATTGGGTAGATTCTTGTCAGTTGCTTACGCCATTATGAGCATACCGTTGCTTTACTTACTAGGGCGAAAAGCTTTTGGGAAACCAGTAGGACTTCTCGGCGCCTGGCTCTTTGTCTTCTACCCTTTAGCCATATCGCAAAGCCAATTAGTACGCACGGATAGCGTGGCTGTTTTTTTGGGGGTGTTAAGCTTATGGCTCTGTCTAAAAGTATATGAGCAGCCAACCCCTCTAAATCAATTGTTATTAGGTTTATCTATCGGCTTAAGTATTGCCAGCCGTTATTTTATGGGGGTGTTAATCCCTATCTTTTTAATCGTGAATATCGCCGTATTCTGGCGACGGAATAGAAACATAACCGGCGAAAAAGTTTGGGTTGCGGCTATAATTGGGATTCTAGCCATAGGCGCAAGTTTTGTATTATCTACCCCTTATTTTTTCCTGAGTTTTGAGGTCGTTTTGAAAAATTTGCTAAAGGAGACCAGAGAAACACATTTAGGGGCTGATGGTTTATCACCCGTAGAAAATCTAATTTGGTATTTAACTCGTGTTATCCCCGCGAATATTACCTGGCCGCAAACAATTTTGTTGGCCTTAAGTATTCCCTTGATTATTTTTAAGAAATCGTTCCCTCAGTTGCTGCTTGTTGGATTCATGGCGATTTTTCTGGTGGGGATCAGCGCCTCATCCTTACATTGGCCGCGTTGGATTGTTCAAACCCTTCCTATTTTTGCCCTTTATGTCGTATCCGCTATAGAAACACTGGCTAATCAGTTTTTAAGGTATCTTAAAAATCCGGCGTGGCAAAATAACATCATCATTGTAGGAGTGATGTTAGTATCGATATGGCCTGTATATCAATCAATCTTACTGGGGATAAGGCAAGACAATCCAAGTACGCGTATTTTGGCCAGAGAGTGGATATTGCAAAATCTACCACCTGGTAGTCGAATTGCTCAAGAGGATTACACCGCACCGCTTAACGGAACTGGTTTTAAGTTATTCAAAAACAGGTCCCTGGCTACGACCGGTTATACCTTGAGTGACGCTTACCGGGGGGGATATCGTTATATGATAGCCAGTAGTGAGGTTTATGGTCGGTATTTGGCTGAACCCGAGCGCTATCCAAATGAGGTGAACTTTTATGAAAATTTATTTGAGAGAGGTAAATTACTCAAAAAATTTGACCCCTCAGATATACAAAGCGGCCCAGTTATTCTTATTTTTGAACTAACTCAACCCTAGAATATTCGGTTAAACATCTTTAGGAGTTTTTACCAGAAAGACGCAGCAGTA
>CAZUNT010000043.1:0-32853 GCA_964622215.1 uncultured Caldilineaceae bacterium
CTACTGACATCTGGCTACTGACATCTGACTACTGACATCTGACTACTGACATCTGACTACTGACATCTGACTACGGTCTACTCTTTTCTGGCGACCCCAATCATCTTGGGGCTATGGCTGTGGAAAGGTTCAAGTTCGTAACTGCCGTAGATAGTTTCAAGGGTAAAGCCACTGGTCCTTAAGAGCAGCTCCAATTCGTAACGATAAATAAACCGTAACGAAAATGGGATTTGCACCCGGCGCACCCGCCCCTCTTCGTCAAGCTCGTCCAGGATGTAGGTGAGATGGCGCATTTGCTGGGCCAGGTCAATATCGTGCCGCCAATACCACTGCACGATACGCCCGGTCAGGTCGTCCACCATGTCTGCCTCAAAGTAGAGACGCCCGTCGGCTTCGGCCAGCATGGTTGGGTCGGGGTGAAAGAGGTCGATGACCAATTGGCCGCCCGGCCGCAGGTGACGGCAGATTGTTTTGAGGGTAGCCAGTTGGTCGTCAAGGGTGTGACAATGCATAAAGGTATTGAGGGGAATTAAAGCCAGGGCAAAGTTTCGCTGAGGCAGTTCAAAATTACGCATATCCGCCAGCCGGAGCGACACCCGTTTAGTCAATCCGGCTGCTCTTATTTTGGCCTGGGCCGCATCCAGGGCCACTTTAGATAAATCAAGGCCGGTGAGCGTATGTCCGGCCTCGGCCAGGGGCAGCAACAGGCGGCCGGTGCCGCACCCCACTTCTAAAATCGGCCCGTCGACCTCCTCCGTCAAGGTTTGCCACATTGACCAATCGTCGTCCAGGCTGCCGTAGAGCAGGTCGTAATATTCGGCAATTAAATCCAGGCTCATACGTCTTCGGAGGGGGTCAGGAGAGGAAGGGTGAAATAAAAAGTGCTACCCCGGCCGGGAACACCTTCGCTTTCTACCCAAATCGAGCCGCCATGCGCTTCGACGGCCAGCTTGCAGAAAGCCAGGCCCAGCCCCACCCCGGCCGGCGCGTTACTAGAGTGATCCACCCTGGAGAATTTGTTAAAGATGCGGGCCTGGGCGTCCCGGCTGATGCCCTGGCCGTTGTCGGCAACGGCAAAACTTAAAGTTTCGCCGTTGCAGGTGGGGGTCAGAGAAACCCGGCCTTGAACTGGGGTATACTTGATGGCGTTATCAACCAGGTTAATCAGCACCCGCCGGATCATATTCCGGTCAACCCAAATCTCCGGGATTTCAGGCAAGGGGTTAAAAATAAGCTCCATTTTCTTGGCCTGCACCCGTGGCGTCACCTGGTCCCGAACGGCCTGGATGATCTCGCTTAAATCGGCCATATCTCGTTGTAGATAGATTTCACCTCCCTCCAGGCGGCCCACATCGAGCATCGAATCAATCAAGTCCCTGACTTCTTGACCGCTATGTTTGGCTAATTCCAAAAATTTCTTGGTTCGCGGATCCGCACTAAAGTCAAACAGCATGGGCAGCACTTCGATGGTGTTAATCAAGTTGCCCACCGGCCCGCGCAAATCATGGACGATCATATTGATTAAATCCTGACGCATTTTTTCGCTTTCTTTGCGGGCCGAAATATCCCGGGCCACCCACTGGATACAATCCTTCCCGCCATAACGCACGTGGCGAGCGTTAATTTCCAGCGAAATGGTCTCGTGGTAGGCGTCGACGACATCCAGTTCCAGCAAAACATCGCGCCAGGCTTGTAAACGTTTAGATTGCTCGACCAACACCTCTTTCAACCGGCGATCCACCAGCGAAATGTTACTGCCAATCAGAGCCTCTTTTGTTCGCCGGAGCATCTGGCAGGTTTTACGGTTGGCGTTGAGGATCTGCCCGTGATAGTCGGTAAGCATAATCATATCCGCGCTATCTTCAAACAGGATGGTGTAACTATCCTCCATATTACGCAGCAGCGTAACGGCCTGAGCATTGGCCACGGCGGTAGCCGCCTGTTCGGCAAAAGCGGCCACTTCACGGACATTCTCCTGGGTATATTTGTTGACTTCGTAACTATCAACCGTAAGCATGCCAATAACTTCATCCTGGCCGATCAGCGGCGTGCCAATCCAACTGCGTACTTTTTGGGAAGATGAGCTTTTGGTCCAGTTAGGCTCGGTATCCACATCATTAATTAAAACGGGTTTCTTCTGGAGAATGGCGCGATAGTTGGGCCGCTTAATATCGTCGAGGGGGATTTGCACCTGGAGCGCATCCTCCATATCCTCAAAACCACGGGCAGCGCGGACATAAAGCGTGTCGCCTTCAAGCAGCAAGATCGAACTGCTATCGTAATCAATAACCAGGGCAAGCTGTTCCAAAATAAGGCTGAGGGTTTCATTGAGGTCAAGGCTAGAGTTGATAGTCCGCGCCACCGACACCAACGTATCGGCCAGGTGATGGCGGCGCTGTTCGGCCTTAAAGAGGCGAGCGTTGGCAATAGCAAAAGCGGCCTGGTCGGCAATGATGTGCAACATGGCCAGGTCATTTTCGTCAAAATAGTTGGGCTGGGTGGAGGTAATCGTCAACACCCCGATGAGTTGTTCGGGCAGTTGAATGGGGGCGGCAATAGCGCTGCGCGAACGGGCCAGGGCAAGGTCGTCTTTATACCAGCGTTCATCCTCGTAAGTATCTTTGACCAGGACTCCCTGGCGGTACTCCTTGATCCAGGCGATTACGCCCTGTTCCAGGAGCGGTTCCAGGGCAGGGCGGCTGCGCTGCTGCACCTCAAAACTATTGCTCAACAAGAAACTCTCGGGTTTATCATAAGCGTCGAACAATAAGAGGCTGGCGTCGTAAGCGCCAACAGCGGCGACCGTAGCCGACAAAACACGTTGCAAAACCTGGTCAATATCCAGGGGGGCGCTAAATTCACGTGTAACCAAGTATATAGTATCTAACCGGGAGCCAATACGAGGCATATTAGGCAGCATTCTTTTGCCCTGACAAAAATTTGTTAAAGATACCCCGCTTGGGGCAGCAGACCTGGCCGGTCTTCGAGATCGGTCAGGCCGGTTAAAATCAGAGACGAACCCTCTACCGGAGCCATCGCCACAAGACCAGGCAAATTCTAGCGACCGCCGCCGGGTTTCATAAACATGGTGGCCGGTAAATTAAAACCGTGGTTTCTCAAAATCGGTTCGCACTTAGGCCGCAATCCGGCCGGTTCGTGCTCGCCGACCACTTTGCCGCCTTCTTCACTTTTTTCCACAAACTTAAAGATATCGGTCAAAATGGGCGTATCACCCTCAATCCCCTGGACCTCGGTGATGTAGGTCACTTTGCGCGAACCGTCACGCAGCCGGTTAACCTGCACAATCAGGTTAATGGCCTTGGCAATCTGCACCCGCACCACCTGGATGGGGAAATCCACGCCGGCCATCAGCACTAACGTTTCCAGCCGCGAGATGCAGTCGCGGGGGCTGTTAGAGTGGACGGTGGTCATACTGCCGTCGTGGCCGGTATTCATGGCCTGCAGCATGTCCAACGTTTCACCCGAGCGGCACTCGCCCACGACAATTCGCTCCGGCCGCATCCGCAACGCATTGACCACACAATCCCGAATTGTGACCATGCCGGGGCTGTCGGGCGTTGGTTTTTTGGTCTCCAGGCGCACCACGTTGCGCTGTTTTAATTGTAGTTCCGCCGCATCTTCGATGGTGACGGTTCGCTCCTCTTCGGGAATAAAACCGGAGAGGCAGTTGATCAACGTCGTCTTACCGGAGCCGGTGCCGCCGGAAATGATGATATTCAGCCGGGAGACAACACAGGCCCGCAAAAAATCGGCCATACCCTGGGTAAGCGAACCAAAGTTGATCAGATTTTCAATAGTCAGCCGCTCTTTGGAAAATTTACGAATGGTCATGTTAGGCCCGTCAATGGCGCAGGGCCGCATGACAGCATTCACGCGGGAGCCGTCGGCCAGGCGGGCATCCACCAGGGGGTGGTCGGCGTCGGCTAAACGCCCCAGCGGCCTGACAATCCGCTTAATAACCCGCTCGACGTGGTCATCATCCAAAAATTTGTGCCCTGACTCGACCAGACCTTTGCCTTTAACTTCGATAAAGACGATGTAAGGGCCGTTGACCATAATTTCGTTGATACTGTCCGACTTGACAAAAGGCTCCAGCGGTCCCAGGCCAAAAATCTCGTCCAAAACGTTTTGATAAAACTGCTCCTCGGTCACGTCAGACGGGATTTTGAGGTTGGCCCGTTGCAGCGCCTGTTGATAACGATCGCGGATCAATTTTTCTCGTTCCGGGGTGCGCGGCAGGGGCAGGTCTAGCGGCACATCCGGGGCGATAGATTTACGGAGGTTATCGGCCAGCCAGAGTTGCAGCCGCAGCCGTTCCGACCGGCCCGCACTGATGAAGCCGCGCTGTATCGGCGCATCAGGTGGAACCGGTTCTTCCAGCGGTATCATCAAGCCGCCTAAATCTGAGCCGGGCGGGGCCACTTTGTATTCTTTGGAGGGCTGGGGGTCTTTAGTGACCCGTTTTAGACTTGAGATAGGGGAACCATTACTCATTGGCTAACTCCTTAAATGGACCGCCGACCGCTGACGGCTGACCGCCAAAGGCTCGTGGCGGCTTTTGAGATGTTGGTGGTCGAAATGAATTTAGATAAGAGGGTGGCATGGGATAATATTCAGCCGGCATCAAAAACCTTCCCGTGATGGCTGAATTATAGCACGTTTTGTTAAGATAAAATAGTAGCTCAAGGTACTACGCGGCTTTGCAGCCAGGTTTCAACCAGAGGTTCCACGTCACGGCCTGAGACGTTTTCAATCACGGTCATTAAATCGACCGGCTGAACTACTTTATATTTATACTCAGAAAAATACGTTTGCATAATTTTGAAGTAGATTTCATCACCTACCTCCTGGCGCAGAGCATTAAAAAAGAGCGGCCCCTTACGGTAGACAATCAGCCCGTATTCGTCCGCCGAAAAATCGGCGACCGGGCCGATAACCGCCCGATCCTGGCCCTGCTGTTTGGCGTACTCATAGGAATCAAAAAAGAGTGTCTGAATCAACCCCTGGGCCTGATCCGGCCCTTTGACCGCTTCCCAATAAAAAACGGCGCTGTAGTTGGTCAGGGCCTCGTCCAGCCAGGGATCATCAACCTGATCGTTGCCAACCAGCCCATACCACCACTGGTGGGCCACTTCGTGGGCGATGGTAAATTCAAAAAAATGATTCTCCTGGTCGTACAACTGCTGCTTTATTACGACCAGGCCCGGATATTCCACCCCACCCGCCGTCGTGGGCGTGGCCACTACGTCGAATTCGGCGTAGGGATACGGCCCAAAACGCTGATTAAATACCCGCAGTGCCTCGGCGGCGAAGTTCAAGGCCCGCCGGCCGCCGGCCTCTAACTGAGGGGGGTAGTAACTGTTGACCACAATGCCGTCAACCGTAGTTTGAGCCACCAAAAAATCGTTCCGGCTGGCCAGGTAAAAATCACGCATCGGGCCGGATGCCAGGGATAGCGTTTTGCTGCCATCGCCGTTGGCCTCACTGCCCAAGAGAGTGCCGGAAGCAGCCACCACCAGCGCCTCCGGTACGGTCAACTTCACTTGATAGAGCGAGGTGTCAAGGTAGGTCGCGTCGCCGTAGGACGGTGGGGCCCCAATATTCCAACCCTGCTCATCATACACGGCGATGGCCGGATAAAAGCCGGTCAGGGCCAGGGTATTATCACTGGCCGAAAAGATATTGTACCCATGCCCGGCCTGGCTGGGCACGCGGACGGTGTAGGTTAGGGCCAGGTCAATCGCCGCGCCGGGGTCGAGAGGTTGAGGCATCATTACGCGCAGAATTGCCCCCTTTCCCGCCGCCTCCGGCCGGACGGCCTGCCCGTCGACGCTGATGGATTCCACCTGCATCTGGCCGCCGTAACCGGGCAGGTTGGGATAAAGATGGAAGTAAATTTCGGCCAGGGGTGTGGTTTCGGTGTTGGTGTAGTGTATCCGCTCGCTCCCGGCCAGGCGTGGTTCGCCGCCGGAATTGGCCGGGGGCCACTCCAGCCGCACCTCCAGGTCATAACGACTGGCCCCGGTCGCCGCCAGCTTATCTACATCGCCGGCAAATTCCGGCCGCATGGCCGAGCGGTAGGGCGTCAAATCCTCACTAACGGCGATTGGGCTGGGCGATGGGGCGATCACCGGAGTAGCAGGGGGTGGGGTGGAGGTGGGCGCCAGAGTTGGCGCGGCGGTGAGGGTCGCCGCTACTAGCGGCGCGGCTGCCGGGGGCAGCAGCCGGCAAGCCAACGCGCCGGAAAGAAGCAGGACAATCAGAATAACAGGGCAAATTCGCTTGCAGACGATATTTTGGTTGTATAGTCCTCCAGAAAAATTTTCGCCGGGATTAGGGGATTGGGGGATGAAAAATAAAGGGAAAAATCCCCTAATCCCCAAATCCCGGCCCAAAATGGTGAGAAAAAACTTTTCTGGACATCTATACATTTTTTTCTCCTTTTTTTAATTCAAGCGGCTCAATTTCTGTTCCAGTATGTCCAGGTGCTGCTTGAGCTGACCGGCGTCGGGGGCGGCGGGGGCCAGGTAGAGATAACGCTGCAGATCAAACGTGGCCTCGCGCAGCCGGTTGAGCCGGGCCGCCGCCAGGCCGCGATCCCGGTAGGCTTCGGCCTCGCCGGGCCGCACCAGCAGCATAAGGTCAACGGTGCGATGGACCAGCTCCCAGGCCTCCTGCCGCAGATAAATCTGCTTCAAGTTCAGCAGCAGCCTGAACAAAATGACCTTTTTGGTCGCCGGCACAAGATACTGCTGCCGAAAAGCCAGGCGGTCGGTCAGCGGCGTCCGGCTCAAAGCCAAACACTCTTCCTCGCTCAGCAGCTTACCCTGATTAAAAATGTCCAGGTAGATGGGCGCGCCGGGCCGCTGATAACTGACAATAAAATGGGCCGGCATACCGATCCCTTGCAGCGGCAGGCCCAACCGCCAGCCAATTTCGAGGTAAACCAGGCTCAGGGAAATAGGAATCCCGGTTTTCAAATCCAGAACCTTGTCGAGAAAGGAGTTGGTGGGGTTATAATAATCGGCTTCGTTGCCGCTGAAGCCCAGCTCCACGAACAGATAATGATTGAGCGCGGCGATGCTCTCGATCTCGGTGCGGGCGGCCCGGACCCTGGGCCGGAGCGCCTCGGCCATATCGTCCAGCAGCAGCAGGTAGTAGGCCGAGTCGTCGTCGCTCTGGTTCAAGTAGGCCGAAACCAGCAAAGCCGCGCGGGCCAGGTTGAGATTCGCTTCGTCTTGGGTTAATTCCCGGGCGAATTTGTCTTTGGGGTTGAGTGACATTTTAGTTTCCGATGTCATTAGGCCGCAGGCCGAAGAATCCCTGGAACGGTTGTCTTAAAATCAAATTCTGTGAGACGATACGGTATTTCAAAATCTGCGAATGAATTCGCAGTCTGACATAAAAAACGTGTTAAAAACACGTTAAGGGCGAACAAAATAACTTGTTTCAACAAGTTTCCTATACCAGCAATCGAATTCATTCGGTTGCCACAGGCTTTTGGGGGGATTCCCTTCGACCCAGCTCAGGGCAGGCTTCACTCCGCTTCACTTCGTTCATGCAAAGCATGATATGGCCCTATTTTTCGTAGAACATTTGTGTGGCTTAACCTTATCAAAGTAGCTACGAGTATACCTGTTAGGCACTTACATTGTCCGTAGAGCGTAGAGGGTAGGGCGTAGAGCGAAAAACGCTGCCCGCTCTACGCTCCACGCCTTACGAATGTAAGTTCTCAACCTCAATGAGTATAAATTTAGCCGTTTCCAACCGCTTGGCAAATCATTAGAGCCTCAAAGGAACACCATGACCTTTCTTCATCCTTCATCCCTCAGCCTTTCCAACAACCCTCCCGCCTCTTCATAAGCCACCTTGTAAGTATACGGCTCTCCATCACACGCGGCCAACTGCCTGGCCTGCTGCGCGTGCGCCAGCGCCGCCGCCTTATCCCCCGCCGCCAGCGCCCGCTCCGCCAGGAAGCAGTGGACATCCGCCCCCTGCAGCACGTAGCCGCTGCGCTCCGTAATGACCAGCGCCTCCTCCGCCAAGCGCCAGGCTTCCTCCACCTCCCCCGTGGCCGCCCGCAGCCGGGCCAGGTCGAGCAGGATATCAGCTTCGGCATCCACCGCATTGATCCCCCGGCAGCGGGTCAGGGCTTCGCTCAGGCGGCGGTCGGCTTCGTCGAAATCATTGTTGGCCCGGTGAGCCGCACCCAGCAACCAATAGATGTCCACGTAGTCCCGAACCGGGTAGACAAATCCTGGATCATTGGCAGTTTCATCCGCCAGTTCCAGCGCCCGGCGGGCGGCGGCCAGGGCAGTGTGGACCTCACCCCCTAACTCCTGGCCAGGAGAGGGGGTTGGGGGGTGAGGTCCACTCGCCCCTACAGCGCGGGCCAGCAGTAGATTCTGTAGGGCACGGTAGGCCCAATTCATACCTTGCCCTTGTATATGTTGCTCTTTCTCAAAAAGGGCCAACGTCGCCGCCAATTCCTCCACCGCCTCCGCCCAGATGCCCCGGTAGGCCAGCAGCCGCCCCAATTCCTGGTAGCCAATGGCCTCGTTGAACTCATTCCCAATCTCCCGGCCCAAGTCAATGCAACGGCGCAGGTTGGCTTCGGCGGCTCGCAGTGCCCCGATAGGCATCTGCTGGATGGCCAGATTCCCCAGGCCGATGGCGAGATTCTGCTTGTCGCCCTGCTTTTCCCGGCTGGCAATTTGCTGCTCAAACAACGGCACAGCCCGGCGAGGTTGTCCACTGAGACTGTAGCTGTTGGACAGGGTGTTTAGCGTCCAGGCCTGGTCGCCTTCGTCCTTCAGGCGGGGTGGGCGATCCTCGCCGTCGGGGAAGAGGGCGCGCAGCAGTTCGATCCGCAACTGGTAAGCGCCAAACTGGTAGAAAGTCGCTTGGTTGATACGGTCATAAAATAGATCACAGGCAGCATCATACTGTCCAGCTCGGACGGTGTGGTGGTAGAGTTCGATCACCGGGGCCAGCTCTTCCAGGCGCAGCACCCGCTCCGGCGTGGAGATGGCGGCAAAATAATCCCGCAGGCGGGCGTGGGCGGCGGTGGGGTCGGCCAGGCGGTCGTAGGCATAGCGGCGGACAATGGGGTGGAGGTCGTAGCGGTTGGTTTGGCGGTCATGGTGGAGCAGGCCGCGGGTGATCAGTTCGCGTAAGTGGGAGTCAAATCCTCGCTCATCTTCCTGCTCGGCTAAAGCATGCAGCGCCTCGTAGCCCACCGGGCTTCTAAAACAGGCGATCCGGCTAAGCAACTGCTGTTGCACCGGGGGCAGGCTGGTGTAAGCCTGTTCCAGCACATGATGCCGGCGCTGGACCAGGTCGCCGCTTACGTCCAACCGGCGGGCGGCGGCGATGTCGCCGGGCTGCTGCAAGTCGCTTACGATCAGGCCGGCCAGCAGGCGCAGGCTGAGGGGGTGGTAACCGTAGGGTTCGCAGGCGGCCTCGATCTCGGCCCGGCTGCCGCGGATGCCCTGGCTGCGAAAGAAGGTCACGGCGTCGGCGGGCTGCATCTGGGTCAGTTCTTCCTCCCGGCCGCCTTGCAGCAATACCCCGCCGTGACCTTCCAGGACGCGGGGGGTCAGGCGGGTGGTCATGAGGACCTTAGCCTGCAAGTCGGGCAGGCAGGCCAGGCTGCGGAGGAAGTGTTCAGCGAGGGGGCTGAGGCAGTCGCGGCCCTCCCCCCGGCCCTCCCCCCTACCCCCTCCCAAAGGGAGGGGGTTAGGGGGAGGGTCAGGCTCGTCGCCGCGATAGGCCGCATCCATGCCGCTAAAAGCCCGCAGCGCCCGCTCGAAGCCGTCCAGGACCAGCAGCAGGCCGGGGTAGCGTATACGCTGTAACAGCGCATCAACCTGCTGACGGGGGCCAAGCGAACGCGGGTCAACACCCAAGTAGGCCAGGGTATGGGCCAGGAAACTTTCAAAACCGGCCTCGCTCTCGTAGAAGCTCCACCAGACGACCTGGGGCCACCGAGCCGGGACGACATCGTTGAGCAGCCAGTGCCAGGTCAGGGCGCTTTTGCCGAAGCCGCCCAGGGCGCGCAGGACCAGCAGCGGGTGGGCAGGGTCGTGGTTCAGCCACTCGGTCAGCATGGTTCGCTCGCCGGCCCGGCCGGTAAAGTTGGGCGGCATGCCGTAGGGGTGGGCCAGCAGCCAGCCGGAGCGGGCCGGCTCGACGGGCGCTTCCGGGGGCGGCGGCGCGCCCAGGGCGGTCAGCAGTTGCCGCCAGGAGAGCTTTTCGTCTTCCGGCTCGGCAAAATCTATATAACTCAGGCCACGGATACGTAACGGCAGATCGCATTTGACCAGGCGCAGCGGGATCAGCCGCCGCTGCCGGTAGGCGGGGTCGAGGGTGTGCAGCAGCAAGTCCTCTAATTCGGCCCACTCGCTCTGCAGGTGGGCCGGGGTCAGGATGAGCAGGGTCTTGCGGCTGGCCTGGATCGCTCGCTCGATGCCGGCCACAATCGGCGCGCCCGGCTCAAAATCGCGGTAGTCAATACACACCCGCAGCTTGGCGGCTTCCAGGCCGCGCAGCAGTTCGCCCCGCACCCAGTTTTTATCGTGGGAACTGTAGGAGATGAAGACGTCGTAAGTGTCAGTATCGGTCGGGTCGGGCATGGTCGGGCCTCTTTCGACATTTTAGATGAGGAGTTTCTGCTGTCTCCCATAGTACAATATTTTGACCGGCAGGGCAAGGGGGTAGGAGTATTTCATTTTCCCTCGTAGGGAAGGGGGCCGAGGGGTTAGGTGGGCGTTACTTCTTCTTATTGGGAATAATCAGCTTCTGCCCGCTGCGGATCATGCGGGCGTCTTCCAGGCCGTTGCGGGTGACGATGGCCTCGATGCTGACGTCGAATTGGAGGGCGATGCCGCCCAGGGTGTCGCCAGGCTGGACGATGTAGATGCGGGGGGTGGGGCTGGCCGTAGGCGTAGGGGGCGGGCTGGCGTCGGTGGGACGGATGATGGCCTCCTGGGTGAAGCGGAAGCTGTTGAGCGCCTGCTCAAAGACGGCCTGCGCCGCCGGCCACTGCTCGGCCGGGGCCATAACCAGGAGGTAGTAGCCCACCTCGTTGTTGCTGGTCACGGCAACCCGGCCCAGAATCGGCTGTTCTTGCTCTCCATCCGCAAAACTCAGGTCGGTCAGGGTCCAGCGGATATTACCTGCCGTAGTGGTTCCCTGGCCGGAGGGTTTGGTATTAGCCGGCAACCCGGCTAAAATATCGGCCAGTACTTCTGCCGCTGCAAAACGGTTATCGGCCGGGATGCCCGCCCGGATGACCGGCTCGGTCAGGGGGGCCGGTTCCAGGCCGGCCGGCGACGGGGCAAAGATTACCCGCAGGCTGTTCTCCCTTTTCCGCCAGTTGGCCGGGTAGTCGAAGCTAAACCCGAGGGCCACGCTGCGGTAGGCGGCCGGGGCGACGACGGGCGTCCCCAGGGCCTTGTAGGTGGTCGTCGGGGCGGGGTTGGGCCGGGGGGAGGCATCCGGCCACAGCGCCGCCTGGCCGTCCAGCCAATTTTGGCCCACCAGTAACGAAATGGCGGTGACGATGACGATAATGATAAAGGTAAAAACAACCACCCCGATCAGGATAACCCGGGCGATCAGGCCCATCTGGCCGGAGTTCGTTTGGGGTTGGAACATTTGTTACTCCAGTAAGCTGTATGATACTAATTTTGGAACCGCTTGACAATTTGGACTACGGTTAATAATTTGGTAAGAAAATGGGTGTAAATTCTTAAGCAGAAAAGTTCTTTGACCGCCGTCTGCCGTCGCCGGTCTGCGGTCCTACATGAGGAGGTTTTATGATTAAAATCCCATCATCTGAAATTACCCCGGAACATATCTATCTGTCCCGGCGCAGATTTATGGTCGGCGTGGGCGCTTTGGCGGCCGGTTCGCTCCTGCTCGCCGCCTGCGGGTCGGGCAGCAGCCGGCAAGTCGCTGCGACCAACCCGGCTCCCGGCCCGGCCGGCAGCCCCCCGCCCCAGGCCAAAGCCGCCACCGACGAGCTGGGCGACGCGCTGACCTCTTTTGAGGCCGTAACGACCTATAATAACTTCTACGAGTTTACGGTGGAAAAGGAAGGAGTCGCCGGGCTGGCCCGGGGTTTTAAGACAAAACCGTGGACGGTCCAGGTCGGCGGGCTGGTTAATAAGCCCAAAACCTACGATATTGACGACCTGCGCCGGCGTTTCGGCCTCCAGGAACGGATCTACCGGCTGCGCTGCGTCGAAGCCTGGTCAATGGTCATTCCCTGGCTGGGTTTTCCCCTGGCGGCCCTGCTGAAAGAAGTCGAACCGGCCTCAAAGGCCAGGTACGTCCGCTTTGAAACTCTCTACGACCCGGAACGGCTGCCCGGCCAGCAGGGCGGCTGGTACAACTGGCCCTATGTCGAGGGGCTGCGCCTGGACGAGGCCAGGCACGACCTGACCCTCCTTTCGACCGGCCTGTATGGCCAGGAACTGCTGCCGCAGAATGGCGCGCCCATCCGCCTGGTGGTACCATGGAAGTACGGTTTTAAGAGCATCAAGTCAATCGTCAAGATTGATCTGGTCGAAGAAATGCCGCTTTCCCTGTGGATGGCCGCCGCGCCCAACGAGTACGGCTTCTACGCCAACGTCAACCCGGCGGTCGATCACCCGCGCTGGTCGCAGGCCAGCGAGCGCCGTATCGGCGAGTTGGGCCGGCGCAAAACCCTGCCCTTCAACGGCTATGCCGAAGAAGTGGCGCCACTCTACAGCGGGCTGGATTTGAGGGTTAACTTTTAATGAACACGCTGAAGAAAAACTGGCTGCGTTTCTTAACCCACGTTGGGGCGCTGACGCCGCTGGCCTGGCTGGTGTGGGACTGGTGGACCAACCGGTTAACGGTCAACCCGATCCAGGACCTCACCTTCCGCACCGGCAAACCGGCCTTGATCCTGCTGGTGTTGTCCCTGGCCTGCACCCCGCTGAACACCCTGTTTGGTTTCCGGCAGGTGCTCCCCCTGCGCAAGCCGCTGGGATTGTATGCCTTTATGTACGTCAGCCTGCACTTTTTGATTTTTGTAGGCTTGGATTACGGCTTTGAGGGGGGACTGCTCTACGAAGCCATTTTTGAGAAACGGTATGCCCTGGTCGGCTTTGCCGCTTTTTTGATCCTGCTGCCCCTGGCCCTCACCTCGACCCAGGGCTGGATGAAGCGGCTGGGCAAAAATTGGAAGCGGCTGCATCGTTGGGTTTACCTGGTGGGCCTGCTGGCGGTGATCCACTATATCTGGCTGGTCAAGTCCGACATTCGCGAACCGCTGGCGTACGGGGTGATGGTGATTTTGTTACTCCTGGCCCGGGTTCCGGTGGTGCGCCGGGCCATCACCAATTTCCGCAGCCGCCTGACCAAAGGGCGGCGCGCTCAAAGCGTTATTGATGGAGTGTAACTACTCAGCCCTACCCCCACGACCGCCGACGGCTGAGAGCGCCTCGCCTCCCCCTGGGGGACCGCTGACCGCCGAAAAGACAGGGTACAGGGCGAATTATGGCGGTCGGCAGTCTGCGGTCTGCGGTCAGGAATACTCAATTTGGGGTAGCCTGAGTAGTAACGATGGAGTTTAGCCGATATGGTCCAGATGGAATTGTTTGACGAACCGGTCAGGGTTGTGGCCGCGATGGACGACGAGGGCCGAATCACCCCCCAAAAAATGACCTGGCAGGAACGGCGCTACCCGCTTGTTGCCGTAGGCCGGCAGTGGGATGAGGACGACGGCCGGCACGTGCTGGTCGAGTCTGCCGCCGGGGCGCGTTTTGAGTTGCTGTTATCCCGGCGGGATTTCGTTTGGCGGGTCAAGAAGGTCTGGCGCGAGCAGCTAACCGTATAACCCAAAAAGTATTACACGCTGGTAAACCACAGCAGGATCAACATGCCCAATCCTCCCAAGGCTGTGACGGACAGGGAACCAAAGACGATCACCGCCAGCAGGTTGACATCTTCCTCTGCCTCATCTTCATCATCCCCGGCCCCTCTTTTGGCGTTCCTGGAACGGTGAGCATTGAGTTCGGCGGAGGCAGCGGCCGCCCGCAGAGCGGCTATCGGATCGAGAGGGGGGGCTATCCCCTGGCCGGCCAGCAGGCGCGCCCTGGCCTCGGCCTCGGTCATCGTGGGCATAGACATGGTTGGGCTGGAGTGATAAACCGGGTTTTGAGGGAAGGGCGTTGGATATGCCGGCGCGTAAGTAGGCATGCTCATAGTGGCATTGGAGTGCAGCATTGCCATCGCTTCGGCGGGAAACGGCTGCCCATTTGGCATTGGCATGCCCATAGTTGCATTCGAATGAAACCCGGGCAAAATCTGGGGTGATAGTTGGGGTTGTAAATACGGAGTAGGCATCCCCATTGTCACGTTCGAGTTGAAGCTTGGTGCAGGCGGAAAAGTGGCCGGGTTGGCGGGCGCCGGCTGGGGCAGACCTATCGGCGCGTTGGTCTGGGTGGCCCAGATTGGCGGTGAGGGGCGGGTTTCTTGATGCGACATAGTTCCGCCGTTTGCGGGCATCTGGGGAGATGCCGTTGGAACGGGTGGGGTTTGTCCAGGCGGAGGCGCGCCATTTTGTTCCCCTGACGGCGCAGGGTTAGATAAGGGGCCTGTATCGGCGACGGTTTTGGGTTCAGCCTGTTCTGGCTGGGGCAGCCCGGCGGCAGGCGGGGCGCTATTGCCATTTGGCGCCGCCGGAACGGCTTCGGACGGGGCAGGCGGCCCGGCGGCATTACCCCGATCTGCAGCCGCGCCTGGCCAGGCGGGAATGGATTCGGCAGGTTGAGGAAGTGAGCCGGTTTGCCCAGGCTGGGGCGCCGGCGACACGACCGGGACAGGTTCGGAACCGCCTGCAGGTGGTTGTCCATCCGACGGGGGGGTAATGTCTGCGCGGGGGGTGAAGGCCGAAGGCGAACGGCGGGCTGTTTCAGCGAAAGGTTCGCGCAGCGGGATAAAGGGCAGCTCCTGAGTGATGGTCCTGGGATCGAGGCGGAAAGGCCGCCGTTCGACATCCGGAGCAGGCTGGCCGGCTGGAACCGGAGCAGCCGGCGGTAGCGGCACGGGTTGGGTGGGGGGCTGAGGCTGGGGCGATTGCGCGGGCAGGCTGGCCGGGTTTAGCAGGGAGTCCGGCAGCGAAACCTCCGGCTGCGGTTTTTGAATGGGGATCGGTTGAGAGTCCCTGGGAATTCGCACCGGGCGCGAATCCGAGACCACGATACCCAACAGTTGCAAGCCACGCCGCGCCAACTCATTCTTAGGATTAATGGCCAGGACGTGGTACAGGCAGCGAGCGCGTTGTTCGTCGGTGTCGACCACACTGCTCATCCACAGCCAGGCCATCTCGTTGTTGGGATTTTGCTGGATCAGCAGGTTGAGGAGTTGCCGCCCTTCTTCTTTACGGCCTGATCGAATGGCCGTAATTGCTAACTCTAGAGACGTCGCCATAACTACCCTCATTTTTCCCAATTAAACTTGCCATAATAACTTTTCATAATATTATTATAGCATAAACAAAAATATTGGCAAGGAGAAAAACAGACGTATCCTTTCGGCATTTCTCCTATATCTAGACTAAAAACTTAACTAACCCCCTAGATATAGTTCCCGGTGCAAAACGGTAGCCAGGGTATCCCCATATCCTGGCGGTAGAGCATAGGGATGTCCTACTGGCGGGGTACATCATTGGGGTGATTTGGTAAAGGGATTAGAAAAAGCTCTCGGCTCGTGCTATACTGACTTTGCCTTCAGGAGTTGAGGGCTATAACAAACAATGGAGTTTGAAAGTGAGGAAAAACATGACGAATCTAGCCCCTCCAATCGCCAAAGATGGTCCGGTCCTTCACGCCACCGTGCAGGATACACCCGGTCTGCGGATGCTTTATTCGGCGCTGAACCATCTGGATGATGCTGCCCAACGGATTAACCTTGATCCCAATTTACACCAGGTGCTGCGCAGTTGCGAGCGGTCGCTGACCGTCGCCCTGCCGATTGAAACGGATGATAGGGGGATTATTGTTTATACGGGCTACCGGGTACAGCACACCAGCATCCCTGGCCCATGCAAAGGAGGAGTGCGCTACCACGTCGATGTGTCCATTGAAGAGGTCACGGCGCTGGCCCAACTGATGACCTGGAAATGCGCCGTGCTCAATTTGCCCTACGGTGGAGCCAAAGGTGGGATAGCAGTTGACCCCAAAGTGCTATCGGAGAATGAACTCCGCCGCCTGACCCGCCGTTATACTTATGCCATCATGCCCATTATTGGCCCGAAAAAAGATATCCCTGCCCCCGATGTCAATACTGACGAGCGGACCATGGCCTGGATGAGTGATACCTACAGCATGCTGCGCGGCGAAGCTTCTCAGGAAATTGTTACCGGCAAACCGATTATCCTGGGCGGCAGTTTGGGCCGGGCCGATGCCACCGGCTTGGGGGTGGCCATCATTGCCGAGAACACCATGAAGCGCTATGGCACACCGGTGGAAGGAGCAACGATAGTCGTGCAGGGTTTTGGCAAAGTTGGTTACTGGACAGCTCATTACCTGGCCGAAGATGGCTGCAAGATTATTGGCGCCAGCGATGTATCGGGCGGCTACTACAACCCGCACGGCCTGGATATAGAGGCGATGCTTCAGTTTACCAAAGCCTCACCCACCCGTACGCTGGAAGGCTATACGGCTCCGGGTTTGGAACAGGTTACAAATGAAGAGCTGCTAACGCTCAAGTGCGACGTACTCATTCCGGCGGCGTTGGAAGACCAGATTACCTCGTTCAACGCCGACCACATCCAGGCCAAGTATATTGTGGAGGGAGCTAACGGGCCGACCAGTTCAACCGCCGACAAGATTCTACACGCTCGCAATGTAGTGGTCGTGCCCGATATTCTGGCTAACGCCGGTGGGGTGACGGTCAGCTATTTTGAGTGGGTGCAGGGCTTGCAGGCATTTCAGTGGGGTTTAGCCGAGGTGCGGAAGAATCTGCACCGTTTTTTGCAAAATGCCTTTAACCAGGTCTGTGATTTTAGTGAAACAAAGAACGTCTCGCTGCGGCAAGGAGCGTTTATGCTGGCCGTGTCCCGCGTAGCCGAGGCTCTGGCCCAGCGGGGCATTTTTCCGTAAAAGTGGTGGTGAGATAGGATGAATTTGCCGATAGATCAGATCATCCACGGAGATTGTATTGAGGTTCTGGCCAACCTGCCTGAAAATTCGGTTGACTTGATTTTTGCCGATCCACCCTACAACCTGCAATTACAGCAGGAATTGTGGCGGCCCAACATGACCAAGGTGGATGCGGTTGACGACGAGTGGGACCGCTTTGAGGGGCTGGCCGCATATGACCATTTCACCCGAGCCTGGCTGCAAGCCTGCCGGCGGGTGCTCAAGGAGACCGGCACAATTTGGGTGATCGGTTCTTACCACAATATCTATCGAGTTGGCACGATTTTGATGGATTTGGGTTACTGGATTCTCAACGATATTGCCTGGATAAAAACCAATCCGATGCCCAATTTTAGAGGAGTGCGGTTCACCAACGCCCACGAAACGCTGTTATGGGCGCAAAGGCAGAAAGGCAGCCGCTACACTTTCAATTACCAGGCCATGAAGACACTCAACGACGGGTTACAAATGCGCAGTGATTGGGAGATCTCGCTCTGCACCGGCAAGGAACGAGCCAAAGTTAATGGGGTCAAGGCCCATCCAACCCAGAAGCCGGAGGCGTTGTTGTACCGGGTTATTCTGTCGAGTTCCAATCCCGGCGATGTGGTGCTTGACCCGTTTTTTGGCACCGGCACAACCGGCGCGGTGGCTAAAAAGCTTCATCGTCACTGGGTCGGCATCGAACGGGATGAAGGATACATCCATGTGGCGCAGGAACGCCTGTCAATAATTCAGCCGGAGATGTTTGCCGAGGGGGTCTTTGCCTTCCCCAGCAAACGGGATCATACCCGGATTCCCTTTAGCGCCCTGCTGGAACATGGACTGCTCCAGCCCGGCCAGAAACTCTATTTTGCCCGGCGGGATGACTTGAGCGCAATTATTCTGGCCAATGGGCAGATCAAACTCAACGGCTTTACCGGCTCCATCCACCAGGTTGGCCGGGAGATTCAGCATGCGCCCTGCAACGGCTGGGAACACTGGTATTATCTCGATGCGCAGACAGGGGAAAAGGTCGTCATCGATAACCTGCGCGAGAAATTTCGACAGGCCAGCGGCGTATCTTCTCAATAATTCGGGGTGGCGTAGGGGCGAGGCAACTCGAAATATAGTTTGTTTGCTCCGAAGCTCTCAATTCGAGTTGCCTCGCTCCTACTTGCAGCCGGCCGGATCGACGCTGACCGGCAAGGTTACCTCGCCAAAAGTAGGGAACTGGTTATCCTTCACCTGGTACAAATTAACCACTAAATTGATGCCGGGCAGGGCCGCCGGTTGGCGAATCAACATATCCACCTCATCCCGGACAATCTCGCCGGGTTGAAGCAACGAGGTGGGCAGATAGCCGCGCATCAGTCCCAAATGGTCGTTTTTGTCCAGGGCCGTTTCCCCCCCCAACGGCTGCACGGCTACATAGTAATCCTCCTGCACCGCCTGATCGGCCCGCCAAAACAAAGTGAGCCGCAGAAAACAGCCGGTGCGTTTGTGAATAGTCTGCTCGTGATAGCCAATAATTGACAAACGACCCTCAAGAAATTGGCCGGGCGGAATCTGCTGCCAGGGTTCAGCGCCGGGCAGTACGCTGGACATCGGACGGGGTAACAACTCCCACAAGTAAGGATGGCCGGTGGGGGCCAGAAAAATCCGGCCCGTTTGGGTGGCCTGGGAGAGCCAGGGGATAAAATTAAGATTAATCGTTTCGATGTCAACCAGGATTCGGCGCCCTTGCCTAAAACGATCTTGCAGTAAGGCAATACTCGCCGCCTCCGGCATCCGGCTGAGCCGGGTTGTCGAGAGTGGTTCTACAACCTGGCCCAACACTACTTCGGAGTAGATAAAATTGGGTAAGACGCTGTTATCCTGGCCGATAATGGTCAGCGGCGTGCCGGCCCCGGCAATGGCAACGACTTCTTCCACCAAATCCTCAGCCTGCCAGTCACCACTCAGATCAACTTCTTTGTAATTAGCCTCAACCAGGGGGCGATAGAGGAAGTAAAGGCCGACAACCACCCCCATTGACAGGATCAGACGCACCGTCACCCGCAGCCAGCGGTCTCGGATGGCTTCGCCCCGAATCTTGATTGTGCCAACCGTCCAGCGGATGACGTAACCAATCAACGCTCCCAGGCCAATACACAAAGTCAGGCTGAGGGGGATGAGCATACTATCCAGGTCGGCCACTTTATAAGCTGTGCCGAAGAGGGTCAGCGCCAGCAAGGGTGGGGCAAACAACCAAAAGCAGCGCCCCGTTGTCAGCAGGCCAATCAGCCCGGCCAAAACTCCACCGGCGGTAATTTGAGCCGCCTGTTGGCGGAATAACTCACTTAAGGCTTTCCACCAGACGGCCGGGGTATTGGGGATTTTAACCAGGCCCCACCATTCGCGGGTAAAAACGACGAACCAAAAAGTATTCCAATCCGAAGCGTCGGCATAAAGCCAGGTCTGCCCCTGGCGAAACCGGGCCGCCCAGGGTAGATAAAGGTAGGAAAGAAGTGGAATACATGCAGCCAGGGTCAGGATAATCCAGCGATACAGCAGGACAATGATCCAGCCCCGGCCCCGGTCAGTCTCAGAGGCCGTTTTGAGCAACACCCACAGGGCAATGGTCGGGGGAAGGATGAAGGCGGTGCGGTGGTGGGCCAGCCCCATACCCAGGGCTAACCCCAAGGCAAAAAGCCGCCGTTCGCTGGGAGCATCGGCCCAGTAGAGCGCCAGCCAATACGTAAAGGCAAAAATGAAGGCGTTGAGGCTGTAAACCTCGGCCATAATCGCTCCACGCCAAAAGATAAAACTGCCTCCCAAGATAAAGCCGGCAATGATCGCCGCAACACGATCTCTGGTAAGTTTCCAGACGGTGAAGTAGAGGAAAATGAGGGCGAGCAAACTGGTCACGGTCGAAAAAAAGGTAACTCGCCATACAACCGAGGTGGCCCATAGGCCCGGTAGTAACCCAACCAACCGCACAAACAGGTTTGAGAGAATCGTGTAAAAAGGATAACCCGGCGAATGAGGTATTCCCCAGGTGCTGCCCGTAATCTGTAACACCGCCGAGTCCCAGCCTTCGATTATCCAGGAACTCATGCCTGGAGGCATGGTTTGCCGGTAGAGCCAGGCATAAACAGCCACCAGGGACAGTAATTCCCAGGGCCAGTATAACCAGAGGAACAGACGTTGCCAGCTTAAAATTGAAGGGGTAGATTGCACACGGGTGACAGCCATGACCAGCAAATCATAAAACAAGGCAGGGCTTTTGGCAAAAGAGACCGCCAGCGGCAGATGGCTGATCGCTGTTAGAAATAAAGACGAACAGGGATTCAAATAAGGTTGCTTTAGAGATATTTCAGGTGTACTATATGACAGTACATTTTTACACTATGAATAGTGAGGGAAAATACACCCGTGAAGTATCTCAACTATGGCCTGCTTGTCTTCGCTCTGGTAGCAGTATTGGCCGAGGTTTTTCATTGGTCGCCGGTCATTATCTTTTTTGCCGCAGCCCTGGGGGTCGTGCCCCTGGCCGGATTTATGGGCAAAGCGACAGAAGAACTGGCCCTTTACACCGGCCCAAAGGTAGGAGGTCTTTTGAACGCCACCCTGGGTAATGCCGCCGAATTGATTATCACCATCGTGGCTATCCAGGAAGGGCTGTTCGCATTGGTCCTGGCTTCCATTACCGGCTCTATTTTGGGCAACCTGTTGTTAATCCTGGGGTTCAGCGCCCTGCTGGGCGGCATACGCTTTGGCATCCAAACCTTTAACCGCCGGCAGGCCGATGTCAACGCCACCATGCTTATTCTGGCTCTGATTGCCCTGGCCGTCCCTTCACTTTTTAGCTACACTATTGACCTGGTAGACCATGCCGGGGTCGAGCATTTAAGCCTCGGTGCGGCCGTGGTGATGCTGGCGGTTTATGGACTGAGTATCTTTTTCTCCTTCAAAATCGCCGATACGACCGATGAATTGGTTGAAGCCCACGAACAGCACAAGCCCGATTGGAGCTTGCGCACTGCCCTGATTGTGTTGATAGCCGCTACGGTGGCGATTGCTTACCTGAGTGAGATTTTGGTCGGCGCGGTGGAGCCGGTGGTGGAACAACTGGGTATCACCGAGTTTTTCCTGGGCATCATCCTCATTCCGCTGGTGGGCAATGTGGCCGAGCATGTGGTGGCCGTGCAGATGGCTCTGAAGAACAAAATGGAGCTATCCCTGGCGATTTCCCTCGGTTCCAGTTTGCAAGTGGCTCTGTTTGTCGCGCCGCTGCTGGTTTTTATCAGCCTGGCTATGGGCCACCCGCTTACCCTCACCTTTAATGTTTTTGAGATCATTGCCCTTTTCGCTGCTTCACTCATCGCCGCCTTGATTGCCCTGGACGGGGAGAGCAACTGGCTGGAGGGGGTGCAACTGTTGGGGGTTTACGCCATCGTGGGGATTGCCTTTTTCTTCCTGCCGACGTGAAATGTAGATGTAACAATTTTAGGATTGTAAAGGGATATTCACGAGCCTGATGGCACACCACTAATGATGAAAATCTGGAGTGCAGAATTAATTCCGCACTCCACAAAGTTATTTTCTGAGGAGACCAAAGTTGAGCAACATCATCTCTATCCAAAACATCGCCAAACACATCGGCCAAGAAGTAACCATTCAAGGCTGGCTTTATGCCCGCACCGACAAGGGTAAACTGCAATTCCTGCAAATCCGCGACGGAACCGGCACGATCCAGGCGGTGCTGTTCAAACCCAACTTGCCGGAGGAAGTGTTTGAGGCCGGCAAGCGACTGACTCAGGAGTCGTCGCTTATTGTGCGAGGGGTGGTTAAGCAAAACGAGCGGGCGCCGGGTATTCCCGGCGGCTACGAAGTTGACGCGGCCGACCTGAAGGTAATGCAGATTGCCGAGGAGTACCCCATTACCCCCAAAGAGCACGGGGTGGAGTTCCTGCTGGAAAATCGCCACCTCTGGATTCGCAGCCGCTTACAGTGGGCCATTCTGCGCCTGCGGGCGACGGTCATGCGGGCTTGCCGTGATTGGCTGGACAGCCACGACTATGTGGAGATGTCTACCCCTATCCTCACCCCGGCAGCGGGCGAGGGCACGACCACGCTGTTCGAGGTGGATTACTTTGGCGATAAGGTTTACCTGGCCCAGACCGGCCAGCTTTACAACGAGGCCAATATCTACTCTTTTGGCAAAGTCTACTGCTTTGGCCCCACCTTCCGGGCCGAAAAGAGCAAAACTCGCCGCCACATGACCGAGTTCTGGATGCTGGAGCCGGAGATGGCCTTTTGTGACCTGGACGGCTTGATGGCGATGGAGGAAGAATTTCTCAGCCACATCGTCCAGCGCTGCCTGGAGGAACGAGCCGACGAGTTAAAGGTGCTGGAACGGGATACGAGCGCCTTGCAAAGAGTCACTCCGCCCTTCCCGCGTATCTCCTATGATGAAGCCATCGAGCGGGTCACAAAAACCCGCAGTGAAACCGATGACCCAGAGTTGAAGGAACTCTTGCAAATCGAGTGGGGCGAGGATTTCGGCAGCCCGCACGAAACGGCCTTGACCAAACAGTTTGATAAGCCCATCTTTGTCTACGGCTTCCCCACCATAGCCAAAGCCTTTTACATGGAACCATGGCCGGACCGCCCGGAGGTGTGCAAAAGCGTGGATATGCTCGCTCCCGAGGGTTACGGCGAAATCACCGGCGGCAGCGAGCGCATCAGCGACCCCAACCTGCTGCTGGAACGTATCCACCAGCACAAACTGCCGCCCGCAGCTTTCAAGTGGTATATTGACCTGCGCCGCTACGGCAGTGTGCCTCACAGCGGTTTCGGCCTGGGCGTCGAGCGCACGGTGGCCTGGATCGCCGGGATTCATCACGTGCGGGAGACGAATCCGTTCCCCCGGACGTTAGGCCGGGTATATCCATAATATATAATGAGTAACTACTCAGCCGACCCTATATCTCAGCAATCCTGACCGCCGACCGTCGACCGCTGACCGCCGAAAAGACGGGTTACAGGACGAATTATGGCGGTCTGCGGTCTGCCGTCAGCGGTCGTGGGCAGGGCTGAGTAGTTACCCAAAATAAAAACCCCCGGGGCGCTTCAAGCAAACCTCGGAGGTCTTTCATAAAGGAACATCTAGATGCTCTAGATGCCGGATCTCTGTGAAGGGGGTCAGGTTTTCGTTTCGCCGGTCGACTCGTCTGGTTGGGTTTCATCATCTTTGGATTTCATCGCATCGCGAAACTCACGAATTGACTGGCCCAGGGCTGCTCCCGCCTGGGGTAACTTGCCCACGCCAAAGATGACAATCACGATCACCAAAATAATGATCCACTCCCAGCCGCCTGCTCCACCTAATCTCATAGTTAACTCCTTTAGAAAAAGACTCAAATAAAAGACTTGCCGGTTTATACTTTGCTCTTATTCGTAGATTCACTACTTTCTTGATCTTTTGGGCCGGCCGAGGCCTCCCGAAACTCACGGATCGACTTACCAATCGCTCCGCCCACTTGTGGCAGTTTACCCACGCCAAAGACGATAATCACAATGACCAAAATAATGATCCATTCCCAACCACCCAAAGTGCCAAAATGCATAATCAAATCCTCCCCGGCAGACAATCTTTGCTAAACTACGGCTATTATAGCATCGTGCCTGACCTGTGGCAAAGTGAAAGACACCTCACTTTGTCATTTAATTCCGCCCGGTTTATAATGGCCTATTAGTGTCTGACCGAAGCAGTGGGCAGTAATTATAGATATTCAGATAATGTTTTTGGGTAGGGGCAGGCCTTGCGCCTGCCTCGTAGGGGGAGATCGCAAGGGTACGCCCCTACAAAAACCACTATTTACTGCTCGCTTTGCGTGATTACTAATTTTACAAAGAGAGATACTAATGAGAAACGTTTACGAATCCACCCATCCTTTGGTAAAACATAAGCTCACTATTCTACGGGATAAACAAACCAAACCCAAAAAATTCCGCGAGTTGATCCGAGAGATTGCCATTTTGTTGGCTTATGAAGCCACCCGGGATTTAGCCCTTGAGCCTATCTCAGTTGAAACACCGATGGGAACGGCATCAGGGGCTTTTTTGCGCGAGCAGATTGGCCTGGTGCCGGTCCTGCGGGCCGGCTTGGGTATGGTCGAAGGGGTTTGGGAGATGATGCCCGGCAGCGAAGTCTGGCACATCGGCCTGTTTCGGGACGAGCGCACCTTAAAGCCGGTAGAATACTATAATAAATTACCCGTTTCCCCCACTGTGCAGGTCTGTATTGTGCTCGACCCCATGCTCGCCACCGGCGGCTCGGCCAAAGCCACGGTAGATATTCTCAAACGCTGGGGGGCGCAACGGATCAAATATATGGGGATTATCGCCGCGCCTGAAGGCATCAAAACACTGCACGACGCCCACCCCGACGTAGACATTCACCTGGCCCAGATTGACGAAAGGCTCAACGAGATCGGCTACATCGTACCCGGCCTGGGCGATGCAGGCGACCGGCAGTTTGGAACAGGCTGAGGCGAGCCGGTTAAGTCGGCTGGCAACAGCAATTCTTATCAACTTTCTCTTTAATTAACAGCGTTTTCAACTTCTGGATCAGGCTTAACAGTCCGGTCCCACTGGGCTGCCGCCGGGCGGATTGTTGGGCCAGCCAGGTCTGTTCCGATTCCTGAAGCCGGTTATATCGTTGCCGGCGGGCAGATAACTCAAGCTGTTGATATAAAGGATGCATCATCAAATTTTTCCTTTCTTTAACCCCTTGATGTTGTATCTTAATCCTTAGTTTACCTCCTGATCGTCCGCCAAGCGTGACAGAGAGTGTGACAGAATCCGGGTTTGTCCCAGATTTTAGGAAAGCGAGCTAAGGGGTAAAATAGATCAAAGTTTCCTTCTTGACATTCTCTCAAAAGTTTGTTATTATATAGACATATTTATAATTGTCTATATATCTTGGGTAAATTTATGCCTAACTTTGATATAGTCGCTTTCTGCAAGGCCCTGAGCGACGAAACGCGACAGCGAATTTTGGAAATCTTACAGGCCGAAGGCGAAAAGTGCGTCAGCGACCTGGTCGAACATTTTAAGGTCTCCCAGCCGACCATCTCACATCACCTCAATTTTTTGAGGCAGGCCAACCTGGTAACCAGCCGCCGGGACGGCAAACAAATCTACTACCGCGTTAATCAAGAAAATATCGTCGAATGTTGTGGTATGCTGTTTACCAAGTTTGTCCCCACCGAGATTAATTTGACCGAGTTTGTTGAGCCAAACGAAAAAACAGTGAGACGGTGAGGTGAGGAGACGCTAAACTTCATCCCCTCTCTTCTCATGTTCTCGCCTCTTTTTTTGTGATAACATATAAACGTATTTAGATATGTAAATCTATAACAGGAGTAAATATCGATGAGCAGTAAAACCAATATTAATCAGATTGCCCAACCGGAGGTAGGGGAAAAGGGCAGCGCGGCCAAAACGATTAAAGAGCAGGTTCGGGAACGTTACGGGGCGATTGCCGATTTCCACAATCGCTCAACGACCGCACCCATAGAACTGGTTGAGGCTCGCCCGCAGGAGACGGCTGGCGGTTGTGGGCCGAGTTGCTGCGCTCCCGGCGACACGACCCAGGCGGCTACATTAGCCCAGGCCCTCTACGACAATACTGATTTGGCCGGTTTGCCCGACACCGTTACCCTGGCCTCGCTGGGTTGTGGCAATCCTACGGCGATTGCCGGGCTGAAGCCGGGTGAAACCGTGCTCGACCTCGGCTCCGGGGGGGGGATTGATTGTTTCCTGGCGGCCAAAATGGTTGGTCCGACCGGGCGGGTTATCGGCGTGGATATGACCGACAGCATGCTGGAATTAGCCCGCCAAAACAAGGCCAAGCTGGGCCTGGCCAATGTCGAGTTCCGTAAAGGAGAGATCGAAGCTTTGCCGGTGGAGAGCAATACGGTTGATGTGATTATCTCCAACTGCGTCATCAATCTCTCGCCGGATAAGGAGGCGGTTTTCCGCGAAGCCTTCCGGGTGCTGAAGCCGGGCGGCCGTTTCAGCGTGTCGGATATGGTCACCGAAGGTGAGTGGTCGGACCAGCTCAAAGCCAATGTCGGGGCCTGGGCGGGCTGTATTACCGGGGCAATTGATATAAATGACTATGTACAAAAAATGCGGGCGGCCGGCCTGGTGGATGTGGCCGTTGAGTCGAAAGCCTCGTATTGGATTGAAGACCTGGATTTACTCGACGAGGCCAGCCGAGAGGCCCTGACCCAAAATATCGATTTAGCCACCCTCCCGGCGGATGTCCGCCTCTACAGCGCCCGGATTGTGGGCCGGAAGCCATAATCCAGGTGTAACATTGGCAAGATTGCCGCTTTGGACGGCAGTCTTTTTTACCTGGCAAAATCACCTTACCTTCCCGTACTATCTTTGCAGTTTTTTAATGGGACCCGGATTTTCGCGGATCGCACGGATTTTTACTTATTTTTTAGTAACTACACAGCGAAGCTTCGCTTCGCTGTGTAGTTACATTTTTTAAAGCTTTATCCGTTCGATCCGCGTGATCTGCGTCCAATTTCTTTATTGGCAGCGCCCTCTACTCTGTGCTAAAATAGCCCCAGTTTTATGAAATCTCACCAATTGCCGGAAAATCCTATAAGTTTGTCCAAGCCGGCCCGCCGGCCCTGGTTTCCTCAACTTGGCCTTAATTTCGCCCGGACCCTTCAGTTCTCCGACTTTCTCGCCTGGGGCTTTGTCCTGCTTTACATTATCACCTTCACCTGGCTGGCGATTCAGCGCCACGCCGCCTTTGATTCCAGCGGTTTTGATTTGGGCATCTACGATCAGGTGGTTTGGAATACCCTGCACGGGCGACCTTTCTTCTACACCACCACCGGCCAGCCGCTGCTGCACTTGTCGAACCACGCCTCGCCGATTTTGCTGCTGGTTGCGCCGTTCTACCTGATCTACAGCGGCCCGGAGATGCTGCTGTTGCTGCAAACAGCGGCCATTGGGCTAGGCGGCCTGCCCCTATTCTGGCTGGCCCGTGAGAAGCTGGCTTATTCTGAAAAGAAACCACAGATTTCGCAGATTACACAGATAAAAGCAGAAGATCAAGGGGTGAAATCCGCCCGCTTCGCGTCCGTTAATAATTTTCGAAGTGGCGACTTGGCTGCTTTAAGTTTGTTATTGGCTTACCTGCTCTTTCCCACCCTGCAAATTGTGACCTTGTGGGACTTCCATCCTCCGGCGCTGGCGGTCGGCTTTTTTATGGCCGCCTTCTACTGCCTGGTCAAGCGCAAGCCGGGCTGGTTTTTGTTTTTCGCCATCCTGGCCATGCTCTGCAAGGAGCAATTACCCCTACAAGTGGCCTTTTTGGGCTTGGCCGCTATCGTGATGCACCGTGACTGGCGCTTGGGCCTGACCACCATCGCCATCGCCATGATCTATTTCTTCGCCGTGATGTACTGGATTATCCCTGCCAACAGCGTCACCGGCGACCATCTCTTCATCGGCTTCTACGCCGAACTGGGCGACTCGCCGCTGGAGATTGTCACCACTGCCCTGACCCGGCCTGACCTGGTTTTGAAAATCTTGTGGCAGCCAACCCGGCTGCAGTACATGGTTGACGTGCTGACCCCGTTTGCCTATCTGCCGGTCATCGGCCTGCCGGTGCTGCTCGTCGGCACGCCCGCCTTTGCCATTAACCTGCTCAGCGCCAACACGGCCATGCACGACGCCTCGATCGCTCAATACGGGGCCGATGTCGCCCCCTGGCTGGCCTGGGCCGCCTTGTATGGACTAATCTATGTACGATGGGCAGTTGGTCAATGGTCAATTGTCAATGGTCAATTGTCAATGGTCAATCTTCTCGGCGCAGTTCTATTGATTACGGCTCTGATCTGGCAGCTCTTCCGGGGCTTCTCCCCCCTGGCCCTCGACCCGCCGCACTGGGAAATTACCCCCCACGACCGGCTGGCCCAGCGCTTCATCGCCCAGATTCCGGCCGAGGCCGCCATCGCCGCCCAGGGTAAACTTTACCCCCATCTCAGCGACCGTTTGATTGCCTACCAACTGCCCGATGTCAACGAGGCCGAGTATGTTTTCTTTGACGTGACCACCGGCACCTGGCCTGTCCATCCGAATGACATCTGGGCGCTGTCAAAGGAGTTGCTTGGCTCCGGCCAGTATGGCGTGCTGGACGCCGCCGATGGCTACTTGCTGCTCAAACGCGGCTTAACCATGACGGAAATACCTGACGCTTTCTATAACTTCGCCCGCACCGCCAATCCCCAGCCCCAGTACTTCGTCAACGTCGAATTTGGCGACGAGTTACGCTTGATCGGCTTTGACCTGCTAGACGATCCGCGCCGGCAGGAAACCTCGGTCCGGTTGTACTGGCAGGCGCTCCGCCCGCTCGACCGCCACTTGCGTCTCTACCCCTTTTTTGTCAATACGGCTGGGGAAGTCATCGAAAATACCGAGCAGCGCCCGCTGTTGACCCAACTCTGGTTCCCCCCCCGGCTGTGGCAGCCCGGCGAAACCGTTATGGCCGAAACGATGCCCTGGGCCTTGGGTGGCCAGTGGAGCCTGGCCGCCGGCGTGCTGGCCGGTCAAGATTGGGCGGATTGGAGCCAGCGCTTGCCGGTTAAAACGACGGCTGACGGCAGACGGCCGACCGCTGAAGCGACCGCTGCAATGACCGCCGCCGGCCGACCGCCGACCGCCGAAGTTGGAGAATCTTCGGTCTCCCCGCTTCCGCGCCGTTTTGAGGCCAATACCTGGGTCCGCCTGGCGACCTTTGAACGGCAGGGGCGAGAATTGGTCGAAGTTACGCCGGCCGAGCCGGCCCTCCAACCGGCCAATCCCGTTCAGGCTAACTTTGACGGCAAAATGGAACTGCGCGGCTACGAGGTATCCCGCCAAGGTTTGAACCTGGCCGTAACCCTCTATTGGCAAGCTCTGGCCCCGATGCCTTTGGATTACACCATCTTCGTTCACCTGGTTGGCCCGGACGGTCAAACCATCGCCCAGCACGACGGCCAGCCCGCCTGGGAAGTGCCCCTGCCGACCAGCACCTGGCAGCCGGGGGAAATGCTGCCGGACAAGCATATCCTGAACCTGCCCTCCGAACTGCCGCCCGGCGACTATCGCCTGGAAGTGGGCGTCTATTACTGGCAAACAATGGAACGGCTGCCGGTAATAGAGAATGGGGCAGCGGTGAGGGATTTAGTGGAACTAGGGAATGTTCCCAATTGACCTTGCCAATCACCCCCCAGGGTGGTAACATGACAGGCACACGCAAACGGAATTTTTACAGAATAGAAAAATCCGGGCTGTTCCACCTATCGGGTGCTATGGAGGTTGTCCTATGGATATGCCAACCGTTTATATGATCGCTATTATCGCCGCCCTGGTAGTAATTTTGGGGGCGGTCTGGCTGCTGCGCGGCCGGATTACCGGCAGCGCGGAGGGGGTGTGGGACGAGGACAAGATGAAAGGCGGCCGGGGCCAACTGCCGCCCGCGCCGGGCCAGCCGGTGGATATTTCCGGCAACACCATGCTGGGCCGCAACACCGTCCAAGTGTGGCGCGACAAAACCCGCGTGGCCTACAACAGGCTGCTGGGCCAAAACCGGGTGGAGGTAAAATCACCCCCCCCGCCGGGCGCGCCGGTTGCCCCACCCCGCCAACGCCGCCGGAAACGTAAGAAGTAAAGCCCTGCTGAAATGGGTGCGGAAGGACTTGGCTTGACGCGGGTGGGAGAACATGGATGAGTGGAATGGAACGGATAGAAAGAAAAATCCGTATCATTCCACCCATTTGTGTTCTGTTGGGCGGGTGAAAAGCAGAAAAATCCGTATCATTCCACCCATCTGTGTTCTACTGTACCTTCAAAATAAGCGGCTTAAGCGTCAAATCGTGAAAATTAGCCAGAATTGCTAAGGGAATTTGCTCAAGACGTAACCATTCCTTGATATTGTTAAAACTGATCTCATTAATATCGCCAACGGCAAGTGGAAAAACCAAAATATTGCCACCTACTTGGAGATGAGCAAATTTAATGGCTGCTACCGGCGGGCCATGGTAAATCACCTGCATTTCTTTCTGCGAGCGCACCGGCAGGCCGCGAGACTGCAACTCTCGATAACAAGCATTAGCATAGACACGATAAATAAAGCCAGGGCCAAGCGCGTTATGAACCGTATAAAGCCCGCCGATAATATCATAAACCAAATCAGGTGAAACCAAATCGGCCGGCAATTCAGCCGGTATTTGCGTCATACCCTGGGGTAAAGGTTCAGACGGGTGAGGCTGATGGAATAATCGCTCAAATTCTGACCGGGCGCTGCCAAAGTTAAAAAGCAACCCAACTTGTTTGTCAAATGCTTTGAGGTAAGAGATAGTTTGCGCTTTGTGCAAGGGGGTCAATTGAGAAACAGCTTTGATTTCGACAATAATTTCCCCAGCGATGAATAAATCGAGCCGTTGCCGACCGACTAACCACTCTCTGTAGAAAATTTGATACTCCTCCTGTCGTTGGCAGCCAATCCTTTGCTGCTCCAAATCGTGCTTCATAGCGTTTTCATAGACGAATTCAGGATAAGTTCGACTTGTGCCATTGTACACATCAAAATAAACACCTATAATCTGATGAGTGAGATCTTTGAAGAGAAGATCAGTCATTGTTTAATCGGTTAAAAACACGGATGGGTAGAATTAATAGATTGATCCTACATTTCCCTGTAAAGATACCATACCGGCCTTAATCCGTTAAATTCCACTCATCCGTTGTTCTAAAGGAGCTAACCATGCCCCGTTTTAGCAATCAACAAGTCGCTAAACTTTTCGCCAACATCGGCGACCTGCTGGAAATCAAAGGCGAAAACCGTTTTAAGGTGCTGGCTTATCGCAACGCCGCCGACCATATCGAGAACCTAAGCCTAGACCTGTACGATTTTTGGGGGGCGGGGGGAAATCTCAAGGAAATTGAAGGCATCGGGCAGGCCATCTCCGACAAGATAAGCGAACTGTTCGACACCGGCCAACTCGGCTTTTGGGAAAAACTGGCCGCCGAACTGCCGCCCAGCCTGGTTGAGGTGCTGGCTATCCCCGATGTTGGCCCCAAGCTGGCCAAAGCCATGTGGGAGGAACTGGGCATCGCTACGGTCGCCGAGGTCAAAGCCGCGGCCCAGGAGGGTAAGTTGCGCACCCTGCCCCGTATGGGGGCCAAAAGCGAAGCGCGCATCCTGACCAATCTCGAGGCGCTGGAACGGCGCGAAACAGGCCGGGTCCATCTGGGGGTGGCCTGGTCGCTGGCGATGGGAATGGCAGCCGCGCTCAAAGATGTGCCGGAAGTGCTCAAAATCGAACCGGCGGGCAGCGTGCGCCGTATGCGCGAAACTATCGGCGATTTGGATCTGGTGGTCGCCACCGAGCAGCCGGCTCCGATTATGGCTGCCTTCAAAAACCTGCCCATGGCGGCGGAGGTGCTGCTGGCCGGGGAGACTAAAACCTCGTTACGTTTGAGCAACGGCATGCAGGTTGACCTGCGCTGCGTAATGCCGCAGGAGTGGGGCGCAGCCCTGCAATATTTTACAGGCAGCAAAAACCACGGGGTCAAGATGCGGGAGTTGGCCCAGAAAAAGGGCTATAGTCTGAATGAGTACGCTCTGACCCGCACCAGCGACGGCCAGCCGCTCTTTTTTGACGACGAAGCAGCCCTGTATGAGTTTTTTGGGCTGCGCTACATTCCGCCTTATTTACGGGAGGACCGGGGCGAGATCGAGGCTGCCTCCAAAAATGAGTTACCGGCCGGGCTGGTGGTGGGCGACATCAAGGGTGAAGTTCACTGCCATTCCACCTGGAGCGACGGCCGGAACAGCATCGAGGAGATGGCCCGAGCCGCCCTGGCCAGGGGCTACCAATACCTGGCGCTGACCGACCACTCGCAAAGCCTCGGCGTGGCCGGCGGCCTGACGGCGGAACGGCTCCAGCAGCAGCGCCGCGAAATTGACGAGGTCCAGGCCAGGGTCCCCAACATTCGCTTGTGGCAGGGGTCCGAAGTTGAGGTGCGGGCCGACGGCACGCTCGACTTTCCTGACGAAATTTTGGCCCGGTTGGATTACGTGGTCGCTTCGGTCCACACCGGCCTGCGCCAGGATCGGGAGACCCTGACCCGGCGGGCGCTGGGGGCCATTCGTAATCCCTACGTCAAGCAGCTCGCTCACCCCACCGGCCGCCTGCTGCCCCGGCGAGAGGGCGGCGATTTTGATATGGAAGCAATTATCCGCGCCGCCGCCGAAACCGGGACCTTTCTCGAAGTCAACGCTGCTCCGGAGCGGCTCGATTTGCCCGATACCCACATCCGCCGGGCGATTGAGTTGGGGGCCAAGCTAATTATCAACTGCGACGCTCACCACGTGGACGGCTTTAATAATTTGCTTTTTGGTGTGGCTACGGCTTGCCGGGGCTGGGCTTCGGCCGAGCATGTGGCAAATACGCGCCCCCCGGACGACTTTGTGGCAATGTGGAAGAAAGCCAAGTAGCCCTGCCAGTGTAATCCGGGGGCCGGGCCCCACCCCCCGCCACGCCCCCGGGGGGGGGGGGGTGGTTCATTCCCCCACACGCACTGGGGGGGGGGGGGGGGGGGGGTATTTATATGT
>CAZUNT010000043.1:32863-40077 GCA_964622215.1 uncultured Caldilineaceae bacterium
CCCTGCCAGGGAGAGGGGAGTTATCAGACTTCCCCTCCCTCTGAGGGAGGGGTTAGGGGAGGGTGAAAATATCAAGGGTCAACTATGTCGAATGAAAAACACTCTCGCATCCATCCTATCATTCGTCAACGCGCCCGCGAGTTGCGTCAGCCTCAAACACCCGCCGAAGCCCAGTTGTGGCAACGTCTCCGCCGTAAGCAAATGAACGGATATTACTTTCGTCGTCAGCATCCCATTGGTAACTTCATTGTGGATTTCTACTGCGCCGAGGCTCGACTGATAATTGAGGTGGATGGCGACATTCACGCCTTTCAAGAGATGTATGATGCGAACCGCACTGACTGGCTGGAGAACCATGGCTACCGAGTCATCCGCTTCACTAATGCTGAAATCTTTCATCAACTTGAGGCCGTATTGGAGCATATCTTGACGTTTTGCCGAGGCTAAGACTCTGACAGTTTATTTCAGAATCAACGGTAGGTAGATAGTTGAGGTTTTACCAAGGGGTAAAGGTAAGCCAAAGCCACTCACGTCTTGTTGGATCGTGCCGATGCCCTGGCCATCGGCGATGGCGGCGTTGGCGGGGTTGCTCAGGTTGACCAGGAAGGTCTCATCCCCCTCCACATTCATATCGCCAATCACCGTTACCGTGATAGGGCGGGTAGTTATGCCGGGCGGGAAGGTCAGCGTACCGCTGGCAGCCAGGTAATCCGAGTCGCCGGTGGTGGCGGTATTATCGACGGTGGTATAATCCACGCTGACGGTTTGGCCGCTGGCGGATGACATGGTAACGGTAAAGATGGCGTTGGCGACGCCGCTGTCCCCTTCGAGCACAATGACATCGTTGATAGACAGGGCGGGGAGATACTCCACGGCCAACCGGGGCGGGTTGGCTGTCTCGCGGCTGTAAAACTGAATCTCCCCGTTGGAGCCGGCATCCTGAGCTTCCAGTAATAAGCCAAAATTAGACGCAGAGTTACTCACCCAGAATTGCGCCAGCGAGGTGATATTGAGCACGTGAGTGGTGGCGCTGGGCACAAAGGTGGCCTCAACGGCGGCAGCAAAATCGCCGCCGGGGGTAGCCCATGGATTACCTGTGGTTCGATTATTCCAGGTAGCCTGCCCCTCAACCCAACCGGCCGTAACCCGGTGGACCTGGATATTTTGCCCGGTATTCGTAGTTGATGATTGAGAGAGGAGAAACGCGGCGCAGGTGACCACACTGTTGGCGGGAATGGCGCTCAGATCAAATTGGATAACTGTATTTCTGGGGTTGCTAGGCGGTTTAGTCCGCAGGTCGGCATCTGAGCCGAAGTTATTGTTCGGCTGATTACTTCTAAAGTAGGTATCCGCCGTAGCGGCCAGGGTAATCACCGGTGAACTACATCCCCCCACAGCCACATCGTCGTCAATAATGGTCCCCACACCTTGACCGTCGCTAATGATGGCATCGGTCGCCCCGCTGAGGTTGACCAGGAAAGTTTCGTCCGGTTCGTCGAGGGTATCGCCCTGGACGGCGACGATGATGGTCTGGGTGGTGTCGCCGGGAGCAAAGGTTAAAGTACCGCCGGCAGTGGTGTAATCGGCCGGGGCGGCGGCGGTGTTGTCGGCGGTGGCATAAGTAACGGTGACAGTTTGGGCACTGGCGGCGGAGAGGGAAACGGTGAAGACGGCGTTGACCGAACCGGCATCACCCTCGGTCACGGTGACGTCGTTGATGGACAGGCTGGGCAGGCCATCGTCGTCAATGATGGTCCCCACGCCTTGACCGTCGCCGATGGTGGCATTGGCCGCCCCACTGAGGTTGACCCAGAAGGTCTCATCTATCTCGTCGAGGGTATCGCCCTGAACGGCGACAGTGAGGGTCTGGGTGGTGTCGCCGGGAGCAAAGGTTACAACGCCGCCGGCAGTGGTGTAATCGGCCGGGGCGGCGGCGGTGTTGTCGGCAGTGGCATAAGTGACAGTCACGGTCTGTCCGCTGGCCGCCGAAAGGGAAACGGTGAAGACGGCGTTGACCGAACCGGCAGCGCCCTCGGTCACGGTGACGTCGTTGATGGACAGGCTGGGAGGAACTGGGGTTGAGGTAGGCGTCGGCGTAGAGGTAGAGGTGGGCGTTAGGGTAGGTATGGGCGTGGCGGTGGACGTTGGCCGCGGCGTGGATGTAGCCGGCCGATCGGTTGGAGCGGGGCTGGTCGACGTTGGGGCCACAGGGGTGTGGGTCGCTCCAGGGGTAGCCGATGGCGCAGCCACGGTCGGCGTACCTGGCGACGCGATAGAAGTTGGCATAGCCGGCGGCGCGATAGAGGTCGGCGTAGCCGGCGGTATGATGGCAGTGGGCGTAGCCGGCGGCATGATGGCAGTAGGTGTAGCCGGCAGGAGGGTGGGGGTAGATAGCAGGGATGGTGGTGTAGTTTGTGGAGTTGGGGCAGCGAGTTGAGGTGAACCGGTGGGTAAAGGCGTGGGCGTCAGCGCGGCCAGAGTCTCCGGTTGGGCCGGCGTATCCCCACAATCAATTACCAAGCGCGGGCCAAGCGGCTGAACCAGGTCCCCGGTTTGAGTAATGGCCTGGCTGTCGGCCTCTCTACTGTGATAGAGGTATAGAGCGTTTGCCGGCGGCAGCAGCTCGATCAGCAGCCCATGATTGGGCTGCCGGCCTAAGAGCCAGTCATGGACCAGGCCGGTCGCATCCCAGGCATGCCTGCCGGCCGCCGCTAAGGGATCGGCGCGGTACTGGAGCAGGGGTTCAGGCTGGTTAGACCAGTCGGCAATGGATTCCTCAAAAGGAGCGGCGACGCTAAAAAGGCGAATGCGAGGGGTGACAGGGCCGGCTGCGGTGGAGAGATTCAGTTCCAGGCGGGCGCTTTTAATAAAAAAGGTGTCCCTGGGGAGGGTATCGGCGGGGGTAAAGTGGAGTAACAGGCGGGTAGAACGGTCTTCGTCGCGTCCCAATTGCAGGTCAAAATCAGAGCCATGCCGGCCGGTTGGGTTAGCCGAGTCGATCCAGGTGTCCTGGTCTGCATAGAGAACATAGGCGCCTTGACAGGTTACGGGGGTCACAAAGGGGATAGGTGTTTGTAAACTATTTAAGAGAGCCTCCTGGCGCTCCTTTAAATCAACAGCGTCCGGATCGTGGTCGAGGAGAGCATCCCAGATAATATCCAGCCCAACGCTTTGGATAGGGCTAAAGTTGGGGTTAGCCCCATAATCTGCCTCAAGGACAGAATGTAGATTAACCGGAACAGATTTGGGGCCTGGAACGTTGGCCAGCCCTTGGATCAAAAATAATCCGCCCAGGCAGAACACGCCTAACAACGGCAGCAAGAACAACAAAAATTCTTGACGCCGCCGATGTGGGGATTTGGTCCGGCCGGCCGGCCAAATCATCCGCTCCGCTCCTTTACGGCGGTTTGGGCCGCTTGTAATTGGTAAACTAATAACTGCTCAACTTTGCCTCTGAACGTCCGCGCCCCCAAGGGGTGCAGTTGAAATTCGTGGCGGCGCTCGCGTAAGGCAAACAAGGTGTGCTGGCTCATCAGGGCGCTGCTTTCTTCGCCAAATTGCCGGGTCAGGCTTTGCAGCCGGGTGGTAGTATTAACGGTATCGCCAATGATGGTGTAATGCAGGCGGTCATTGCTGCCCAGGCCGCCGGCAATAACCGGCCCGGTATTGAGGCTGATGCCGATGGTAAAGGGGGGATCGCCGCGGGCAATACGGCGGGCATTAAGTTGGGTAGTTGCGGCTAATAGCTCCAACGCCGCCTGGCAAGCCTGATAGGCGCTCTCCTGCGGCGTTAACGGGCGCGGCAGAATACCAAAAAAAGCCATCACTATATCACCCTCAAACTGGTTCACCACCCCGCCGTAAGCGGTGATAAGGGGCACCACCTCGCCAAAAAACTCGTTGAGCCAGTTTAAAATAGTGGTTGGCTCGGCTGTTTCAGACAGCCGGGTAAAGCCGTGAATATTGGCCATAAACACGGTGGCGACGGTATCCTGTCCCTGGAGATGCACTTCGCCTGAGGCAAAAGCGCGGCGTAATTCCTCCCGTACCTCCGGCGAAACGGTCCGGCCCAGCAAGTCACGATAAGCGGAACCCTCGCGCAGGCCGGAAATCATTTGATTAAACGATTGAGCCAAAACGGTCACTTCATCATTGCCGGTGGCTTCTACCTGCACTTCCAAATTGCCTTCAGCCACTTTGGTTGAGGCATCAACCACCTGTAAAAGGGGGCGGGTAATCCGGTTAGCCACATAAACCCCCAGGGCAATGACCAGTAAAAAGGCGACGGTGGTTATCAAAAAGATCTGCAAGCGGGTAATTTGGCTGGGCCGGACCAAAAATGTTTCGGCCAGGGCGACGCCGATTAAGCCCAGGTCCTCGTTGGTGCGGGGGGTTCCCGCCGAGGCGATAAATTGGCGCACTTCCCAGGGGCCGAGGAGTTCACTATACTTGATGCTGGCAACGGATAAGGGGCGGCGCAGGCTGTCTTGATCTTGTTGGGTCAAAACAGTTGAAACCAGCTCCGGGTTTAAGGTCAGGGCCTGTTGGTCTAAGAAGGTCGAGGATAGGGGACGCCCGTTAAAATCGTAAAAGGTCGTATGAGCCAGGGTTTGTTGTCGAGCTTGTAAGGCCAGGGTAGGCAGCGACTTGCCGACTAAAACCACCCCCACCAGGGCGTCATCTTCGGCCACCAGGGGGCCGGCCACATAAAGGTAATCTCCCCAGGGAGTTTGAGCCAGGCCGGCATATTTGTCACGTCCCTGTTCGGTCTGCCGGGCTAACACCTTTTGCACAAAATCCCACCGGCTAAAAATCGTCTCGCCCCGCGAGGCGGCATAATCCTCCAGGTTGCCGCCCTTTTTGTGGCGCAAGGACAGCACGCTGGTACCCTGCGTATCCAAAATTTCGATGGCTTCTTCCTGGGAATTGACCGCTAGGGGTAAGATGAAACGGCGCAACTGCTCGGCGTCGGTGGACAGGGCGGACTCAGGCATACCCTGAGTATGGGCGATCAAGCGCAGCGTTTCCAGGAGGCGGTCTTCCTCCTCCACCATCCAGTCGTTGGTTAATTTCCCGGCCTCGATCAGTTGGTTGGTAAACCGTTCTTCAATCGTATCCAAGACCACCCGGCTGACCACAAAAGCGGCCGCGGCGGCCAAAACCAGGGCCAGCAACACAAAAGGTAAAGTGATTTTTAGACGCACCGGGAAACGCACCCGGGGTAACTTGGCCGGCGTAATTGAAACGGGGACGGCCGGCAGGCTGCCGGCTTCAGTTAATTTCTGAAGGATTTGGGCCAGTTCGGACCGGGTCAAGGGCGGCCGCAAAAAAAATTGCGCCCCATATTGCTCGGTGGCTTTTAGCTCTTGCTGGGGGTCGGGATAGTGGCTGGCAAACAGGATTTTGGTTTGGGGGAACCGGCGTCGAATTTGTTCCGGCAACTTTAGCCACTCTTCGGCAGCAGCATGTAAATCAACGACCACCAGGTCCGGCCGGACCTGTTTGAGCAGGGCCAGCGCTTCGGCCGGGGTAGAGGCATGACGGCTGGGAATATCCTGCTCTTTTAATAGATTAAGGAGAAGTTGGGTTGAGGTTGAATGGGGTTGGGCAACTAAAACCTGGATCGGCATAACTCACCTATCTCCGTACCAAAGCCCTGTTCCATCATATTACTTACTATAGCATACGAATGTTTGAACCCTGTTTGAGCGGATAAAGCAATGGGGAAGCGTGGCATAGTCATGGGGTTTCTTCAGGTGGCAGCAGATTGGATCAATCCCTTTAAATGAGAAATTAATACGCCCGTTGGGATAGGTTTAAGCAAGTAATCGTCGACCCCGGCGTCGAGCGCCTGGGTTACGCCGCTTGAGTCCACCACAGCCGAGACAACCAAAATGGGGACCCGGCTAAAGGCGCGGATAGCCCGGCACACCTCCCAGCCACTGATGCCCGGCATCATCAAATCGAGCATAATCACATCCGGTTGTAATTGGCGGGTGGCCTCAATTCCCTCTGCGCCGGAATGGGCTATATGCACGTCGAAGAGCGCTCCCGGGAGGGTATCTTGCATCATCCCGGTAAAGAGGCTATCGTCGTCAATGATCAGTAATTTTGCCGGCATCGTCTTATATTTCCACCGTAAAAATAGATCCGACCGGTTGGTTAGGTTCCACAAAGATGCGGCCCCCATGCGCTTCGGCGACCATTTTGCAGAACGCCAGCCCAAGTCCCACCTGGGGCACGCCTCGGCGTTTCAGTTCGACAATTTCGAATTGATCAAAAATACCCTCCCGATGCTCCGGAGGGATACCAGGGCCTTCATCCAAAACCTGGACCCGCAGATGAGATGCGCCCTCGGGCAGATCAGGCGACGGCTGCCGGTATTCTGCCCGCACAATCACAGTACTCTGAGCCGGCGAGAATTTAAGCGCATTGGAAATCAGGTTATCCAACAATCTTTGAAACAGATTAACATCAAGCCAGACCTGGCCTGAGGCCGTGGGCAGATCGAATACCAGCTTGATTTTTTTGGACCGGGCGATAATTTTGTGGGTATGTTCTACTTGCCGGATGACCGAGTTCATTTCCTCCAGCGACCGGTTCAAGACCGGTTGATCGGCTTCAATTTTGGCCAGCATCAGTAAATCGTTCACAAAGGAGTCTAAATGTCGCGCCTGGGTCTGGATTTGGCGGACGTGGGCCAGGTTTTCGGGAGTGAGATCGTTTTGCATCTGCAACAGCTCACTAATACCGGCGATAACCGACAGGGGAGACCGAATATCATGCACAATCATATGGGCCAGGTCTTCGCGCAAACTGAGCGTGGTTTCTAACCGGTCGTATTGCTGTTTGATGCGCATCATTGACCGGACCCTGGCCCGCAGTTCCAGCTCATTGACCGGTTTGCGAATAAAATCATTGGCCCCGGCCTCAAAGCCGGCAATCAAATCTTCTTTGCTGGTCAACGCCGTTACCAGGATGATGGGGATAGGCTGCCAGCGCTCGTCGGCTTTAAGACGCCGGCAAACTTCAAGACCATCCACCACCGGCATCATCACATCCATCAGAATCACATCTGGATTGATGGTCTCAATGCGCCTCAGGACCTCCATTCCGCTCGAAGCACAGACCAAATCATAACCATCCGCGTATAAAAAGCCCTCTATTACATCGCGGGCAAAGGATTCATCATCAACAATTAAAACTGTCCCCTT
>CAZUNT010000044.1:0-38575 GCA_964622215.1 uncultured Caldilineaceae bacterium
CTTATCCCTTTTCGCCATTCAGGCAAACTGGAAATTTCAGTGTGCGCTTGGTATACTATCGGGATATCCGGAAGAAACCAACCTGATGCAACGTCTTTCTTGGACGGCATTCTAATATAGGCTCGTGAATGGTCTTCAAACCCACTTGCACCACATTCCAAATACCCTTCTAAATTAAGGTTGTACCATCGATTCCCTCTTGGTGATTCAACCGGCCCCCAACAATCATTATCTTTCTGTTCCTGCTGATAGATCTGGGTTAAATCCGCAATCTGATATCGTAGGGTTCTTATTAAATATGTGTAACCAACCATACCCGGTGTCTTGGGCTTTAGTAGGTCATTGAATTGTTGACCATATGAGGGAGGCTCGTAGTAATAATCCAGCCATTTTGAATCATAGGCTATTGGCTCGGCTACAAAGGCATCTTCAAACAATCTTGCGGCAAGGCCAGGCGTCATCTTTTGGTTTTCAGATTGCTGAGTGACCTTTAACAAGGATCGCAAATACTGTTCAAGAGAACTGGCGTAAGTTGGTGCTCTTTTCTCGCTGATCTCAAACAAAAAGTCCACGAGATTTTGAACGGTTTCAATCTTTTGTATATGCATCACCCTTTGGCCTTTTTACCGCCCAACTATTAATTGAGTAGAAAAAAGAAAAAAGTATATACGCATCTATATCTATATACTTGAAATGAACAGCATCTATATATAGATGCCTATATGCCTATATACCTTTTGCAAACCGGCCCCAAGGCTCTGCGTTGGAGCCAAAACCTGGACGTTCAACGTCCAAAGGTTGAGCCAACAACTTGATTTCCCCTACAGATAAGCCTGAATCCTGGCCCGGAGTTGATCTCCCCAGCGAAGGCCGCTGTCCCACTGCAAGCCGGGGCTTTGGGTATTGACCAGCTCTTTGTAGCCTTTCACCGCCTCCGGCGATAAATTGAATTGGCCCAATAACCAGGCGATCAACTGCGCTCCGGCCTCGACCTGGGCGGAGGTGGGGCCAACCTGGGTGAAATCACCGGCAAAGCACACGCCGATGGCAGCGGGGTTGTAGCTGCCGGCGTGGCTGGCCTCGGTGGTCAGTTCGTTGGTCTGTTGAATCGTCCCTTCGGGCGTGATGAAATAATGGTAGCCAATGCCGGGCCAGCCCTGCTTATCCACCCGGTGTTCGGCGATACGTTCAGCCCCAATGGCCGGGGTGATGGCGGTATGGTGAACAATGATGAGTTGGATCTGGCTCAACGGGCGGGTGGGGAACTGTTTGTCCGGAGCGCGTTTCAACTGGCTGGTGATGTCCTGGATTGACGGCGCAGGTTTGGCGGAAGGGGCCGGCGGCGTGACCGGAACGGCCGGCGTAGGGGTAGAACTTAGTTGGGCCACCTGGGCCGATAATTGCTGCACCTGGGCCTGTAATTGATCCTGCCGGGTGAGCAGTTGCTGCAACAGCGCCTGGAACTGAGCCGATTGGCTTTGTAACGCCTGCACCAGGCTTTGCAGGCTGGCTGTTTGTTGGGCCAGTTGGGTTAAATCCGGCGTGGGTGTGGCCGGCGTTATGGGGGACGGCGGGGCAGCTACGGTCGTTGCCGGTGAAGACGGCTCAACGGGCAGGGCTGGGGTTGGGGTAGGCTGCCAAACAGCCCGGGCGAGCACGGCCTGGCGGAAAGCTTCACGGGCCTGTTTAGGCTTGCCGGCGCTGTCCACCAGGCCGAAGGGTGAAACCATCCCATCGCTGTAGCAAAACCACAAAAGCTCCTGGACTTTGTCGCTGTACCTGGTAATAATGGTCTGGTAATAGCGGCGGACGAATTCGGCCGCCTGGTCGCGGCTGTGGCCCACGTCTTCCTCTTTGATGCCCATTTCGGTGATCCAGAGGGGCTTGTTTTTGCCGGCCTTGTAATAAGCCTTGAGCAGATTGCCGACATAGCCAAAACCCCAGTTGGGGTTGGGCCAATCCGACTCGGGGCGCTGGCCATAGGGATGAAAGGCGACAATATCGGCCGGGAGGTCGCCGCCCAAAGATTTGATGACCGCGGTCAACCAACTGGGATTGCCGGAAGCTAATCCGGCGGTGACGATCAAGGCTTGAGGGTCAACCGCCTTGACGGCGTCGCGGGTGCGGCGCAGCATCCGGCCAAAAACAGCCTCGCGTAAGGTGGGAGAGTAGCCAGGGTGAACGGGGTGATCCGGCTCATTCCAAACCTGGTAAGCCGGGTGATACGGTTGGAGCAATTGGGCAATTTGGGCCGCCCGGTTGGCAAAGCGGTTGATGTAGTTATCCCAATCCGAGTCGGAGGCATCGGGGTTGGGTTTATTGGGATAGGTGTCGTAAGTCAGAATCACCAGCGAACCGATGCCGGCGTCCTGATAGACTCCGGCCTTCTGGCGGTAAAAATCGGCCTTGCCCCGGTCAAGCTGGTCGCCGCCGCCGGAGTCGTAGTAGGTGTAGCGCACCTTTTCCACGCCGAGATCTTGCAACTCCGCCACGTCGGGGTTGCCCCTGGGATTGTTCGGGTCGATGTTGAGACCGTACATAGTTTGTTGCCCTCTTTTTTAAATGATTTGTAGCTACTCAGCCCTACCCCCACGACCGCCGACGGCTGACCGCTGACCGCCATAATTCACCCTGTAACCTGTCTTTGCGGCGGTCTGCGGTCTGCGGTCGGCGGTCAGGGTTACTGAGACATAGGGTCGGCAGAGGAGTTACAATGATTTTACAGTAAGTCCAGTTTACCATAAAAACATTAAGCAGGTCAACCCTAAATTTGGAGAAAGGCATCCCTGTTTTGGGGGGAGATAAGATCAATCGGCCGCCGGCAGGGTAAACCAAAACCGGCTGCCCCGGCCCGGCACACCTTCGCTCTCTACGCCGATTTGGCCGCCATGCGCTTCGACCAGGCGCTTGGCGATGGCCAGGCCCAGGCCGGAGCCGCCCTGCTCGCGGGAACGCGCTCTATCCGCCCGCCAGAAGCGGTCAAATACGTGGGGCAGGTCGGTGGGGGAAATGCCGGCCCCGGTGTCGGCCACAGACACCACGACAAAACGACCGCCGTCTTCGCGCAGGGGAGCGGGGGTGAGGAGGGGCAGGGGAGAGATAGATATTCCCCCCTGCTCCCCTGCTCCCCTGCGAAGCCTCCCGTAGGGCTGGCCCCCCTGCTCAGAAACCGGCCTATCAACCGAGAGGCAGACACTTCCCCCTGCCGGGGTGTGGCGGAGGGCATTGGAGAGCAAATTGCGGAGCACTTGCTGCACCCGGTCCGGGTCGGCCAAAACGGACGGCACATTGGGGGGCAGGGTGATGTCCAGCTTGATCCCCTTCTCGCGGGCGAGTTCTTCAAAGAGACCGGCGGCTCGCTGGAGTTGCGGGGCCAGGTCGAGGGGCTGAAGATTTAAACCCAGTTGGCCGGCCTCAGCCTGGGCCAGTTCGCGCAGGTCAGTGATCAGGCGGTTCAAAATGAGGGTTTCATCGTAAACGGCGGCGATTTCGCTTTTTTCCAGGGGGTAAACATCGTCCAGGAGAGCCTGGAGATTACCTTGAATAACGGCCAGGGGGGTGCGCAGCTCATGGGCAATGTCGGCGACCATATTGCGGCGGAGGGCTTCGGCCTGTTCCAGCCCCATCGCCATTTCGTTAAAGGCGCGGGCCAGGTTGGCCACTTCCTCGCTGCCGCTGACCGGCACACGCTGGCTCAAATCGCCCCGTGAAATACGCCGGGCAGCGGTCGCCAGGCGGCCCAGCGGTGCGGATAACCCCCGGGCAATGCCCAGCCCCAACAGTAACCCCAGCCCCCCGGCAAAAAGTCCGGCCTGCCATAGCGACAAGTCGAACTGGCGCAAGAAAAGTTGGGCCGGGCCGGATAGATCGCCCGAGCTGGGGAGGCTGATGAGTACATAGCCCACTGTTTGCCCCTGTGATTCAATAGGCACCGCTTCAGCCTGTTCGACCTGGCTCAGGCGGCTGCCCTGGCGGCCCCCCCCCTGATCAAAAACAATCTCGGCCGAGGCATCGGCCAGGATAAGCTGGGGCATGTTACGCCGCATCCCCCATCTGTGCCCCATGCCGTCCGCCCCGCGCTGGTCATCAAAGAGGTTTTCAACGCCGGCCCAACTGTTTTGGCCGGCATAGTAGTCAGCCAGGGTGGTAATCAGGGGTGAATTTTCGATCTGATCGCGCGCCACAAACCGGCGAAATTGCACCCCTACCTGGCGATTGGTCAGGATGCCGGCGATGAGGATGCCGGTCAGCGTGACCGCCCCAAAAGCTAAAGCAAGGCGCACCCAGAGTTTGTTCATGGCCTATTTCGTTACGAGTCCCCTTTCAACCGGTAGCCGACCCCATAAACCGTTTCGATGTAAATCGGACGGCTGGGATCAGGCTCAATTTTCCGGCGCAGGTTTTTGATGTGGCTGTCAATCGTCCGTTCCATACCCTCGTAGCTGTAACCCAGGCCCTTTTCCACCAGTTCCAGCCGGGTAAAAGCGTGGCCGCGCTGCTCCAGCAACACTTTGAGCAAGTCGAATTCGGTCGGGGTTAATTCGAGGGGTACGTCGTCGAGCGTAACCTCATGGCGATCCAGGTCCATCCGCAGCCCCCCCACCTGGATCACGTGGGACGTGACCGGCGCGCCGCCGACCCGCCGCAGCACGGCCCGCACCCGGGCCACCACTTCCTGCGGATTAAAGGGCTTGGCGATGTAATCGTCGGCGCCCAACTCCAAGCCCACAATCTTATCGGTGTCCTCCACCCGGGCGGTGAGCATGATGATCGGCAGGGCAGCCAAATTTCCTTCGCTGCGCACAAGGCGGGTAATTTCCCAGCCGTCCCGGTCGGGCAGCATCAAATCCAGCACTATCAGGTCGGGCCGCTCGCGCCGGATGGTATGTAAGGCCGTTTCGCCGTCATAAGCGGTCAGCACTTGATAACCGGCTCGCTCCAGGTAGGCTTGGACCAGCCGGACGATTTGTTTATCGTCGTCAACAACCAGGATACGGGGCATAACTGTTCCTCAGGGTTACGTCGCACATTCATTCGATTGGCAGAATGAGGCTTGAGTGTAGCGACGAGCCATGCAGACAAGCCACGACCAATGGAGCGCCAAGTGGATGATCACGATAATGATGAACAGCAGTGCGCTCCATAGATGCACGTCGGCCCAGTCAGGGTGGTTCAAGCTGAGGAAGGTGGCGTGATACAATGGATTTCGCCCGCCACGATAACCGCCGCCCGGCAGCACCAACCAGTTGACCAGTCCCGACAGGCTGACCAGGAGAAAGGTTCCAAACTGTAAATGATCGAGTAAGAAGTTCAGCCGGACAGATTGGGCCAGCTTCTTTTCAAAAAACCGCCTGGCGATACAGGTGATCCACGACCCGTGTAGGATCAGATGAATCAGTATGCCACTCACCACACTCAAACCGGTCCAGGTGTGCAGACTAAGCCAGCTTCTCCGGGAAAACCCCAACAGGGTGACTGCCTGGTGGTTGTGGTTTCCTGGCGGCCCCAGCCAGAGGATTAGGCCGGTCATCACCGTGATTAAAAAAGCAATAAAGATGAATATATCGAGCCAGAAATTAACTTTGGTTCTATTCACCGGTTTGTTCTCCTGAGATTGGGTTCAATTTATCAGGTATCGAATTGAAAAGTCGGGCCATTCTGAGATCAAGTTGGATTTTGCTCTGGCGAATCAGTAAGAAAATTCCTGTCGCCAGGGCCACAACCCCAATCAAGACGCCGCTGAAATCGCTGATAAACTCGCTAATTAACTCCCACTGGCTGCCAAAAGTGTACCCCAATCCGCCGTATAAGCCAATCCAGGTAAGCTCACCGGCAACTGCATACAGGCCAAATCGCCAGAAGGTATAACCACTCCCCCCGGCGATAAGATTGGTTGGAATAGCCAGAGGCGTGATCAGGAAACGAGTTAAATAAACAGCCACGCCGCCGCGCCGGTCGAAAGTAACCTGTGCTTTTTGCCAGGCGCTCGACGATCCAAAGCGGCGCTGAAGCCAGCCTTTGGCAAAGCGCCCCAGCCCATAACTTAGACTATCACCGGCCACGACTCCCGCCAGGGCCAAACTCACCGCCGCTGCCCAATCGATGACCCCCTGCCGCACAAAAGCGCCTGCTGCTATCACCAGGAATGTTCCCGGCAAGGGTAAGCCCAGCGCCGCCAACAACAGGGCCAAGCCGAGAGCGGGCGCGCCGTAGGTAATGACCCCGGTCAGGAAAAGATCGGTCAAACTCTGGTCAATCATGGTCGGGCCTCCCGTGAGAGGTGAGGTATTTGGCCGGATAGCGCTGCAGAGCTTCCTTAACCCGGTTGATGATTACGCCATGCTGGCCGGGGGCGTACTCGCGATTCAAGTCGAAGAGGCTCTTACTTTCATTACCTTGCTGAGGGATGCCGATTTGTTCAAAAATGTACGCTTCCGGTACGTCGTAGGCTCTGGCAACGTAGGGGACGGTCATCCAACCCCTTACTAACTCTACGTCGGTGACGCCGGGGCGCAGGCCGTGCTGAAGGTGGCCGTGGGAACGCACCAGCCGCAGTCCAAAAAAGCAAATCAGCGCCAGGCCCAGGATGATGAAACCGACCGTAAGGAATTGCCTCCATCTTGAGGCGCTAGAGGGTAGTTGGGTTGATGTGGTCATTGTTACAGTTCTACTCGTATAAAGTGGTGATTGGAGTGCGGACTTTAGTCCGCGTTTTTAGAGGCAGACTAAAGTCTGCACTCCAGTTATAGCCCCCTTTGAGAAAAAGTTACTGCCGACTGGGTCCGGCCGGCAGTAACTTTTCGTCGTATTACCGTTGGCGAGGGGTAGGTTTACCAGCCCCAGTTGCCCATCATTCGACCGCCGCCCCGGCGACCTCCCAACGGGCCTTGCCCCATACAGTCACAAACGCCGTCGCCATCTTCATCGGCGTAACCCAATCCTCGACCTTGCGGCCAAGCTTCGTTAATTCGTTGGGTCAGGTTGGCTTTCATCAGGGCCAACTGGGCGTCCGCTTGGCCCTGGGTGAGTTGGCCGGCTGTGACCGCCTGTTTCAACTGTTCGGCGCGGGGGGTCAGAACAGCCTCCACAATCGTATCTACGGCCACATCTTTCTCTTTGGTCACATCCGCAATCGTTTTGCCCGCTTGCAGTTCGGTCAGCAGTTCCTGCGAGGTTAAGCCTAGCTTCTCAGCGGCAACGGAGAGCAAAGAGTTCTCCGGCCCGCCCCAGCGACCGCCCAATGACCAGGCTTCGCTGATTTGTCGGGTCACGTTGGCTTTCAGCAAGGCCAGTTGAGCATCCGCTTGGGCCTGGGTGAGTTGCTCGCTGTCGACCATCCCTTTCAGCCAGCCGGCCTGAGGAGCCAGGACAGCCTCCACAATCGTGTCTACGGTCACGTTTTTCTCTTTGGCCACGTCGGCAATCGTCTTGCCGGCCTGCAGTTCGGTCAGCAATTCCTGGGAGGTTAAGCCCAATTTTTTGGCCGCAACGGAGAGCAAACCGTTATCCGGCCCGCCCCAGCGACCCATCATCCCGCCACGGCCTCCCCCCGGCCCAAAATTGCCATCGAACATCATCCCGCCACGGCCCCGGCCCATGCCGAAACCCGGCCCAAAATTACCGTCAGACATTGGGCCATTGCCTGGTCCCATCCCAAAGCCTTGACCTGACCCCTGTCCAAACGCGGAGCCGCCGCCATTACCGGGGCCAAACCAGCCCGGCCCCTGGGCCAGCGCAAAGGGCGTCAGAATAGTGAACGCAACTAAAGCGATTGCCCCCAAGAACAAGATGATACTGGCTAAAAATATCCACTTTTGAAACTTCATTGCTGTTTACCTCCATTTTTTGCCTGGCTAACTACAGCCAGTATTTTTTATCTTTTGACTACAGTATAACAAGCAATTATGGAGATTTAATGGAGAAACGAGGTAGAAATGATGAACATGGCCGAGACGAGGCATTGCATTTCTGCCCCCTTAAGGCTATTATAATGCTACACTGGTATAATTTAACCCAATCCCAACTTTGCGAGGTAACAGGAAGCTTGAAACCTTTTGCCGAGGTTTTTGCTGGCGGCCCTATGCCCGATCAGGCTACCCTGGCTGAGCTGCCTTTTGGGCACTATCTTGAGAAATTGTTCTATCCAACCGGGGTGGCCCTGGCTTCCCACCACGACCCCAAGGGAGCCAGGCATTTACATGGGGTCATGCACAATATTGATTTGCTCTTGTCGGACCATCCGACCACCATTTTAGCTGATCGAACTAAGTCTGAATGTAGTGAGGCTCTCAACTTTTTTGAGATGAGCCAGCGCCAAATCTGGCACGGGGTTAGCAGCCAGTCAACTTCGACTGCTCTCTTTCCTCCGGCCGAGCATCAGGCTATCCGGACTTTTTTGCGTGTGGCGGCGCTCTATCATGATATTGGTAAGGCCATCAACACGGACCGGCATCCTACCATTGGCTGGTATTTAGTTTCGTCCATGTACCCGGAAGAACGGATCAAATTACAGGCTATGTTGACCCGCACCGAATTGCGCACGTTGTTGACCATTATCCGTGACCACGATAAGTTCGGCGTGCTTAGCACGGGCGAGGCTTCCCTGCCGCTGCTGGCTTCGATCACCAACCTGATGCAAGAAGAGGTTAAAATTCAGGAGCAGCGGCTAACTGCCCTGATGCTGGTCAGCCTGGCCGATATGAGCGCCTCCTTTCCCCTGGCCAGTTGCGTGGCCGAAACCGTCATCCACGATTGGAACAGTTTTATCAGGGCCTTGGAGAATGCTTGGGGCGACCGGGGGCGGTTATTGCCCCAAATTATCCATGAGGCGCAGCAATACGAAAACACGGTGGAGCGAATCAGGCGTTTATTGCTAACCGTCAACGGCGGCACAAGCGAGCAGTGGATGTCTAATGACGGCCGCGAGTTGATTAGTGATGTATTGAAAACCACCTTTATGAATCGGGTTGATGTCTTCTGCCAGGATTTTGCTTTGGTCGCCAAGCTGGATTATAGCCTGCGTTTCTTCCGCTTGGTCATGCAAGAGTGCCAGCAACATGGTATTGATAACCCTTCCTCCATTGTTCACATCATCGTCAATGTTCTGAAGGGCATCGTCGAAACTTACGGTGAGATGCTCCATACCGGCCGCGGCCATTATCGCTTGATTGGCATTGAGTTCGGTGGTTTGACCCCTGTCCATGCCCCGGAAAAGGCCAAGGCGCTCATTCACCTGTTATTGGAACGCCCCGCCGAGGGGCTGGCCTGGTTGTTGTCGGATGTGCCGGCCTGGTATATTTGGGAGTAGGTGGACAGTAGACGAGAAACAATGTCATTGATTATTTGACAACCTTCTTCTTTCAGGATAGTGTATATTTTTATGAAAGCATTGCATCGCATTTTGTTGACCTCAGGTCTGGCTTTGGCGCTGGACGGAATTAGTAAAGTTTGGATCGAACACTCGCTGGAGCCGTTTCAGCCTGTTCCACTGGCCGGTGAATATTTTCGCCTGACGCTGGGCTATAACACGGGAGTTGCTTTTGGTATGTTTGCCAATGGTGGCTTAGGACCATTGGTGGTGACAGGCCTGGTGATTCTGGGGCTGATGGTCTGGTTTGCCCGGGCCCTCAAAGCCGGCCAATTTCCTTTAGAGGCTGGCTGGCCGATCGGATTGCTGCTGGGTGGAGCGATTGCTAACTTCGGTGACCGGTTACTGGATGGCCGCGTGACTGATTTTTTGGATGTTGGCCTGGGGATAACTCGCTGGCCAACCTTTAACCTGGCCGATAGTTTTATCATGCTGGGCATAGCCTGGTTATTGTTACTCAATCATTGGAGCGGGTCCCGCTTGAATACTTCGGTGCAACCTGAGGGGTTGTCATCTGGCGACTGATAAAATGCGCCACTCGCGTCTCATTGACAATTACCCCCAGATGGAGTATAGTGGGACCCTCAAAAAGGATGAGGGCTGAAGGATGAAGGATGAAAGTAAATATCCTTTATCCTTTATCCTTCATCCTTCATCCTTTATTATGGAGGCAAGTGTGCTAGGGAGAAACAAAAGCGCCCCTATTGAAAAAATAGAGACGGTTATTGGACCTAACACGAATTTTAGAGGTAGGTTAGTTTGTGATGGTAGTATCCGTATCGATGGTATGTGCGAGGAAGGCGTCATCGAAACGCTGGGAAATATTATTGTCGGCCCACAGGCCAAAGTTGCGGCTGATCTCATTGCCGAAAACGTCTCAGTCAGTGGGGCAGTTACAGGTAGTATCAAAGCATCTGGTCGTTTAGAAATTTTGAGCACCGGCAAAGTCTGGGGTAATGTGGATGTCGGTAGCTTTCTGCTCGACGAAGAGGGCTTCTTCCGGGGCAATCTGGCCATGAAAAATGAGCCGGAACCGCCAGATTTTAGTGAGCTTTCAATGGTGGAAGAAAATGTCCCGGCTGAGTCTCCGGCAATAGCCCCTCAATTGATTGAGGAAAAAACAGAATAGGGTTAGACAAACTACCCTAACGAGGTAATCGCTTTAGCAAAGCTCACCCATCTCTTAGGGTGAGCTTTTTTTTACAACTTACATAAACCTTTGCATGTGTCAATTTTGCAAAAAAGTGTTATCATACAGAAGAGATGTTACGCTTGGCCCAGCAATCTGAGGCTTCGCAAACAAAAGGCGAAGGAGATTGAGTAATGCAAATTTTAGGCTTAAATTCATTAGATTTAATTTTGATTGTTATTTTGTTTATCGGAATTTTGCTTGGTTTTGTGCGAGGATTGTTCCCCCAGGTTATTTCGGCGGTGAGTATCTGGTTAGGCCTGGTAGTGACGCTCTGGCTCTATGTGCCTTTGAGCACACAGATTTTACAGCCAAAAACCTCCGGCTTTGGTATGGCCAAAACTGCCGCCGATACTATAGCTTTTATCGTTTTGCTTCTTGTTTTTTTTAACGGCTTCCAACTGCTGGTCAAGTATCTCTCTGCTCCGCCTGAAGAAAAGAAGAAAAAGAAGAAAAAAAAGGGTAAGGTTGGCCCCATCGAAGAACCCATCGCCACCCCTACCCAACGATTTATTACCGGTCCACTCAACGCGCTGGGAGGCATGGCGATGGGATTCCTTTTGAACACTTTGTGGATAGCCCTTATTCTAGGTGTCTTGCAGTTTATCTTTCAGCCCACCGGTACCGATGTACCTTATTCTGGTTTTAGCAAAGGGTTGGTCAACAATTTGCGCTCCTCGGCCCTACTCCCCGTTTTTAACATGGTTCTGAATGTAATTATGCAATCGGTTGACCTATTTGTACCTAGAAATGCCGATATTCTCAAAAGTTTTCTCAAGTTCATTGCCTAAATCGACAAGCCAATAGTGGACAAACACCTCAATACTCTTGAGTTCCCAAAAATTCTGGAAAAATTAGCCTATTATGCTATGTTTTCGGCCAGCAAAGCCCTGGCCCTGGCTTTGCGTCCCAGCCCCTACTTGACCGAGGCGCAGGCATGGCAGGCTGAAACAACGGAGGCGTATCACCTGCTTTCGGTCAAAGTGGGCCTGGGTGTTGGCGGCGCTCACGACGTCCGACCTTTGATCGAGCGGGCGCGGCGTGGCGCACTCCTCTTACCGGCGGAATTACTGGACATACGCCAGACGCTAATTGCCGCCCGTGATTTGCAGCGCACGATCACTCGCCTGGCCGAGTCCTATCCCCGCCTGGCCGATATAGCCCAGCGGATTGAACCTTGCCCCGGCCTGGTCAACGAAATCAGCCAGGCCATTGACGACCATGGCGAGGTTAAGGATAACGCCAGCCCCGACCTGATGCGCATTCGGCGGGAGTTGGAAGCCGCGCATAGCCGGTTGATGGAAAAACTCAACCGGCTGGTGACTTCGACCCGATATACTCACTATTTGCAGGAAGCCCTGGTAACACAGCGAGCCGGGCGTTACGTCGTCCCCTTGAAAGCGGAATTTAAGGGCAAAATCCAGGGTATCATTCACGACCAGAGTGCCAGTGGGGCCACCTTATTTATCGAGCCATTTAGCACCGTCGAACTCAACAACAAGTGGCGGCAACTGCAACTGGACGAGGAAGAAGAAATTCGCAAAATTTTAGCTGCCCTGTCGGACTTGGTCAGCCAGCAGGGGCGGCTTATTGTCCACACGGTGGTTGCCCTGACCGAGCTTGACCTGGCTTTTGCCAAAGCCAAGTACGCCGAGGCGATTGATGCTGTTGAGCCTATCCTCTTTAATTCTGAACGCAGTGAGACAGATAAAAAGTTGCCCCTGACCTCTCGCTCCCCTGCTCCCCTGCCATCTTTCAAACTCTTGGCCGCCCGCCACCCCCTGCTTGATCCGGAGAAAGTCGTTCCGATTGACGTCACTTTACCGGATCATACCCGCATCCTGGTAATTACCGGCCCCAATACCGGCGGTAAAACAGTTTCACTCAAAACGGTAGGGTTATTGGCGGCCATGGCTCAGGCAGGGCTGCGCATTCCTGCCGGCGATGGTTCGAGTCTGCCCTTTTTCAATCGTATTTTTGCCGATATTGGCGACGAACAATCTATCGAGCAGAGCCTGTCGACCTTTTCCTCCCATATGACCAATATTGTCCAAATCTTAGCCGAGTGTGATGAGCGCTCGTTGGTGATTTTGGATGAGTTAGGCGCCGGCACCGATCCCATTGAAGGTTCAGCTTTGGCCCGCGCCATTCTGGCGTTTCTGCTGGAGCGCCAGGTGACAACTTTCGTTGCTACCCATTATTCAGAACTAAAGGCTTATGCTCATACTACGACCGGGGTGGCCAACGCCAGCATGGAATTTAACCTGGAGACCCTCTCGCCCACCTACCGGCTGTTGATTGGCCTGCCCGGGGCTTCTAACGCCTTTGCGATTGCCCAGCGGCTGGGCTTGTTGGAGGAAATCATTAACCAGGCGCAAGGATTGGTGGGTGAAGAGGCCCGGCAGGTTGAAGCTATGCTGGCCGAGATTAAGGCGGAAACCGAGGCCGCGCGGCAGGTACGGCGTCAAGCCGAAGCCGAGCGGGAAGAGGCCGAAAAACAAACCCGGCAGATTCAGCGCCGCTTGGCCGAGATTGATACCGAACGCAAGGATATTCTCAATGCAGCCCGAGAGGATGCCCGGCGAGAGATCAAAGCCACGCGCGAGGAAATCAGGACGCTCAAAGAACGGGCTGAGGCCGAAGTAAAGGCCGGGCTAGAGGAGCAGACCCGGCTTAACGCCCCGTCTGCTCCACCCCAACCTCCTGCCGGCGAGACTGAGGACAAGTTAGCCCAACTTGAAGCCAGGATTGAGGCTAAAGTTAAGACGGAAACCACAGTTGAGGCTAAAGCTCAACCTTCACCCTTAAAAACCGGCCCTATTGCGCCGGGAGACAAAGTTTTTATCCCCCAATACAATACGGTCGGGGAGGTTATAACCATCCAGAATAAGCAGGCCGAGGTTCAAATGGGCGCTTTCCGTTCGACCGTGCCGCTGACCAGCGTGACGTTGCATGAAAAAGCAGCGCCACGCCAGCCCGAGGAAATTTACAGCAGCGTTAAGCTGCCGGTGGCCGAGTCGCCGGGTATGGAATTGGATCTGCGAGGACAGATGACCGACGAGGCGTTGCTCCGTCTGGATCAGTATTTGGATCAGGCATTTCTGGCCCGGCTGCCCTGGGTGCGGATTATTCATGGCAAAGGCAGCGGGGCCTTACGCCAGGTAGTGCGCCAGGAGTTAAGCGGGCACTCCCTGGTTAGCTCCTATCGCCCAGGGAATGAGGGTGAGGGTGGTGAAGGAGTTACGGTAGCTAAATTGGCCCTGAGTTAAATGAGTAGTGCGTAAAAATCCTTTAACTTACTGGCTTTATCTTTTTACTCTGCTGGGCTTTAGCCTGCGTTTGTATAACCTCAGCTTTCAACCGTTGTGGGGCGATGAGGGGTGGAGCTTTTACCTGGCGGCGCAGCCACTATCCGATTTATTGGGTAGCACGGCGATTGATATTCATCCCCCGCTTTACTATATTTTACTAAAAGCCTGGCTCGCGATCATTGGCTATGGGCCGGAGGAGGCCCGTTTTTTTTCGGTGATTGCAGGCACACTCCTGATCCCCATTTTAGGCATATTGGGGCAGCGAATACCGGGCAGGCGCGTTGGTGTAGCGGCAGCAGCCGTAACAGCGGTGATGCCGCTGGCTATCTATTACTCCCAAGAAGTACGCATGTATGGGTTGGTCACGCTTCTGAGTGCCCTGTCTGCCTATTTTTTTATTAAAACACAGCAAAGCAGCGAAACGTCTTGCGGCGGTCGGCGGTCCACGGTCAGCGGTCGCTCTTTAATCACTTACATCATCACGACAACCGCCGCCCTCCTCACCCATTACTATGCTGCTTTCATTTTTATCTTCCAGTTTTTGTACAGCCTGTTAAATCTGGCCCCAAAAGTCAAGCTGTTCCGACTTAATTCTTACGGTAGGGGCCAAATTACCCGTTCTGTTTGGGCGGGACTACAACCCTTTGTAATAATAGGGGTGCTTTATCTACCCTGGCTTATATTCGCCGGCCTAAAGTTAATCAGTTATATAGAAAACAAACGGGACGTTGAAAATTATCACCCCTTGAATTTCCTGCGTTTCTGCGGCGATCATTTGGCCGCCTTTAGTGTAGGCCACTTGGCTCCTGAGCTACAAACTTATCTTGGGGCGGCTTTACTGTTTGTGGTCATTGCCTCGCTGGGAGTTGTCGCCGCCTATGGCAAGCGTAAATCATACCTCTACCTTTATCTTTATCTCTTCGTTCCGTTGCTTTTAGGGTATTTGGTCAATCGTTTTTTTCCTTTCAACCCACCCTACTTTGAGCGCACATTATTGCTGGTTGCCCCGGCTTACTGGCTTTTTATGGCCATCGGTTTGGTCAGGCTGTGGGATTGGCACTATCTGTTGGCTGGAATAACAGCCATAGCCATGCTTTTAGTAACTGCGGTTAGCCTGATGGGCTTTTATAACATGTCCCGTTATTCTCACGAAGATTATCGCCCTTTACTGCGAGCTGTCGCGGCGCGGGCAACCCCAGCAGATACCATCCTGGCCAGTTACCAGTGGCAGTTGGGGTTTTATTATGCCTACCTGCCGGCGCCCCAACCCCATTTTTTTACTGCGCCGGGCTGGGGGAAAGGGTGGGCCGGTGAGGAACAACGCCCCCAGCGGATTAATGATTTGACTCACCTTTTGGCTAACTCGCCTCGCCTGTGGTTTCCGGCCCACCAGGCGCTCGGCCATTTTTGGGAAGACGAGGTCGAGGCAGACATCGCCACATTGGGCTACCCGGCGCTGCTCCAGTGGTACAGTCCCCAAACGAAGTTAACCCTGGCCGGCTCGGCCCAGTCGTCCTTGCTCGATGCGCCTGAAGCTAATTTTGATAACCGTTTGATCCTGGCTAAGGCGGCCATAGGCAGCGAAAGTTATGAAGCAGGTCGAGGGATTGTGCCGGTTGAGTTGACCTGGCAAAAAGAAGAAAGCCTGGGCAGCGACCATCGAGTCAGCCTGCGTTTGGCCGACGCTACTGGCCGCACTTGGGGCATCCGTGATAGTTACCCTCGCGCCGGACAGACCTTTTTTACTAACCTACAATCCGGCGAAACCCTGAATGACCGGCACGGCTTACTGATCCCAGCCGGAACGCCGTCGGGTTCCTACCGATTATTGCTCAGCGTGCGCCGGGTCAGCGATGACCACCCGTTGGATTTATTCGACGCCGCAGAGCAGCCTCTCGGCGCAGAATTACTGTTGGGTGAAGTCAAGGTTGTCGACCCTGACCCATCCGTCGGCCCGGCGGCCTTGGATATCCAGGTGGCTACCGGAGCGACCTTTGGCCAAGTGGGGCGATTGGTTGGCTACAGCCTGGGACAAGGCCCGTTCAAAGCCGGAGAGATTTTGCCGCTTAACCTGTTTTGGGAGTCGCTAACCGATACCCCCGGCCCCCTGACAACGGTCATTCAGCTTCAGGACACGGCTACCGGGCAACCGATCTTTTCGTTTGAGCGGCCGCCTATTCGCCCCACTTCAGAGTGGCAAACTCACACCCTGCTACGTGACCCGTATGACCTGCCATTACCGCCGGCGCTCCCTCCCGGCGATTACCAGTTAGTGGTTGCCCTGCTGACCCAGGAACAAACCCGGCTGAAAGTGGGTGATCGCGATCAACTGGCGCTCACCCTGATACAAACGATTGATCGTCCTCATCTTTTTGAGGCTCCCAGCCCTCAATTTTTGCTGGCGGCCAACTTTAGCGACCAAGCCCGGCTGGCCGGAGTGGATTTGCCGGAGACTACAGTCAAGACTGGTGGTAATTTACCTCTCACCCTCTATTGGCAAGCTTTGGCTCCTCTGGATCGAAGTTGGAAAGTTTTTGTCCACCTGGTTGACGACCAGGGTAAAATTGTCAGCCAACAGGACCAAATTCCAGGAGCAGGTCAATTCCCCACCACCAGTTGGCTACCTGGTGAATACGTGATAGACTCTTATAATCTGTCCATTCCGGCTGATACACCGCCGGGCCGGCAAGCCTATCGACTAGAAATTGGCTTATATGATGCCAATGATGTTAGTTTTAGTCGCCTGCCTGTGGTTGAGACGGGTAAGATGGTCGATAATCATCTAGTTCTTGACAGGTGGCCCATTTCCGTAGAATAAAGGATGGGATAGAAATTCGTATGGAACGCACGAACGAGGCATGGCTTAATGATCTGCATGATGGTAGTTCGCGCCAGGCAGCGGCCTTAGAGGATTTACGCCAATTTCTACAACATGGCGTGTTGGCTTACTTGCGCAGCCGCAGCGACCTCAAGGAACTGGCTGAAACTGAGCTGCGCCAACTGAGCGAGGATTTGGCCCAGGAGGCCCTGCTCAAAGTTCAGGCTAATTTGGATACTTTTCAGGGAAAAAGTAAATTTATCACCTGGGCGGCCAAAATTGCTTCTAATCACACCATCAGCGAATTGCGCCGGGCCAAATGGCGTGATCTTTCCCTGGATGTCATTACCGAAGCTGGAACCTCGCTCCAGGAGATTTTGGCAACTGACGCCCAGGGAAGCAACCCCGATACGGAGAATGAGCGGCGACAAGTCTGGCAAACAATTACTGAGGTCATTAATAATGACCTGACCGAGCGACAACGCCAGGTTTTGGCTGCCATTCTGGTAGATGATGTCCCCGTTGCCGAAGTGGCCCGCCTGCTCGATACGAATGCCAACAATATTTATAAACTACTACACGATGCCCGCCTGAAACTGAAACGCAGCCTGGAAAAGTTGGGCCTGGAACATCAGTACATTCTCAAGCTGTTTAGCGAAGATTAGTAGGTAAGGATGTTTATTCACAACACGTCTAGCAAGTGGAAGTAGTAGAAGGAGCAAAATCAATGGCTGCAAAATCCTGGCAAACTTTGCTGCAATCAGTCCTTGAAACAGAAGTGTATGAGATTGACTGTGTAGAATGTTTCGAGTTGCTAGATCAGTATGCCGACCTTATTCTCGACGGCGTTAATCCTGACGAAATCATGCCGCTGGTCAAGCAGCACCTGGACAGTTGTCACTGTTGCGCCCACGAGTTTGAAGCGGTGATGGTGATGCTGCAAGAAGCAGCCAGGAGTCAGCAGTTATAAACAATTGAGGCGCTGGCGTACTTTGGCGCGAACAAAGTTGGGGTCATACTTCGCCAAAGTGCGTTGTACCTGAGTGGTTACAAAAAAGGAAAAGGAGCGCATTAACGCTCCTTTTTGCCTTATTGTACCAATGGTATAACAATAAAGGCGCTAACCGGCTTACCTGGTGAGGTCGTTCCCTCCGATGGGCTTACCGGCCAATAAATATGGGGCCATTATACTACAGTGTTAAGAAAAATGCCGTAAAGAATAAGTAAAAAATTTGGTTACTACTCAGGCTACCCCAAATTGAGTATTCCTGACCGCAGACCGCAGAGAGCGCCTCGCCTCCCCTTGGGGGACTGCCGACCGCCATAATTCGCCCTGTACCCTGTCTTTTCGGCGGTCAGCGGTCGACGCAGTCCGCGGTCAGGATTACTGAGACATAGGGTTGGCTGAGTAGTTACTAGCGTTCAACTACTTCAACACCGGGGGGAATTTGACAGACAAGCGGCAGGGTGAAAGTGAATGCGGTGCCTTTGCCCAACTCGCTTTCAAAGGTCAGTTCACCGCCATGCGTCTCAATCATCGTTTTGGTAATGGATAAACCTAAACCTGTGCCCGGCTCGTCACGAATATTTTGATCACTGGCCCGGAAAAACTTGGTAAAAAGCCTGCTCTGGTCCTCGGTAGAGATACCGTAGCCGGTATCTTTTACGGTGACTGAAATACCATCAATCGTATCGTTGAGGTACGGTTTGGCAATGACCGTAATAGCGCCGCCCGCGGGTGTATACTTGTAAGCATTGCTAATCAAATTGGTCACAATCTGGACCATGCGGCTGTAATCAGCCCGTAACTCGGGCAGATCGTTGGCCACATCCACCGTCAACACTAGATTTTTGCTTTGAATTTGATTTTTAACAGAGGTAATAACTTCCTGGATCACATCCCGCATCTGCACGTTTTCGATTTCCAGGCGAATGCGTCCGGCTTCGATGCGGCTGATGTCCAGCAAATCCTTAACCAGGCGATCCATACGATCCACGTTATTGGAAATAATTGCCAAAAATTCTTTTTGCTGGTCGGTCCAATTTCCGCCGGCGGTCATTTGTAAGAGTTTGGCATAGCCCTTAATATTGGTCATCGGCAGTTTCATGTCGTGGGCGGCCACATCCATAAATTCCGATTTAGCCTGGTGAGCCTCCTTGACCTGCTCGAAGAGTTGCGCGTTTTGAATGGTTATAGCGGCAGGGCCAATCAATAGTTTCACAAAGGCGACGTCGTCGCTGGTAAAATAATCGGGGTGAGTGCTTTCTAAATCCAGCACGCCGATGACTTTGTCTTCGCGCATCACCGGCGCCACCAGCATGGAGCGAGTGCGGAAAGAATTGGGAGTGTAATCCTTATCCTGGCTAATATCGTTGACCCAGGCCAGTTCACCGGTGCGAGCCACGCGGCCCAGGATACCTCGCTTGAGCGGCCACGGGTCTTTTTTATAGCGACTCATTTCCATCGGCATACCCCGCTGGGCCAGCAGGTACAGACCCTCTTCGACCTCTTGTCCTTTCAGCACGCCCATCAAGCCCATCTCAACCCCCAGCGCATCCATCGCCCGGGTGAGCGAGATGTCCAGTACGGTTTTTAGCTCAAGCGAAGCTTGTAGCTCGTGATCAATCATTTGCAGCGCCTGCAACTCCTGGACCCGTTCAGACAAAGCTTTGTCGACCCGGGTGAAGATTTGGGCATTTTCGATGGCAATGGCTGCCTGTGCCCCAAACGACATAAGCAGACTGCACTCTTCTTCATTAAAAATTGTGCCATCTTGTTTGTTAATCACTTCAACGACCCCGACCACCCGATCATGGGCCAGCATCGGCACGCACAAAATATCCCTGGTCTGGAACTTGGTCGCTTCGTCAAAGGCGATATTCCAACGAGGATCTGAGGGCGCATCGTTGACAATCATGGGTTGACCCGTTTGGGCCACCGTTCCCACAATCCCTTTACCAATTTGGGTTTTTAACCCCAATAAATGCTGCCCGGTTGGTCCCAAAACCACCTCGAAGGTTAGCTCCTTGCCGCGAGGGTCTACCAACAATAACGAACCGGCCTCGGCGTTGAGAATTTGCACGGCCCCGTTCATAACCCGCTGCAGGGCGATGTCTAAATTCAGGGTTGAGCTAATGGCCACGCTGACCTCGCTGAGCGCGGCCAATTGGTTGGCCCGGTGGTGAGCTTCTTTTAATAAGCGGGATTTTTCCAGGGCGATGGCGGCCTGAGCGGCAAAAAGCTCCATCAACGAAACATCACGCTCGCTAAAGCGCATATTACGACCGCGATGAGTCAGTTCTAAAACCCCCTGCACTTTTCCACCCCACTGGAGAGGGACTCCCAGGACAGCCCCAAGTTTTACACTCTCGAATTGCGGAGAGCGACCGGGAAAAGTCTGGTAATTTTCGATAATGATAGGTTCACCGCGTTGCATCACCTGGCCAGCTACATCTTCACCTTTCTTGAGCGTGTGACCGGAGTAATCTTTTCCCAGGTTATAACTCGTCACTGCTTTTAAGGTTTCTTCATCCGGTTCCAGCAGATAAAACAGGCCACCGGCAGCTTGTAGCAGGGCAGTCGCCCGCCTGATGATAGAGGAGAGCAACAGGTCTGGTTCGGCTTCGGTTTGAATATCGGCCGAAACCTTTTGGAGCGTTTCTAATTCGGCGGTGCGTTGGTTGGCCTGTTCCAGCAGTTCGGCGCTTTCCAGGCTAATGGTCGTTTGGCTGGCCAGGGTGGCCAGAAAGAGTAAGTCATTGCTGGTGTAAGGCCGCCCAGATTTTTTAACGCCCAAAGCCAGCCAGCCCAAAAGCTGCTCGGCGCCCAAAAAAGGAACACACACGATGACATTGAGCATACTCAGCCGGGCCAGTTCCTCGCGATTAATTTTGACCAACGGCGAAACAACTCCGGTGGGGCTGAGTTGGAGAATATCTTTGGTTTCGGCCAGCCAGCGAACCAGTTCATCCTTTCGACCAAAGGAAATTTCAATGGGGTGAGTATCGCGGCCCGGATGTTGGTCACGAATGGTAAACATATCTGTGTTTGGGTCTCTAAGGAAAACTAAAATTTGTTGTGGGCCGAGCGCCTCATCGGTCTGTTGCAGTAAAAGTTTCAAGATATGGTCAATGTCCAATGGGGCTGAGATAAGTGACTGACCATACCGTTGTTGGGCTTGTCTATAATCGGACGTTTCACGCAAGAAGGTGCGGCTGACGAAACCTTGCAGTCGTTCGCGCACCGGACCTAGCGCAATCACCAAAAACAGGATGAAAATGGTGAAGACAACGGGATTCTTGAAAAGTTCAAGGTCCCGAAGTTGCACTGCCAAGAAACTGACCAGTAAAAAGTAAATAGCTGTAACCAATAAGGTGAGCAGGGTATAAACTACCGTCTGACCAAAAATGAGGTCTAAATCCAGTAGTCGATAGCGTAGAGCGGTATAAGCCACCACAATGGGAAAGATGATGAAGCAGGCCAACACTGTGGTCAGATTGAACCAGGTAAACGGTAGTTCAAAATTTAGTCCATTCGCCAACGCCCACAGAGAAACCGGCCCAAATGAAACTAGGCTACCCCAAAAGATAATGGTAATTTGTTGGCGCACTACATTTGAAAAGGTAGTCATACCGGTATTTAAAAGCAAAATAAGGAAAACAATGACGGCTAACGCATTGAAAACAAAGTTTCCGGTCCATATCCTTAAAAATATGCGGGAATCAGGCGTCAGATAAAAGCTAAATAGATTAATCACCACCAAAATTGAAGCCAGCAGATAAGGCCAAAAGATTAACCGGGGGTTACGCCGGGCTAACCGTGTTTCCACAGGAAAAATAAAGGAGAGATGCAGCAGACTTGCACCAAACAACGGAAAAGCAATCAGCCAAACCGGCGTAAGGAGGTGAAGGGTAAACTGATCAAACAAGCCTCCTAGAAAAACAGAGACCAGCGCGCAAAAGCTAACAAAAACCCGGCTGACCCTATCGGCGCGGCGGAGGCGATAAATAACAAGTCCCAAGGCCAGGTAAATCAAGCCAATACCGTAGGGTAGCCAGAAAAACCAGAGCAGATCCTGCAACGAAAAAGTGGTTAAAGAAACAGGCAGGGGATTACTTTGGATAAAGAATAGAGTGACGCGCTTTTCTATTCTGGGGATGAGCAAATAGCGAGATAACTCTTGCCCTGAAGAGACTGGGGTACCGTCAACGTGGGTTAAAACATCGTCGATTTGCAGCGTAGGGTAGCGGCTAGATAAATCTGAATTGTAAGCATCGGCAATAACCAGGTGGGGATAAAAAAGAATGTTAAAATAAGGTTGGTCAGCCCAATGCAGCCCATAAATAAACGCTAAAATATTCAAAACAATGGCAATAGCAATTAGCAGGGGAGCCAGTATCTGAACGAGTTTGGTGGAAAATTCACCTATGGTGAAACTACGAGCCGTTTCCATATACGCTGCTTCTTGGTGAAGCTACCTGGGTTAAGTTAGGAATTTGCATCCAATGGGCAAAATTAAATTCAGATAGCCAAAGTTTAACACGCCGTTGGAGGCAAGTCAAGATAATTGTTGGTACTTTTTTGGGGTGATTTAAGTATCGTGTGTCAAGTTAATACCCTCACGTGATACCTAATACCTGACATGTGACACTTTTTGAGTCGAAAGAAAAGGTATTTATAGCCTCTCAATACAGAAACATCGGCTTCTGGTTGACTCGACGCACTTTGGGGCGATAGGCATCGACATCATACAACTCGTCTACATCGACCCGTTTTACCCCTTCCGATAGCGTATTCACCGGCACAGTGGTGTACTTGCCATCCTTTAAAGCTACCATCCGGCCAAAATTCTTCTCCTGGATCAGGTCCATCGCCATATGAGCATAATTGAAACCAACCATCAGGTCAATCGAGTCGGGCGCGCCTGAACGCATCAGGTAGGCAACTTGTTGGTAGATGGTATTTTGCCCGGTAATCCTTTTTAGCACATCGCCTGTCATAGCCCCAATACCGCCCAATTTCTTGTGTCCATAAGCATCGGCCTGGCCATATTCGATAACTTTGCCGCCAATCATCGTCGCGCCCTCGGAGATGGTCATGATGGCGTAGTTGCTAGGATTATTTTTCTTATCCTGCATCAGTAAGGCAGCCAGTTTTTCCGGATCGAAAGGCACTTCAGAGATGATAGCCCGATCCACGTCGGCCAGGTAAGCGGAGATCAGCGAGGTTTCGCCGGAGTTGCGGCCAAATAGTTCGATAATTCCAATCCGCTCGTGCGAGCCAACCGAGGTGCGTAGGTTGTGAATAAAATTGACGCTACGGGTTACAGCCGTAGAGAAACCAATACAATAATCCGTGCCGTAAACATCGTTATCCATCGTCTTGGGTATAGCCACGACCAGGACTCCTTCGACATGCAGCCGGTAGCCGTAACTCAGCGTATCGTCGCCGCCGATGGGAATCAAAACATCAAGGCCTAACTGCTCCAGGTTTTTTAGGACATGCGGGGTAAAATCCCAGAGATCACCGGCCTCCGGATGCCAGTCCGGTTCACGAAGAAATTCGGGGATATCACTCGCCTTAACTTGACTGGGATTGGTGCGGGAAGTATGTAAGAAAGTACCGCCGGTGCGATCTACGGTGCGCACCGCTTGTTTATCCAGCGGTATAACGAATTTTTTGCCGCCCTCTTTATCATCACGGTTGTAGCTTAAAAGACCCCCCCAGCCCCGGCGAATGCCGAAAACTTTGTGCCCTTCGTCAACGGCCCGATTCACCACCGCCTTGATACACGGATTGAGACCCGGCACATCACCGCCGCCGGTTAAGATACCGATTCTCATCTTTCTCACTCCTCCTTAAATACGACCACCGACCACTGCCCGTTGACCGCCGAAAAGAAAGCTTATTGGGTAATATGTTGAGCAGGTACTAATCGCGCCAAGTATAGGGCAAGGGGGGGAATCTGTCAACAAGATTGCCAGATTGGACTTTTCAATATTTTAGTTGTTATCATCTTCCGACGACAGGAGGCTTCGGCCCTCTACCACAGCCGGTAGACACGCGCTTCAAATGGCCTTAGGGTGAGCAGGTGAATGTCCTCAGCCGGATCGACCTCGTAGTTGCTAATCAGCAGTTCTTTGTCGGAAAAGAAGAGAGAAGTGGGTAGGGCAAAGATGGGCGTGTTTTTGGTGAAATTTAGGATGACCAACAGGCGGGTGTCTTCCAAGCTGCGGGTGAAGGCATAGATCTCCCGGTGGGCATCGAGGATTAGGTTGTACTTACCATAAACGATGATCGGGTTTTCCTGGCGTAACCGGATCAGCTTCTGATAATAGTAAAAGATGGAGTTCGGATCGGTCAGGGCTTGCTTGACGTTGATCTCCTTGTAGTTGGGGTTGACCTTCATCCAGGGCGTGCCGGTGGTGAAGCCGGCGTGCCCACTGTCATCCCACTGGATGGGCGTCCTGGCGTTGTCACGACTCTTGGCGTGGATCATAGCCATAACAACCTGGGGGTCAAGGTCCTTTTCCTCCACAAATTCCCGGTACATGTTGAGGGTCTCGATGTCCCGGTAATCCTCGATGGACTCAAAGTTGACATTGGTCATCCCGATCTCTTCGCCCTGGTAGATATAGGGCGTGCCGTGCAGCATGTGCAGGAAGGTGGCGAGCAGCTTGGCCGATTCCACCCGGTACGGGCCGTCGTCGCCAAAGCGCGAAACCGAGCGCGGCTGGTCGTGATTGGACAGGTAAAAGCTATTCCAGCCCTTATCTTCCAGGTCCTTCTGCCAGCGAGTCATAATCCGCTTCAACTCCACCAGGTCCCAGGGCACGACATTCCATTTGGACGAACCGTTGCGGTCCACGTCGAGGTCCATATGCTCAAACTGGAACAGCATATTAAGGCTTCCGGTTTCCTCGTGGGTGATACTGACGGCATGCTCGGTGGTCACCAGCGGCGTCTCGCCTACGGTGAAAATGTCATACTTGGATAGCACCTCCCGCTTCATCTCTTGAAGGAACTCTAATAAGCGCGGCCCGTTGACGAAATACTGACCGCCGAACTGGTAACGGTCAGCGCTAACAACCGGCGCATCCGGCAGACCCGGTACTTTGGAAATCAGGTTGATAACGTCCATACGGAAACCGTCGATGCCCTTTTTTAACCACCAGTGCATCATATCGTAGACTTCTGCCCGGACCTGCGGATTTTCCCAGTTAAGGTCTGGCTGCTTCTTCGAGAAAAGGTGCAGATAGTATTCACCGGTCGTCTCGTCGTACTGCCAGGCCGAACCACCAAAGAAGGAAGCCCAGTTGTTGGGTTCGCGGCCTTCTTTGCCGGGACGCCAAATGTAGTAATCGCGGTAGGGGTTATCTTTGGACCGGCGGGCCTCCTTAAACCTGGGATGTTCGTCAGAGGTGTGGTTGACCACCAAGTCCATCAACAGCCTGATGCCGCGCCGGTGCATCTCGACCAGCATCTCCTCCCAGTCGGCCAGCGAGCCGAACTCGTCCATGATGGCCCGGTAATCGCTAATGTCATAGCCGTTATCGTCGTTAGGCGATTTATAAACGGGCGACAGCCAGACAACATTGACGCCGAGTTCTTTTAGATAGTCGAGCTTCTGGATAATCCCCCGCAGGTCGCCAACCCCGTCGCCGTTGTTGTCGCAGAAGCTGCGTGGATAGATTTGATAGACAACACTTTCTTTCCACCACGTCTTTTTCATGTTTGTGCCTTCCTGCTATTAACGATAATAGCTGGTTCCAATTGAAGGCGAATGGTCAACATATCTTTGATCCCCGACTTTGATCGACGCCCAAATTTCCCTTGGGGCCTATAGGTGTAAGGGGTTTCTTAGGCTCATCCTTTGCCCCCCTCAATCTTTGGGCAAATTCGGGATATAACGCTTCCATACAATCCGGACATAACCCATGACTGAACATAGCCTCACTATGTTCGGTAACATAAATTTCTACTTGTTGCCAATAACCCTCGTCATCACGTATTTTCTTACAAGAAGCACAAATGGGGATAATACCTCTTAGAGTTTTGAGTTCCTTCTGGGCCTTTTCCAATCTGTCCGCCCGTTCTTGGGCCAACTCGTAGAGCCTTATATTCTCAATAACCAGCGGATCAAATTCTCCCTCGGTGGGAAGGTCTTTATCGACGATTTCATACTGCGATTCGGTGGTTTTAGTCTGCATATCAAATGTTTTGCGATGAAGCCGCATGGTCTTATTGTGTTTATCGGCCAGGTAATACAAGCATAAATTCAACGGACAAGACAGAAAGGGGTTAGCGGCAATGTCATGTAACTCTTTGTAAGCAGCGATGCCGTACAGGTTATGCCAGATATAGGTCTGGCCTTTATCCGCCGGCTCAATGTCCAGCTTTTCGGCAAAGCCATTCTGCACAAAAAGTTCAACTAAAGTCGAGAAATCATCATCCAAATCGCCTTTCTCCTCAAATTGAAAACCGTGACTGTTAAGATATTCGATGATCTCTCTGCCCACATCCTTGAGAATTGACCCCTGGGCGAACACATTGTATTTGGCCAGGATTTTACCAAAAGCAACCAACAGCGATTCATAAAGGGTTTGCTCGAACTCTTTCATACCTGTCTCCTATCGTCAATATCGGTTGATTAACAACTTAACCTTATTATACACCTGCGGGTATCACTCTCCCAAGAAACATGCTGTTTCTTACCGGCTGAAAACCTTAATGAGTTTTGATCTTCAAAATCGGTAATTACCCTGGAAAATTGGAGGGCTGGGGGGTTGCATAAGGTAATATCTCCTGAAAAGGTTATTCTTTGATAGTTACCCCCTGTTCGAGCACTCGGATAATTCGCAGCAGCATCAGATTGACCGGCGTGGGGATATCATAGGTTTGGCCCAGTTCCACCACCTTACCGGCAAAAATCTCGACCTCCGTTTTACGGTTGGCTTCAATATCTTGCAGCATAGAGGTTTTTCCATTCGGGGATAAGGCCAGGAGCACGGTATACCAATTTTTTAAATCTTGCTCATCCAAATTTACTTTGGCGGCTTGAGCTATAGTGATAACTTCGCGCATGGCCGATTCCATCAACGCTTGCGCATCCGGAGAAGAGTGGAAGAGGCCATAAGGTGCGCGAAGGATGGCCGAAATCTGGTTAACCCCGACATTGACCATAAATTTCCACCACAAGGAGTAGATCATATCCACCGGCGTTTCGTAGGGAATCCCGGCGCGTTCCCATAAATTCCGGATACGTTGGACTCGTTCGGTCAACACCTTGTTGTCCGCTTCCCCAAACACCACCTTACCGGGTTTGGAATAAACAACCCGGTTGCCCTCTCGTACCGCGTCAATCCCTACGACGTGCGCCAACAACACCTTCTCCTGACCATAGAGAGCGCCAATGGCAGCTTCACTATCCAGGCCGTTCATCAGGGAAATGAACAGGGTGTGTTCTCCGACCCTGTTTTTTAGGTCGGGTAGGGCTTCCTGGAGTTGATGATGCTTAAGGGCTACCACAATCAGGTCAGGCGGTGGAGCCGGGTCATCCGGCGACAAAACAGAGATGGTGTAGGGTTTGTTGTTAACGACGATGCCGTGCTCTTTCAAACGGGCGTAACGTTCCCCGCCGGCCACAAAAGCAACACAAGCAGGGTCCATATCGAATAATTTACCGGCGAGAAAGGAACCGATGGCGCCGGCGCCGAGAATACTAATGGTTTGAATAGGTTTCATGGGTAGAATAGTCCAGGTTTACTAGGGGAGTTATTGCGTTTGCAGCCGCTCGGTTAGCGCCACAGAGCGCAGGCTTTCCTCGCGGATCAGGTGGGCAATCTCCCGTTTAATCTCCAAAAAGGGTCCCGATAATTCCACTTCATAATCACGCGGACGGGGCAGCGCGACCGTCAACTCCCGTTTGATACGCCCTGGCCGGGCGGTCATCACATAAACCCGGTCGGCCAGAAAAATTGCCTCATCCACGTCGTGGGTGATGAATAAGATGGTGGTGTGGCTCTCGGCCCAGATTTTTAGCAGCAATTCCTGCATCAATTCCCGTGTCTGGGCATCAAGCGCGCCAAAGGGTTCGTCCATCAGCAAAATGGCCGGATTGTAGGCCAGGGCGCGGGCAATAGCGACTCGCTGCTTCATCCCGCCGGATAACTGGGCCGGATAGGCCCGTGCAAAACCGGAGAGTCCCACCAGGTTGAGATAGTGGCGGGCAATCTCCTCTTTCTCCTTTTGGCCGAGGTGCTGCTTTTTTAGCCCAAATTTAACATTATCCAGGGCGTTGAGCCAGGGAAAAAGCGTGTAGGATTGAAAAACCATGCCCCGGTCGGGGCCGGGGCCGCGCACCGGCTGGCCGTCCACTTCAATCAGGCCGCCGGTCGGCTCGGCCAGGCCCGCTACCAGCCGCAAAAAGGTCGATTTGCCGCAGCCGGAGGTACCGACAATTGTCACCAGTTCACCTGCCCGCACTTCCAACGACAAGTCGGCCAGGGCGATCATTTCCTGTCCCTTAACTCGGAATTTTTTGTTAACCCGGTCGGCCCGCAATTTGATCGGGCGCATGAGGTCGTGAGTTAAACCAGTGGTAGCCATGTTTAGTGCTCGCTGCCGGTGGCCCAGGGAAACAGACGGTGATAGAGCCACTTAAAAGTGTAGTCGGTGATCAGCCCCAACAGGCCGATGACCAGAATGCCCAGGATAATTTTATCGGTTTGCAGATAGCGTTGCGAGCGCATGATGGTGTAACCCAGGCCCACGTTGGCCGCCACCAGTTCGGCCACCACCAGGTAAGTCCAGGCCCAGCCCAGGGTAATGCGCAGGGTGTCGATCATCCCCGGCGCGGCATAAGGGGTAATGACCCAGGCCAACGTTTCCCACTTGTTCAAACCAAAGGTGTAGGAGATATGGATCATATCTTTGGGCACGCCCTTGACGTTGTCGGCGATCATCAACACTTCTTGGAAAAAAGTACCGATGAACAGGATGATAAACTTCTGGCTATCATCGACGCCGGCCCACAGGATGGTGAGCGGCACAAAGGCCACGGCGGGCATGTAACGCACCAGGTCAATCGGCGGCTCAAACAGCCCTTCAAAGAACTTAAAGTTGCCCATCAAAATACCGATGGGAACGGCAAACAGGGTCGAAATGAGCCAGCCGACGGTGATCCGGTAAACGCTGGCCGATACGTCGGCCCACAGCGTGCCATCCCGGATTTCTTCCCCGGCGGCCTGGAGAATGGCTGTGGGCGAGGGCAGGAAGATGGGGTCAACAAAACCGCCGTAGGTGGTAATACACCAGGCGGCCAGCAACACCACTAATAGGCTGAGGCTGGCCGCCAGGTAATAACGGCGGGGAATATCTTCGCGTAAGGGTAGGAGTTGCATCTATGGCAAGAACGAGGCGTCAAAAACCTGGGCCGGGTCGGGAACAGCTTTGACCCCGCCGGAGGCGACCAACACCTGGCCAATTTGTTTGTAGGTGTCTTCAATCTCACCGGCAAACATCTGCTTGGTATCGGCCAGGCTGTACAGTTTAACCCCTTTCCAGGCGGTTTTGAACTCTTCCAGGTCACTGCCGACGGCGCTGGCGATAATCTTCTGGCCTTCGTCGGGGTTGGCTTGGAGAAAATCGTAGGCGTCTTGCCAGGCCAACAGTAGCGCTTTGACCGCGTCGGGTTTGGCCTGGAGAGTTTTGGCCGGGAAAACCAATACATCGCTAATCAGGCCCGGTTTTTCTTTGGCGCTGTAGAGGAGGCGATAGCCGCTGCCTTTAGCCAGCGCCGCCGAAATATAAGGCTCATAGGTAACGGCGGCATCCACCTGCCCGGCGATGGCGGCGGCCCCGGCGTCGCTGGCCGGCATGGGCACGGCGTTGACATCGGCTTTGGTCAGGCCATTTTGCGACAGAGCATAGGTCAGCAAAATGTCGCTGGTGGTGCCTTCCTCAAAGGCTACTTTTTTGCCCTTCAAATCGGCGATGGATTTGATGCTCTCCCCGGCGATGATCGCATCGGCTTCATACGAGGCGTCCATCAGCAGGACGGCTTTGACATCCACCCCGGCGTCGCGCAGGATAGCCGAGGTATGGGTGGCAATGTTGGCCCCGTCGAATTTGCCGGCTGCCAACCCGGAGTTGAGGTCCTGGTCGGTGGCAAACTCAACCAGTTCCACCTTGAGGCCGCGCTTCTCAAAGAAGCCTTTTTCCTGGGCAATGTACCAGGGGCCGTAGCCGATCCAGGGCTGCGTGGCGAGTTTTAGTTCGGTGACTTGGCCGGCGGCGGGGGCTTCGGTCGGCGCGGCGGCGGGAGCGGTCGTAGCCGCCGGAGCGCCGCATTGGGCGGCTATCAAGGTTAGGACGGTTATAAAGATGAGCAAAGTTACAAGTCGTTTCATTTTCTCCTCCAGTAACGACGGTTAAATTTATGATAAATCTGCGGGCGATTATACTCTATTTAATTCCGACGGGCAATGAGGATTTGTTCGAGAGCTATAAGTGGAGTGCAGACTTAACGTTTCTGGGCTTCTTTGATGACCTTTTTCACCCTGGCTGCTTGTGGCGGGGTCATCTCGACCATACGCCCTTCCAAGGCTGCAATAAACTCTTCTTTATTGGTCTCATTCACCGCCACGAGCGTCTTCTCGGCATGTTGGGGGATTTCCTTTGACCGGCAGGTTTGCAAATGATGGACGAGATAGGGAAAGATAGCCTGGTTATATTCGTCGTTTTTTGAAGCAATACCCGCCAGGGCCTTGACCCCAGCATCGATGGTAATGACCGAACCCAACGCCATCACTTGCTTGATCTCTTCGACGTGTGGGTACAACTCGTCAGCTTTGAGTTCTGCGATGGTCGACAGGGCGATCATACTGCCCCACACCAGCCGGTTATTTTTGTGCCGCAGCAGTTTTAAAAAATCGCCGGCGTAAGCGGCAATCAATTCGGGATCAATGTAGCCAATCTCGTACAGAACTTTCAGGCAGTCGCTTTGCACGTTCTGGTTCTTGTGCCACAAGTTCTCAGCAATTTCTTTGATGCCGGCCTCGTTTTTGAATTCGGCCAGTTCTCTGGCTAATTCCTGGTTCGGCACTTCGTCGCGCCGGTTTTGGAAGTAAGCGATGTTGTTTAGAATAGACATAGGTTAAGCCTTTCCCAAAATGTTTAGCGCATTTCTATTGGAATGAAACAGGAGGCGGCCCGGCCGGCGCTATTGTAGCGCCCGGTATTTACCTGATTCGATCCCGGCTTGCTGAAACAGACTCCGTATGCTTTGTATCTCTTGATCATCCGGCCCACTTCCACCTCCACCGGAGCTAATACCCACATACTCAGTACGAGCAGGGTTATCCGTAATCGTCCAAATGGCAAATTGTTGGATACGAAAAGGTTTACCCTGGAAGTTGGGAAGCTGCAGCAGCTTGACCAGGTCGCCGCCGCCCGATGTCTCACTGAGCTTCAATTTATCACTTGCTGTCGGCACTTGCCGTTCCATATTTATGCAAGCTACGGAAATGGTCAAGGTTTCCTGGGGGTTTGAACTGTCCAGCCAGACTCTTTGCTTTGTCCTGACCATCATATTCTGTAAGTCGGCCGATTCCGCTACAAAGATGGCGCCAGGGGGTATCACCACTTCTACCGGGGTGGCGCCGCGCAATTTTAAAGTAAGCTCGATGTTGGCGAGGTCATGACCGGCAACAGTAAATTGGACCAGGCCCCTGGCTGCAGCCTCGGCCAATCTCAGGGTGATGTAATCTGGTTGAGAATTGAAGGATTGAGTGGCGAGGGGTTGAGTGGCGAGGAGGTCGATAGGGGCCGTCGGAGTGACGAGGGGAGCGTTGAACTTTTGGAGGGTGGGAATGAGCAGCGCCAACACAATTCCCATGCCGGACATAAGCATCAACAACAGTTGGAGCTTGTTCTTGCGGGCCGACATGACGAGTCCGGCGGTAATTAAACCAAGACTGATAGTAACAGCCAGAATAAGGAGGATAGATCCGGTTCCCATAGGTAGTGATTCTCCGTAAAGAGCCTTTCCGGAGTGCAGAATTAATTCTGCACTCCAGATTTTCATCATCGGTGGTGTGCGTTAACTCGTGACGACTCCTCTTAGAGCATGTTTCTTAAATACCTCAGTTGGGCAAAGTTGTCGAGCTATTTTTCCAGACAATGATTTCATCTTCAGGCATTAATCCCTCGTTATTGTAGCTCAAGAAGATGTAACGCGCCTTTGTGCGTTGGATCAGGTCTTCGAGTGCTCATAGAGAAACCAATCAAAAGCCATACTGTCTGGCTCAGGAATAATCCGCAGATTACGCAGATTTCACAGATTTTAGGCTCATCATCTGCGTAATCTGTGAAATCTGTGGATAAATTCCTTGCTCATTGTCTGATGTTTAAGTGTCTTATCTATCAGTTCACTGCCATCACAGTTGTAAACTTGATGGACTTAGCTTCCTAATCCACCCTCACCCCAGTCACCCCTGCGAGAGCCAATAACTGCTCCAGATGGGCGGTGTACTTGGTCGTCTGGTTGGGAAAATCAATCCTGATTTCCTTCGGTCCATCGGGGATGTGGAAGCTAAAGAAATCGCTGCCGGGGCGCTCGGTGAGCAGGGCGAAGACCCGGCGCATACGCTCCTTGTCTCGCGTCAGGTCGTTGGTGCGGGGGATGGTGATGTGCAGCCAGCGCGAAGGTGTTTCCGCCAGGTCTACCGGGGGCGGCGTGGGGGGGGGCGGTGGTTCGGCGGGCTGGTAGGCGGCCGGGGTTTCAAGCAGAATGGATGCGGGGGGTTCGGGCCGGGTATAGCCGTTGCCGTTGCCATTACCGTTCCCCTTTCCCTGGAAGCCGGGGGCAGGCTTGGGGGGGGGCGGCGGCGTTTCTTCGCCTGAGGCATGGTAGCTGGTTAATTGATCGGTGATGGAGTCGGCCAGGATTTTGGGTGGGCGGCCTTCCTGGGCGGCGTCCACCTTGCCCCGGACCATAACCAACTTGCCTTCAACCAGCAGCTCTTTGTGGGCGGCAAAGGCACGGGGAAAGACAATCACCTCGCGGGTGGCCTGGGGATCTTCGATTTCGACAAAGGCCATCGGCTCACCCTTTTTGCTGTGGTGGTGGCGGATCGAGGTGATAACCCCGGCCACGTTGACTTGCCGCCCATGTTGGCTTTCGTCCAGTTCGCCCAGCAGGGTGGTGTTGGCCGCTTTGATGTCATTCAAATATTTTTGCATGGGATGGTCGGATAGATAGGTGCCGACCAGCTCTTTTTCCCAGGCCAGGATTTCCTTGCTGCTGATTTCGGGCGCGTCGGGCAGGGGATAGAGCACGGAGCCGGTTTGCGGCGCGTCGAAACTGCCGCCCATATCGAACATGCTCATCTGCCCCACCGAGGCGGCTTTGTGGGTGGAACTGGACAGGTTGATCATGCGGTCGATGATGGCCAGCAGTTGGTGGCGTTTGCCAAAACAATCCAGCGCGCCGACTTTAATCAATCCTTCCAACGCCCGTTTGCCCACGTGGCGCAGGTCGATCCGCCCGCAAAAATCGTCGACGTCGGCAAACGGGCCATCCTGGTCGCGGGCAGCCAGGATTTCGTTGATCGGGCCTTCGCCTACGTTTTTGATGGCGCTCATGCCAAAACGAATAGCTGCACCGGCGGGCCGGTCTTCGATGGTAAAGTCAATCCGGCTGTGGTTGACGTGTGGCGGCAGTACCGGGATGCCCATCGTCCGGCACTCACCGGCCAGCAGGCCAACCTTATCGATGTTATTCCGTTCGACTGTTAGCAGGGCGGCCATGTACTCGACCGGAAAGTGGGCTTTGAGGTAGGCCGTCTGGCAGGTGACCAGGGCGTAATCGGCGGCGTGGGCCTTGTTGAAGCCGTAACGGGCGAAGAACTCAATGTCGCCATAGATAGCTTCAGCCACTTCTTTGGCGATGCCGTTAGCCACCGACCCTTCCACAAATTTGCTGCGATGTTCCTCAATTTTGGCCTTGATTTTCTTGCCCACAGCCTTACGAATCTGGTCGGCCTCGCCGGGGGCATAACCGGCCAACTGCGCGGCAATCTGGATGATCTGCTCCTGGTAAACGATGATGCCGTAGGTTTCGGCCAGGATCGGCTCCAGCTTGGGGTGTTTGTATTCGACCGGCTCTTTGCCATGCATCCGGGCGATGTAGGTCGGGATATATTCCATCGGGCCGGGCCGGAAGAGAGAAATGGCGGCGACAATATGCTCAAACCTGGTCGGCTTCATGTCGGTCAGCACTCGTCTCATCCCGCTCCCTTCGACTTGGAAGACCCCGGTCACGTCGCCTTTGGCCAGCAAATCAAAGGCCTTTTCCGGCGGCGGCAGGTGAGGTAACTCCTTAAATGCTTCCGGCTGGTCCATTGGAATGTTTTCCAGGGTAAAGTCGAGGCCGTGCCGTTCTTTGATCAATTCGGCAGCCTTGCGCATGATGGTCAGGGTTGATAGGCCCAGGAAGTCTACCTTGAGCAGGCCGATCGACTCGCAGATGGGGAATTCAAACTGGGTCACGGTGTCGGTGATGACCGACCCCTGGGCGCGCATGACCGGCACGTACTCGGTCAGCGGCTTGTCGGTAATGACGACGGCGGCGGCATGGACGGAACTGTGGCGGGCGACGCCTTCCAGGGTGCGGGCGAAGTCGACCAACTCCCGCACGTGGTCTACTTCTTTGTACTGCTGGTCGAGTTCCGGGGCGTAAAATTCATTTTCCGGGGTGAGGGCGTCGTCAATGGTGCAGGGCTTGCCGGGGATAGCGGTAATCTGCTTGGCCAGTGTGTCCACCTCGGCCAGGGGGATGTCCATAGCCCGGCCCACGTCGCGGATGGCCTGGCGCGCCTTCATCCGGCCAAAGGAGACAATCTGGGCCACCCGGTCGGGACCGTAGCGGTCAACCGCGTACTCGATCAACCTTTCACGCTGGTCGTCAGGGTAATCCAGGTCGAAATCGGGCATAGAAATGCGGCCGGGGTTGAGGAAACGTTCAAAAATCAGGTTATGGCGCAGGGGGTCAATCAGGGTGATGCCGGCGGCGTAGGCCACAATCGAGCCGGCCCCGGAGCCGCGCACGTTCCACCAGATACCTTGCTCGCGGGCAAAGCGGCACAAATCCCACACAATCAGGTAGTAGATGGCAAAGCCCATGGTGTTGATGATGTTGAGTTCATGCTCCTTGCGGGCCTGAATTTCCGGTGAGTTGGCCCGGTCGCCATATTTTTCGACCAGCCCCTTTTCGGTCAGGTAGCGCAGAAAACCCGAATAATCTTGGGGGGTCTTAAACCGGCGCGGCATCACTTCGTCGGGCAGGTGGCCGGTGGGCAGTTCGGGCAGGTGGAAACTGCTGTCTTCCAAATCTACCTGGCACATTTCGGCGATCTTGAGCGAGTTGGTGAAGGCGCTCTCCGGCAAATCGACCAGGGGACGAAAAACCACCCGCATCTCGTCCAGGCTCTTGAGATAATAGCTGTGGTCAGACATTTTCATACGATTGTTCTGCTTGAGGAGTGAGCCGGTCTGCACGCACAGCAGGGCATCGTGCGCTTTGGCTTCGGCAGCGGTGACATAATGAACATCATTCGTGACGAGCAGGCCAAGCTCATGCTGTTTGGCCCAGGTGAAGAGGGTTTTGTTGATACGGGTCAGTTCGGGGATGGTATGCTCTTGCAGCTCTACGTAAAATCGTTCTCGCCCAAATACGTCCAGGTACCAGCGCAACCGTTCCAATGCTTTGTCTTCTTGCGGAGCGCGATTTTCGCTGCTGTTCAACAGCCAGGGGATTTCGGCGGCCATGCAGCCGGTAGTGCAGATCAGGCCATCGGCGTGAGCAGCCAGGTAGTCGGCGTCGATGCGGGGGCGGTAATAGTAGCCCTGCATCTGGGCGTCGCTGCAAATTTGGAGCAGGTTCTTGTAGCCGGTCATATTCTGGGCCAGCAGCAGCAAGTGGTGGCGCACATTATCTTTTTGAGGATCGCGGCCCTGCATGCTGCGCCCGTAGTGAGTCATGTAGGCTTCTACGCCGATGATAGGCTTGACATTCTGCTTTTTGCAGTTGCGGAAAAACTCGATGACGCCGTGCATCACGCCGTGGTCGGTCAGGGCCAGGGCCGGCTGGCCCAACCGGGCCGCTTCTTTAGCCAGTTGGTCGGTGCGGCCCAAGCCGTCTAGCAGAGAGTATTCGCTATGCACGTGGAGGTGAACAAAGTCGTCCATATTGTTGAACCTTTCCAACCCCAAACGGAGCCAAGTTAAGGATACCACTAAATCTGGTTTTTTTTCAAGTGGAAGTTCTACACCTTGTGGAACCCGGGTGAAAAGCCGTAGAACAAATGTTTTGATGAGTGTTTCTTATTATACCACAGTTTGGGGTTGGATGATTAATCCATCATCTCACTTAGGGGGAGCAGTCTTTTGCTGCTCGCGTTTGGCCTGTTCCAACAGCTTGGTTGTCGTACTCTGGGCGTAAACCGTGAGGGCGCCGCCCTGTCCAATCCGTTTGTCCAGGACAGGATAACCTTCGATGATGAGTTTATCATCGGCGTTTTGGTTAAGACTATCCTTGACCTTCCGCCACTGCTTCTGGGCAATGTAAACCAGATAGGTGGTTGGTTCACCGGGTGGAGTGGGCAGTCCACTGGGTAACGTCGGAACTTTGGTATTCTGCATACTGATAAGGACCACTTCATCTTTTTCGATAACCCGGCCGGGCCGGCCAATGACGGTGATCTTCACTTTCGAAATCTCCCCTTTTTCTAATTTTAAGGCTTCGTTCGAGACGGCCAGCCACTCCTCCGGACTAAGGGGCTGAGGTTTTTCTTTCGGCGCAGGCGGATGTTTAGGAATAAAAATGAGGCCGCGCTCCCGGCCGGTCGTTCTGGTTTTGGCCAGCCTGAAAAACACCCCCCCCTTGGTCCGCCGTTGGGAGCCGTCTTCGGTCAACATACCACCGTCAGCCTCAATTTTGAGAGTCTCGTCGAGCAGGGCCAATGCCCGTGCCTCACCCAGCACCTTGACGATCCGCCCGATGGTTTTGAGCGGCTCTGGCTCGGTTTCACCTAGCATTTCAGCAATTTTTTGGACTATGTTCAAATCTCTTTACCTCTGACATCACTTTTTCGGTATCCATTGTAACATAGTCTGCCCGGCTCAACAATGACCTGAGTTGAATATGGTAGTTGTTAGCTACGTTTGTCGTTGAGACTCTATCCAACCGGCAGGGTTAGTAGACAAACGGGATCAGCTTGTGGACCCGCTTTTGATAAGCCCCATAGCCAGAGAATTTTTCTGTCAACCATGCTTCCTCACGCCGCACCTTGAGGTCAAAGAATATCAACAAAATGATCGCGTAACATAGGGTGAGCCAGCCGTGAACCCACAAAGCCCAACCAAAGGCCATAAAAATCGCCCCACTATAAATGGGATGGCGCACCAGTTGATATGGGCCTGTTTCAACCAGCGTGGCCTGGTCTTTAGGATAGGGTACCGGGGTGAGATTCGCGCCCAACCTAAACATCCCGGCCATCGTCAAAAGGCCACCCAGCAACAGTAGAATACCTCCCGCAATGGAGCCAAGCCATGTATACGGGAAGGTCCACGTTGGCCACCCCGACCCCATGCGTGGTCCAAACAGTACCAACCCAAACAAGGCGACCTGGCCCACCACGTACCATTCGCCCCGTGTACCTTTCCACCAGCGAGTTTGAGACATCCTGGCTTTCCTTTTCAGCTATCTTTGTTATCTTCAGTTCCTCTTCTGTTTGCCAGATAGAGAAGTCGTGAAATCTTTCACCACAATCCAAAACATAACAAAATTGGGTTAATCTGTCATCCACCAAATAATAGAGCTGTTCTAAACAAAAGGATGATTCTGATGGGGTGTTGGCTGCTGTCGTAAAGACTAACAACACGGCTCACCGTCGGGCCGTTCAAGACGGTTACGCCGGCATTACCAAAGCGGCAGTTTTTCCATCCTCCCTTGAGGCTAACTTTGCCACTCAGAAATTTGCTCATTAAGCTCGCCCAGACTACTCACCGTTAAAGTGGGTTCTATCCCCCATGGATCAAAGATCGCCTCTGGAGACCGCCGGACCCAAACAGCTTTGATACCGGCCGAAATTGCCCCGATAACATCAAATGGATTACTTGAGATCAGCCAGGCATTACTACCTGAGGCCCCCGACTTCCTCAGGAAATAGCTATAGACCGCTGGGTTTGGTTTAAATGACTTTAGGTCGTCAACACTAACGATCCCAAGAAAAAAATCTCTGATACCGGCTGCTTGAAGTAATGTTTCGATAGCCTCCGCACTGCCATTGGAAAAGGCATAGATCCGAAAATTGGCCGTCTTCAAATTAACTAATGCATCTTTGACATCATTAAACGCGGGCAGGACCCGGTAAATGTAAAGTAATTCATCTTTTTGTGCTGCGGTGAGGGGAACTCTGTAGAACCTGGCGGTGTAATCAAGGGCATTTCTCGTACAAACGGCGAAGTTTTCATAATTCTGCATCAGCCCTCGCCGAAAGGAGTACTCCAATTGCTTGTCTCGCCACGTCCGAGAAAATTCTTCAGCCTTGTTTCCAACTATTTCCTGTAATTTCGAAACAACGCCCTGGGTATCGATTAATGTCCCATATATGTCAAATGCCAGGGTAATAGACATTACAGCCTCCTGTTTTATAGATAGTTAATCCTGTAAACGGCAATGTTGCCATCTAGACCGCCCTCTTCTCGATTTAATGCCCTCAATTCGGAACATAACTGGCAGCCCGGACGAGTCTTTTAATGTCGCGCAGGCCGATCTTGCCCTTGAAAAACCTATCCCCCTCGTTGACACGTATAAGGGCATTGTACA
>CAZUNT010000045.1:0-2273 GCA_964622215.1 uncultured Caldilineaceae bacterium
ACGGGCCTGGGCATATTCCAAATCGTAGAGCTTACTCTCGATATACCAGTCCAGCAAATGGACAATATCAGCTCGGGTTGGAGGTGAGAGAGATAAGCCGCTATCGACAAATGCAATCTCATCCAGGATTGCCGCCATCTTCAAAACTTCGGCTTTGAACGAGGTGTCAGGCAGGTCGCCGATCGTAACCGGCCGGTGTTCAATCCAGCCCGGCGTGTGTTGTTCGGCTCGCTGGCTAGCCAGAGCCTGCCGGCAAAATTCGATTTGCATAGCATAAATGGTCGCCGGAGTATCAGCGTTGTTTAAAGTGGTGAGAATATCCTCGGGGGTGTTTAAGTTGAGGAGGCTGATAACCCGCTGAATGTCCTCCTGGGTTAGAACCTCCTCAGCTTGACGGATGACCCGCTTGCGCCAGGTCAGGTCACGTTCCCAGTGCAGCAAAACGTGGTCCACCTGGGTTTCCAGGGCCTCGGTATTAACGTCGAGGAGACCCAGGCCGCGCAGTTGGTTGGCAATGTTGGGCAGGCGAAACCGGCCCAGCCAACGACGCAGGTAGAGATAAAGGGCCAGCGTAGGGATGGACAGGTTGAGCCAGGCTTCAATATCAGCGCCCAGGGCCACTTTGGGCGCCTCGCGGGCCTGTTGTTGCAGCAAACTTAAGCTATCAAGCTGCCAGTCCACACCCCACAGCAAATTGAGATAGGTAGTCAAGACACGGGTAGGTGTATCCAGGCGAAACATAAACTGCTCAGGCGACAGGGTTGGCTGTAAACAGTGCAGCGCCAGGGCACGGATGGTATGGGTATCGAGTGAGGCGGGCTGTTCTAACCGGCGGCGCAGATTTCGCCAACCGGACACGACGGCCGGTAAATTCTGGCTAAGAATCGGAGCCTGCTCCCAAATCGGCAGGTCAGGCCAGGTGGTTTCGGGGGCTAACTGGCGCAAGACGCCGGGTAGGCTGGCATCAATAAAAGCCTCAGCCCGACGCCACACATCCATCATGCTGCGTAAATCCAATCGGGTTGCGCCATCGCGCCGGGCGCCTGGAGGGGCAGTAACCCAAACCAAATCACTCTGACCAGGCTGCCGGCCCTGCTGTTGGCGAAAGGCCAGATCATTGCCGTCATAGCGCAGTACCCGCCAGGCGCGATGGGTCGCTTCGACTTCGAACGTCTCAGGCAGGGCCAGGTCGGCATAAGGATCAAACACGACAACCAGCCGGGCAGCGGCAGGGAGTTCGGCCAGTTTTGCGGTTACAAAATCGGTAACGGTTGTGGGTAGAGACGAGTCACTCATAGTTGTTGTTGCTCCCAAAGCCAGATTCCGCCTATTTCTTCGCTCGCAGGCGGCAAACTTTGGCCTGCCGCCGAGCGTGCTCATAAAGCCCTGTTTGAACGGCAGACGAGTCAATCAAATCAAAGAGTTTGGCCCCTTCACGGTACAACTCGAAAGTGTAACAAAGGTGAACCCAATCACAGAGCACCTCATCCGAAGGCCGGCTGGCCCGACCTTGCAGAAAAGCATGAACGCGGTCGATATGCCGGCTCAAAATGGCGTAAGCGTGGTAATGATTCGGGTTGAGAACAGGTGTCGAGGGCGCCGGTGCTTTTGAGCGAGTCGGCACATTTTCAAAGACACTGCGCAGGAGGGGATAAGTCAGGTCGAGGAAGTTGCCCATCAAACGAGCGTTTTGCTCGGCTTCTGTCTCAGTTAGCGAGTCAGTGGTTAACTGGATAGCCACCCGCGCGCCCTCGGCAACGACAAGTGGATGTCCCAGGTTAGGTTGCAGGGATGGCAGGTGAGTCTCGAACAGAGCCAGGCGGCTGGCGCGCTTGACCGGGCTGCCGGCGAAATGAAAAGCGATTTCAACCAGGTATTCACTTCCCAGAAACCCGTTTTTTCCCCCGGACTTCAAACACACTTCGTAGTAGGAACTCTCAAATTCAGGATAGTAGAGACGCACACTTCGTTTTCCCGGATAAACTTGAATTTTGGCGTGGTCTACCTGTTGGGGGAGATGATGAGTTAGGTGGTCGGCGATGTGTTGGATGAAGGTCCTCATTAAAGCCTTCGTTCCTGGTTTAGAAACCCGTTTTCTCCAAGAAAACGAGTTCTAACTCCGGTTAAGACACATTGGCCCGGATACGGCAGACTTTGGCAATCCGTTTAGCCCGTTCATAAGGCCAGGAATCAACTCCCTCCCGGTTGATCAAGTTGAATAGCTCGACAGCTTCTTTGAAAAGTTCAAAAGTGTAGCAAAAGTAAACCCACTC
>CAZUNT010000045.1:2373-5424 GCA_964622215.1 uncultured Caldilineaceae bacterium
ATCGATAGACGCGCCCAGTTTGAACCCCACGGTTCAGCTACAACTTGATGACCGAAAACTTGGCTTAAGTGATCTACATGGACCTGCATCAACGCTAATCGAGCCAAGTTATCATCTTTTCTCGCCTCAAAGTGGAAACCTACTTCATCACTTCCCCTTCTTAAGGCCACTTCGTAGTGTGAACCGGGAAACTCCGGGTAATTGACCTGGAGCCAATTTTTGCCTGGGAAGAGATTGACCACCCCACGTCCAATTTCGCCGGTTAATTTTTCCCGCAAATGGTCAGCTATCTGTCGAAAGAAGGTATCACGCCAGGCTACTTGATTCTGTAAAGGGATTTTGGGACGATTATCAGAAGATACAGTCATCGGCTCTGTAACCTGCTGAACTTCAAAACCTACTTGCTTTAATAAGCGACGAGCCGTAGGCGAGTCGAACTCGTTATAATCGGCGCCGGTAATCAGATGAAACAGCCATTTAATTGAGATAGGACGACCATCTATATAAATGGCCCAACTCTGGAAGCGAGTAGCCTCGGCAGGGGCGCTTTGAGCTAACGAATCTCGTACTTGTTGTAGCAATTGGTCGAGGTCGACTGACCACGTTTGACTACGCCACCGAAAGCTCCTGGCCGAAGGTTTCGAGGAGAGTACTCTATCTGAAGGATTACCTCGCAAAGTCATAAGTTCTGTTTTGTTTCCGTGAAAGTAACCAGATTTTCTAAATTATCATCCCAACCTGGCCCGGCTGGCCTCGGCCCACTTCTTGGCCCGGCGATAGTAGCCCGGCTCGACTTCATCTTCATGCACGAAGCGCCACAATGAGGCAGCTTCACGATGCAATTCTAACTCATAGCAGAGTTGTATCCAATCACAGATAACATCTGATCGGGGTGGAGCTTTGTGTTGACCTCGTAGAAAGGCGTGAATTTCGTCAAGTTTACGACGGGCACGCTGTCCCAATTCTGTCGTAGTAACTTCGGTGATGGCCTTGGCCCGTTCTGCTGCCAGCAATTGATCATAAACAGACCCCCAAACTTGGCGAAATTGATCGGCCGGCATCGCAGCTTTGGTTTGTTCCAGCATTTCAAAAGTGATACCCGGCAAGGTTGGGGCCGCTGGTTGGGGCCGGCTGGGTTGCTGAGATTTGGCTAACAGACTCTCGTACAAGCCACCCCATTCATGCTGAAATTCCTCGACAGACATTTTCGAGCGCATACCTTCCAAATCTGCCAGGGTCAATTTTGTTCTAGTGCCTCGTGAGGATGAAATATGTCTTGAGTTAGACCCGTGGGATGGCAAGCGTTCTGTATGCGGATTTTCCTCAACCCAACGCCTCCCTGCCTCCGTAATACGCCAAATACCATGCTCAGGTGCATCTAAGAAACCACGCCCTTTAAGATGTTGCCTGCTCCAGGCCACATTGTTGGCCCAGCGCTCTTCACCACCCGAAAGAAGTTCATAATGTTCTTTGGGAATTAGATGGCGGTACTTGTGCTCAAACAATTGTCGAATCTTACTGACTTCGTTCCCACCGTTGGGCAGCTCATAAAGTAAACGCAGCAGTGGGATCTCGTAGTCTTGTTGAGTTCTGAAGATCAGATTATGGCTCATCGGGTGCCTCTTTGAGTAACTGTCCTAATTAATCATCTTTGATCCAGAAGTCTGTAAAAGATTTACCCCCTAAAAGAAAACGGGAAGTTGGCGTTCTACTCCTTTACCTCTCTCGCCCGCATCTTCGACACAGTAGCCATACGTTTGATGGTCCGGTACTCCTCCGGGTCAAGTTGACTCTCATTGATACGGGGAAAGAGTTGGGCAGCTTCGCTGAAAAATTCGCGTTTATAGCAGAACTTTACCCAGAGAGACAATTCGACATCGCCAGGTTGGCGATCCAGTTCTCCAGCTAAGTAGCGCCGGACGACCCGCAGGTGAGCTTGGTCACCCAAATTGACCCGGGCACTCATTTGCTCTCGTTCCGTTGGGGTGGGTAAACGCCAACGACCGCTTTTTTCCTGCCAAAAATTCTCAGCAAGAATCTGTTCTAGTGATTTCTCGATCTTGTATTTGACCTGCAGCGTAATCATTTGCCACTGAGGTAACAAATCACCAAATTCCTGTGGCTCATTGGCTAAAACACGAGATAACCAAGCGATAGCGCTGGACTCACTTTCGACAATTAATCCTAACCCGCCCTCGATTATTTGTTCACCCCGCAAATACCATCGCCCATCCACTTTCTTAAAGTAATGAGGCAGAGTGTCTTCCAGCCAAGGTATAGTCACTTTCTCGATAGCAATACTTTCTGTATAAAGCTGTCTAATGGCATAACTATGAAGATATTGAGTAACACGATACTCAGGGGGTGGATTCGTACCTAAATAATTAGCTAAGCCCTCAATGATGTATTGTTCTAGTTTATCAGTTGACTTAGCAATTCCGTTTGCAGAACCAACGCGAGGCTTTTGGAGGTTTAGGATTATATCGAAGTTTGCTGTACCTTCAGCAGTATATTGTTTGACCGATCCCTGTTTTTTATCCAAAGCCAGTGCATTCACCAGTTCAAAGCCAGCTCTTAACGCCCCTTCTTGAATAGCCCTTAATACCCGATCATCTGTGTTATGAAAAACAACACTAGCCCAATGACCAGGTTTAAGTACTCGGAACATTTCAGCAAATGCCTGATCCATCAAGTCAGCATAAATTTCAAGGGTTTTAGGATTACCTTTTTTTCGGCGATGTATTACTGCCTCTTGAGATGTGTCAGTAAATTCATCTAACCATGCTTCCCAAACAATGCTCAAATCAGAGTAAATCAAATTGCTTCCAAACGGGGGATCAGTGTAGACATAATCTATAGTACTGTTAGGAACTTCCAAAAGATTAGTAGCCGATCCATGATGTACAGTACAAGAGCTAGATTGAAAACTGTTGATTTCAGTATAAGCAGACTTAAGCTGGCTTATCTTGTTTTCCATTACACTTAAAACGTTAGCTTCACTTCGCAGGGACGGTACATACAATGTACCGGACAGCGGACGATCGCCACCAC
>CAZUNT010000045.1:5434-38486 GCA_964622215.1 uncultured Caldilineaceae bacterium
GGGCGTTAAATCGTCTCATGTTAGTTCCGTGCCAAGCTGTATTTGTAAAACCAAAACGCAAAGCATTACATATTCTTTCAGATGTGACTCCGTTAATTTCATGCCATAGGCGTGCTAATGCCCGTAAATTTCTACGCGTGTAAAAACCATCAATGGAGTAGATTCCCAGTTTTCGGTAGTCGCGTTCATACCACAAATCGAGGTCTCGATCAATTCTTACTGTAGGGTACCAATAACCAACTTCTTCAGCTTCAATTTCAGTTATATGATTTATATCATCAACTGTTGTTCGATGTTCAGCTCGTCCTGTACGGCAGCACTGGCAGCCGCACTCTGGTGTTTTATTACTTCGACCTTTATTAACGGCGCGCCATCGAATGCAACACTCGCATCTACATTCATAGTTGGTCAGCACAGGGATAGATTTTAACCATCGTAACTGCTGCTTACGCCACTCTGCTTTACATGTTGGGCAAAATAATTTATCTGCCACATTACCAGTTTCTCGATTTACTGCTACATCCCATAACACAATGTCTCCACCACAGCGACCACACTCAAAGACATCGCTCCAAATTGTGTACTGGATAGTGGCCGGACCGTTGCAGCGGTCGCAGGTGGTCCCATAGAGCCAGTCAAACTCCTCCTTGACGGCGGCTTTGATCCGCTCAAATTCACTTCGCAGAGCGGTTACATCCACTGGAGTCGTATAGTTGCGGGCAATGTGGACAGCGGCGGGTGAGAGGTCGTTGAGAATGGCGTGGCGGCCGGTCATCAGGGCGGCCACACCGGTCATGCCAGAGCCGCAAAAGGGGTCCAGGATCAGGTCGCCCGGCTCGGTGTAATGCTCAATGTAAGGTACAATCCCTTCCGGCGGCACTTTGGTGTGGTAAGAGTGGGCGTTGTAGATGGGGCTATTTTTGCCGGCCTTGACCGGTTGGGCAAAAGGCGGGCGGCGGTAGGTGTCGGTCTCCGGGTCGTAGGGGGTGGCGTGTTGTTGGATAAAGTCGGCTAAATCGGTCATCATTTGCTTTCTGGAAACTCGGTCTGATGAACACGGGTTTCTCGTTGTCGGTTCTTATGCTACAATATTGATACACAGCTATTTAGGAGGTTGGCTTTATGTTTGCCGTTGAATTTCGCGCCAAAGTTAAAGACGGCCTGATCGAAATTCCCCCTGAGCATCGCGACAAGTTAAAAGACGAGGTCAGGGTGATTATCCTGGCTAAAGACACGGAGCCTCACAGCAATATGGTTGAGCGGCTATTGAATGCTCCCCTCCGCTTAAAAGGTTTTAAGCCCTTGTCTCGCGCAGAAATCTATGGCCGCAACTGAACCCCCAACCTCGCCGTGTTTTGTTGATACAAATATCTGGCTGTACGCTTTCATCGAGGGCGAGGATAGTCACAAGCAGGCCAGGGCGAAAGCCACTATCCAGGATAACGAGGTGATACTCAGCACCCAGGTTATCAACGAGGTTTGCGTCAATCTGCTCAAGAAGACTCAACTCACCGAGCCGGATATTCAAGCCTTAATCGCGTCGTTTTACAGCCACTACACAGTGGTAGAATTTGACCAAGATATTCTAACCAAAGCCTCCATTTTGCGCGAACAGTATCATTTCTCCTATTGGGACAGTCTGATTGTTGCCAGCGCCTTAGCCGCCCAATGCGCTCTACTTTATACTGAAGATATGCAACACGGGCTGCAAGTTGAGAACAAACTGACCCTCCAAAATCCTTTCCACTCCTAATTAATCTATCGGAGTCGAGGCTTTAGCCGGTTCTTCCTTTCCGGCTGAAGCCTCGACTCCTTTGGCGTTAACGCAGCATCAATCGAATCGTCTTTTTGTCGGGGTGGGCCTGCCGGGCTTCGGCAAAGGCCTGTTTGAGCAACTGCTCGAACAGGACACACACCTGGGCAATATCCTTTTCCTCCAGGCTGGGATATTCCTGGACTAATTGAGAGAGGACATCAGTTGGCGCGGTCAGGATCGATTCTTCGGCCAGCAGCCGGTTGATGAAATCGGCCAGGTCGGGACTCATCACATCAACCAGGGTCGCCAGGTTGGAAGCCTGGGCCGCCTCCAGCAGAGTCGTCAGGTCATTCCGCCCACCGCGAGCCAGCACCCGGTTGACGGCTTCGGTCGCCAATTGGCGGGTTTTCCGGTTGAGAGCCTCGTCCAGGTCACGCATAAAAATTTTGACACCCTCTTCCGGCGGCCGGTCAACCAAACGCAGCCGGCAGGCAGAGCAGGCCGGCTGGTATTCCACGCTCACTTCGTTTACGCCAATGTTACAAACCTCCAGCTTTTGCGTCAAAGCCTGGTAGCGCTGGGCCAGGTCTTGGCCGGTGGGCTGGCCCAGGCCCTCAATGCGGTTGAGTTGACCCAGGGCCTCCAGGCGATGAGGCGCTTCGGCCAGCGATTCGCGCAGCCGGGTCACTTTGGCATAGTAATCACGGTGGTGCTTCTGATACTCGTTTCGATAACGGCCGATGAAATTCTCAAAGTCGTTGTGCAGTCGCGGCCACATGGCCGGGTTACGCAGCAAATCATCTAGCCGGATCTGGGCCAGGATCGTCATACGATCGGCGGCCAAATCGCGGTCGGTCTCCCGGAGCGCTACTTCGTCCAGGTAACGTTTGGTGGTGCTAATTTCGGCAGCGAGAGAGGTTAATTCCTGCCAATGGGTAAATGCCTGCATGGCCTCGCGCAGGCCTATTGGGTTGGCCAGGATTTCTTCAAGTCGCTCCTGAAAATCGCCGTAGCTGGCCGGCGTCTCGGCCACTAACTGGGTTAAGCGGTTCAACGTCTCATTGGTTTCTGGGGGCAAAGTCGTGTTGAGCGCCCCGGCCAAGGCTTTCAGGCTTTGCTGCTGCTTGTTGACATCACCCTGAAGTTTGGTCAAGGCCTGGGTTAGCCGCTGAAACTGCCCTTCGATTTCGGCCTGGTCGGTGGTGGCCTTGAGGTCCTCCACAAGCTCACGGGCGTAGGGCAATACATCATTCCACTGCGGCCCGGCGCTGGGCACCAGCGCGTCGAAGTTGTTTTCCAGACCCACCCTCCAGGCCAGGTCCACCACGTTGCTGGCGGTCAGGCGGTCGCGTAGGATAGGTTGGCCGTCGCGGGTGCGCAGATTGTGTTGAGGTTTCAATAGCAAGTCCACCCGAGGATTGGCCCGCCGCACAAAGGCCAGCAAATAGAGTTGAATAATGGCATAAGGCAGGCCAAATGGCCACGTAGAAAGTTTGTCGTACAGTTGCCATATCGGTAAGTCGCTGCCGTGCCGCTCGGCCAGCATAGACTCGATCAGCTTAAACACCTCTACCTCGGTCTGAGGCGCAAAGTATTCCGGTTTGTCCCGGTGGGACAAACCCAGGCCAATACCGTAGCTGCGGGTGGCCGTAACATCGGCGGTGCGGGCCTTTTTATTGAAATAACCTTCAAATACTTTGCCGACCTCACCGGGGCTTAAGGTGCTGCGCAATTGGTCGGTTGGCAAAGGTAGGTTGGGGTAAGCAGCAGCCAACAGACGCTCGACGATGTGGGCAATTCGATGGTCGTTGTTACCCCCTTGCCCAAAAGCCTCGCGGGCGCTAATCCCCAGGCTGTCGCGAGTCCGAATTTCTCCGGCCTGGTAGAGTTTGAGATGGGTCGCGGTTAGCTCGTTATGGATCGTTTGTCGCTGGGTGTCCAGCCAGGAGCGAATATCGTCCGCCTCACGGCCGGTCTGTTGGCGATATTCTTCATTCATACTATGCCAGGCTTCGTAAGCCGCGGCGGCATCACGCACCTCATCGGTCAAGTCGCCCGGTATGACCACGGCAATACGGGGGTCTTGCAAATTTACTGCAAGCTGCATCGCTTCCGGGGTCAGGAGCACCAGGCGAAAATGGGTGTCTTGCTTGGGCAGCGGCAACCCCAAGTCCAGGCGGAGCATACTGGTGACAACCACCTCGCCGCCATATTCCAGCTTACGCGACTCCACCCGGCGGGTTACGGTCGTATCGAGGGTGAAATCGCTGAACAGGCCGCCGGCCCCGCCCGTTTCCCTGGGCGTGAAGAAGAGGCTTTTGGTCAAAGCTGATCGTAAGCGATAGGGGTCGCGGCTGACGCGCTTCTTGTGTTCGTTGAAGATGGTCAGGACGGATGGCCCCTCGCCGCCGGTCGGGACAAAGATGGCCGATTGGTTATCAAAATCGACCTGGCGTAGCACTTGTAAACTGTTGAGAACGTAAGCCACCGTATCTTCGGCTCGCAGAATATCGTCGGTGGTCAGAGTGGCCTCGGCCAGTTCCTTCAAATTTAATCGGCGAGGGTGCTCCATAAAGACCAGGTACCAGAGATAAAGCGTAAGCAAAATATCCTGGGCCAGGGGGACATCTTCCGGCTCAAGGTTCAACAGCGGCAGAGCCTCAAGAGCCGCCTTGTAGGCATTGTAAGAGTCCTTGTAGACGCTCTTGACTAGACAATCTTCGACCAGGTGAGGACTTCTGACCATATCGGCCAGGCGAATTAACCGTGATCGCTCCAATAAGTCACTCTCGTTGACCACCTGCCAAAAGACGAGCAAGCCGGAGCGGGCAGTGGGTAGGTCACGGGCGGTAATACGACGAATTGTCTCAAAGCAGCGAGGTTGAAAGGGAAAGATATCGCGAAACTCGACCTCGCTCAGATGTTGGGCAAAGTCAAAGTGTTGGCGGTAATAATCATAATGGTCTTTGATTTCAGGAGTGCGATTTAGGTCCAGGGCGCGGGCGCGGTGCGAAATGATGATGTCGTAATCTCGCTCATTGCTCTGGGCCAACAAGGGAATATTGATAAAACGATCACCCGCCTGGCTGCCCTGCAACTTGGCCGGAACAGCCGACTGTGAAGCAACGATCGTGTAAATCTGATACCCTAGATCAATGGGCAGTAGAAAACCAAGCGTTTCCAGCAGATCGGCATCCCGGCTTAACTCTTCGGGCGTGTTGTGGTTCTTTTCCCAGCCCTCATATTCGTCAATGACCACCAGCAGACCATCATAATGAGGGCCGGACGAGTCAGTCAATTGGCGATAAATATGGGCCAGGCGATCTTTTACCCCGACAGCCAGTTCCGGCTTAATGCCCACACTGGCGAAGTATTCGCGGAGCAAATCAGCGGTAGCTGTTACCCCTTCATTGTTACGATACTCGGCGGTTGATTGCCCGGTGCGTTTCCGCACAAAGGCATCGGCGTCGACCTGAATGGCCGGCCCGGCTTTCTTCTCCAGCCAATTCAGAATATCCTCGGCGCTGGTCACCTGCACCTGATTCGCCAGACCGGCGTCGGCAATAGCCCGTTGGAAACCTTCCTCCAGTAGCACATCCAGCAGCGAACGCCCTAAATAAGAGTCAGCCGCCCCCTGGCCGCGCAGAGACAGCACCACCGGAAAGAGGCGCGTCTGACGCAGCCGCTGCTGCATCTGGCGAATTTCTCCATCTTGAACAAATTGCCACCGGCTGTCGTCGCCGGTATCCGCCAGGAGCGCGGCCAACGTGACCAGAAAGTGCGTTTTACCCGCGCCATACTCGGCCTGGACCCAGAAGGCCTGACCTCGCCCCCGCGCCATCGTATCTAAAATTTCTTCAAAATGAGCCCGAATCGTATCGGTGAAGATGTAGGTTTCGACCATCTCCTGGGCATTTTGTTGAAAAGCGGGCACCAGGGATGGCGTCAGTTTGGGTTGTGGTTTAGGGATAACCAGATCTCGAATAGGTAAGAGCGTCATTATTCATCCTTAGTCAAAATGTCCGGCTAACTTCCGGCTAAAGCCTCGACTCCCTATTAAACGGAGTCGAGGCTTTAGCCGGACTATTTTCTAATCTTCCGGCTGAAGCCTCGACTCCAACACTGTCAGGGTTCTGCGTCGTTAATTGTCGCGGCTGGACCTACCTCTGTCTGCAAATAGTTAAAGGGAGTGGTGGAATCCAGAGTAACATAGCTGGGCAAGGGGTAGGATGGCTGGAATTGAGTTTCGGCCAGCGAGGCTACCAAGATAAACATTTGTATTTCCGAGGCCAACTGGAAAAATAGGTTTAGTGGAACTTCGTAGCGTGACAGCAAATCACAGCCCGTCACCACCAAAATCTGCTGATGATCGCCCTTGAGCTGTTCGTTGAGGGCTGTTCGAATAGCCTGGCTGAGTAAACGTCGAGCCTCATCACGCGCTCGTGGCGCACGGGGTAAGGTTGCAGCCAGGCGATGCAAATCAATCGGGATTAAGGTTTCTGTCGGGATGGCACGTTTTAGTACAGCCAACGAACCATGCCACAAATAAACGTGCCGACCATTAACCGCCGGTAAAGGTCTTTGGGCAAATCGAGATATGAGGTCAAATAATTCGTGCTTAGTCATCGCCGACGTATCAATGGAGTCGAGGCTTTAGCCGATTTTAGCTGCTGTTGTCTCCGCCTAAAGGCTCGACCCCGATTTTGTTGTCTCCGCTTAAAGGCTCGACTCCAGTTTTGATGGTTATGGCAGCCGCAAAGCTCGCCCAAAATACTCATCCCTACCGTAGCGGGTGGTGATTTGCTCCAACTCATCCACTTTGGTGAAGCGAGACAATAGTCCAGCCATCTCCGCCTGGCGCAGCAGGCGGCGGACCTCGTCAGCTTCGCGTAAACCTAATAATCGCCACCAGGTGGTCTGTAAAAGCTCACTTAGCCGCACAATGCGGGGCGTGGGCGCTAAACGATCATGGAGTAGGATGAGCAAGGCATCTGTCGAGGGATTAATTTGTTCAACCAAATGATCGCCATTATACCGCCCCAGGAAACCCAAATCACGGCAGGTTTGAAGTAACCGTTGGTAAGATTTCTCTTTGAATTCGCCGTAGGTTTCCTTGATAAATGTTTTGACCAGTTCCGGGTCCAGGGTGGTGCCCGGCGCTTTTGGCAAAACGTGAGTCAAAACGAAGTGAGCTATAGCCGGTTCTCCTTCCAATGCCGTCACCAGCATCACTTCGGTCAAAAGCCGTTCGTCATGGTAGCTGCGCCAAACTGTTGGCACCAACCCAGACATAGATCGCTCGGGAAAATAACGGCGCTGGACCAGTTCGGCGTAACGGCGACGGGTCTCAGGCGAGTTTTGTGGTAGATTGTCAATAGTATATCGTTGGAATTCTTCAAATGTCTGGAAGCCTTCACTGGCTTTTACGGCCACAATGCTGGCCGTCCAGAAAAAATCTTGCAAGGTTGGATATTGGGCTGCTGCCACTGGGATTACACCTGTCTGAAAAATCGAAGAGCTACTTACACCATAGCTGGGAGCTATTGTCGCTCGGCTTAATGGGTTCAAGTATATCATACAGCCCAATTCTCGGTCAAAGTTATCCAGAACCGGCTAATTACAACCTACTGCGGCGTGCCAGTCTCGGCCCATTGGGTCGCCTTCCGTGCTGTACGTTCAGGCACGCCCGCGTCCAGGCAGAGTAGAAAAAGCGCCTGGCCAAAATCTCCCTCTAAAACCTCAATCAGTTGCCACAACCGGTCAAGACTGGGGAGACGTTCGCCAGACTCCAGCCGTGAAATGAAAGAGTGGTTACAGCGGGCTAAGCTACCCAGTTTGCGAGTTGTCATTCCTTGAGCATGACGCAAATTCTGTAGATATTCGCCAAGCCGGTTGGCCATAAAATGCTCCGTTGAGCTTCATAAAATCTTAGTCCAGTATACCATATTGTTGACAAGCAGTAAACATAGGTCATATCAAAAGCAAATGTTGACATAGAGACAGCAAGTGAGGGTTTATGGGTCGAACAAGAAGCGCAAGCCAGGCGCGCCGCCGAGGCTCAAGCCAGACACCTGAAAAAGATGGAATCATTGGCTGCCCGTGAGACCCAGATTTGGCAAGAAATTTCTGACTTACTGGAACAAAAAACAGGGAGCGCCTACGAGCAGGCTGTGCAGCACCTGGCCGACCTACGCGGCCTGGCCCAACATCAAGGGGAGCAGGCCGCCTTTCAGGCCCGCCTGAACAAGATTTACCGGGATTACCATAACCGTTCGGCCTTGATCAGACGCCTTCATCAAGCCAAACTCTACGAACTGTAACCTATAAGGGGCCAGAAATTATAAACCACTGGCTTATTACGCTATTCGGGCAGCCTCAATTCATCCCGCTCTTTCAACGAGCGGTAGAAACTGAGCGGTCTCTCAATCGCTTCGAGCAACTCAGCCGGCACTTCCTCCTCCGGCAAAATGCCGGCTACAATGGCATAGGCCACCATCATATCTGGTTGGCCGCCATTATAGAGTTTATACAACTCCCGCGAAGGACCGGTTTCATACTGATGAACCCGATAGCTTAACTCCCCACTGCTGATTTTGCCCGCCCGCCATTCGGCAAAACTCCGGTCGAGCTTAGTCAGCTCGCGCTGCAGCTCAGCTTCATAAGCTTCAGCGAGATATTCTCGCAGCAATTTCTTGATGGGCTTGGGATAATCAGTCATAAGCTACTTCAAATAGGGCAGTTGCTCAGGGGATAGCAGAACCTCAATACTGCGGGCTTGCCCGGGTACCCGCTTGATGAACCCTTCTGCCTCCAATTTAAGGATCATTTGATGGACTGTCGGCGGAGTGACCGCAAAGTAACGCTGAATATCGGCTTCTGCCGGGGGACGGCGATTGATTTTGGTGTAGTAGTAGATGAAGGCAAGGTACTGGCCTTGTTTTTCGGTATATGTAACCTCAGGCATTCGCTCAATCCTCGGCAAGCTCTTCGGGGTCTACTCCGATAGGAGATAATCCAAAACGGGCCAACTCAAACATAAACACAACGCGGCTCATACCAGTCAATTGGGCTGCCATACCCGAATACGGCTGTAGCCATACTAAAGTGCCTCCACTTGCGATACCATTATACTCAATCCTTACCGGATTTGCGAGTTTTGGCCGATCTCAGTAAACGGTAAAACTTTATTGTTTGCCTGATTTTCAGGTTGGTAGTAAATTCCACGAACAGTAAAACTCAATATTTATCTTTCCAAAGGTGGAAATTATGAAAAATAACCGGTGGGCGTCCCAACGGGCCCGGCGGATGCCCGTTAGTATGTTCAACACGATGGATACGGCCAAGTCCGAGGCCATCGCCAAAGGGCTGGAAATCATTGATCTGTCACTGGGATCGAGCGACCTGGCCGCGCCAGAGGCCGCTATGGAGGCGTTGCGGGAGACTACCCGCCAGCCCCACCACAACGGCTACTGCCTGCAATCGTGCAACCGGCCGCTGCGCGAGGCCGCGGCCGCCTGGTATTACGCCCGCTATGGCGGCCGGCTGGACCCGGAACGACAGGTATTGCAGTTGATTGGCTCCCAGGAAGGGCTGGCCCACCTGCTCCTGGCCGTCACCGACCCCGGCGATGTCATCCTGGCCCCCGACCCCGGCTATCCGTCTTACTTCGGGGCGATGGCCCTGGCCGGCCTGGAGGTGGTCACGCTGCCGCTGCGGGAGGAACAGCAGTTCCTGCCCGACCTGACCGCCGTTCCGGTCGAGGCAGCCCGCCGGGCGCGGGCTATGATCCTGTCTTACCCCAATAACCCGACGACAGCCGTAGCCCCGGCCGAATTTTTCCGCCAGGCGATCGATTTTTGCCGGGCTAACGAGGTGCTGCTGATCCACGACTTTCCGTATGTCGATACGGTCTACGGCGATTACGAGGCCCCGTCGGTGCTGGCCCAACCGGGCGGCCTGGACATTGCCGTAGAATTGTACTCGTGCAGTAAAAGTTATCATATGGGCGGCCTGCGGGTTGGCTGGGCGGCCGGTAATGCTGAGGCCATTGCCGCGTTAACCCAGGTCAAAAGCGCCATCGACTTTAACCAGTACCTGGGCATCCAGCGGGCGGCGATGGCGGCCATCAACCAGCCCCGGGAGGAGACCCGCCGGGCGACGCAGATATTCGAGGCCCGGCGCGACGTCCTGGTCGAAACCATGAACGCGGCCAGCTGGCCTGCCCGCCTGCCCCAGGCCAGCATGTACGTCTGGACCCGCTTGCCGGCCGGCCATGTAAACTCGTATGAGTTCACCGTGAGCCTGGCCCGGGAAACCGGCGTCTGCCTGGCGCCCGGCCGGGGGTTTGGCCCGGCGGGTGAAGGCTTTGTCCGGATTGCCCTGGTGCAGGAGCCGGAGGTCCTACAACGCGCCGTCCGGCGCATCCGCGATTTCTGTGGTTAAGGAGACTAAGGCGTCAATTCATTAACTGTTGAAAAGGAGCAAAAATCATGAGAGCACTCTGGGGTAAAGCGCCCTTACAATATAAAATGCGCCAGGCACCTGTGCCCGTACCAGGCGCAGGCGAAGTTCTGGTTCGGGTCCTGTCCTGCGGGATTTGCGGCACCGACTTGCATTTTCAACGCACGATGAATCAAGATTGGACACCGCTTGGGCATGAAATTGCCGGTGTGGTCGAACAAGTGGGCCAGGGCGTCAAGTATATCCACCCTGGCGATCAGGTCATCGTGGAAAACAATACCGGCTGCGGCGTGTGTGAAGCCTGCAAGAATGGGGAAAGCCGCTACTGCCGGAATATCTGGACCTATATGAATGACCAGGCCGGTTTTGGCGATTATCTGTGTGTGCCCGAAGTGTCAGTTCAAAAGTTTCACGGCCTGACCCCCCGGCAAGCGGCTCTGGCCGAGCCACTTACCGTCGCCATTGACGTCGCCCTGCGGGCCGATATCCCGCTCAACGCCGAAGTGGCCGTTTGGGGTGCAGGCCCGATTGGCCTGATGGCTTGCCAAATTGCCAAATTGCGCGGGGCGCGGCGCGTTTTTCTTATTGGCTCGCCGCGCCAAAATACGCGGAATGACTTCCGTCTCGAACTCGGACGTGAGTTTGGCGCGGACGTGACGTTGGACGGCGGTCAAGATGCGGTTGCAACCCTCAAGCAGCACACCGGCGATGGGATTGACCGCGCCCTCGTGACAGCGCCGCCGCCCGTGATCCCCGCTGCGATCCGCGCCTGCCGCTTTGGGGGCATCGTCGCCCTCATCGGGCTGGAGGAGCAGACGGGGGAAAAGATTCAGCTAGACATTAACGCCTTCCACTTTCAAAAGCTCCAACTGCGGGCTTCACACGCCATCCCGAACCACTATTTCCCCATAGCCCTTGACCTGCTCGCCCGCCGCGTCATTGATGCCGACAAGCTGGTGACACATAGTTTTCCCCTGGACGAATATCGCCAAGCGTTTGAGATCGCGGCCAGCCCAAATGAACGGGTCGGCAAAGTAACGATCGAGCCTTGAGGGCCTTGGGATTTTGATAAATCTTAGTCCGGTTTTTGACGCGATAAAGTTTCGGTATCCGGCCGAGACTTGTCTCCCCGATTGGCAGTCCAACACAAGTATCCTATAATGTTAGAGGAGGTGAAAAGAGATGAACGAACGTTTGGTGATTATCGGCGGTGGCGCGGCAGGGATGAGCGCCGCGGCTAAAGCCCGCCGGCTCAAGCAAGATCTCAACATTGTCGTTTACGAGAAATCAGGCTATGTCAGTTATGGCGCTTGTGGCTTTCCCTACTATATCAAAGGGGAGATTCCCCGCATCGAAGATGTGATTATCCGCACCCCACAGCAGTTTGCGCAGCAGGGCATCCAGGCCCACATCTACCATGAAGTTTTGGCGATTGATCCCACCGAGCAGCAGGTGACGCTGCGCAATTTGGAAACCGGCAAGCTTGTTACCGACTCCTGGGACAAACTTATTCTGACTACGGGCGGCGCGGCGGTTAAACCACCTCTTCCCGGTTTGGAGCTGCCTGGCATTTTTACCTTGCGACAGGTGGAGGATGCTATGGCCATTCGCCACTGGATCGAGCAGGAACGCCCGGCTCGAGCCGTCATCGTGGGTGGAGGGTACATCGGCCTGGAGATGGCCGAGGCGCTGGCAGCGCATCACCTGCAAGTGACCCTGGTCGAAATGTTGCCCCAGGTGATGCCGAATATGGACGCAGAGATGAGCAGCCACATTTTGGCCGAGCTAACCCGGCAGGGGGTAGAGGTCCATCTGGAACACGCGGTTGAGGCTTTCAACGGTAACGGCCGGGTCAAGGCAGTGGCAGCCGGAGGCCAATCGCTGCCGGCGGATATGGTCATCTTTAGCGTGGGAGCGCGGTCAAATAACTTCTTGGCGAAACAAGCCGGCCTGCCCCTGGGGCCGACCGGAGCAGTGGCAGTGAACGAGCGCCAAGAGACCAATCTACCCCACCTCTGGGCCGCCGGTGATGTGGCCGAGGCGCGCCACCTGGTGACCGGCAAACCGGCTTACGTCCCCCTGGGTACGACTGCTAATAAACAGGGCCGGGTGGCCGGGACAAACGCCGCCGGAGGTGAAGCAACTTTTCAGGGGATCGTGGGTACTGCCGTAGTCAAGGTTTTTGACCTGAACGCGGCTCGCACCGGCCTGTCTGAAAAAGAAGCCCGCGCCGAAGGGTATGAGGTAGACACGACACTGGTTACTTCGGCCTCGCGCGCTCACTATATGCCGGAACATCCGCCACTCCACGTTAAACTGGTGTTTGAACGCGGCTCCCAGCGACTTTTGGGAGCGCAAATGATAGGCCGAGAAGGGGTAGCCAAGCGGATTGATGTTATTGTGGCGGCCTTACAGGCGGGTTGGACCACCTACGATTTGGCCGATCTGGATCTCAGCTATGCTCCACCTTTCGCCCCGGTGTGGGATCCCATCCTGGTGGCGGCTAATGTGGCCAATCATTAACTGAGGATTTCATAATCACTGCTGATCCTCGCCGTCGGTTTGAGTGTATTTAGCACCGAGCAGTACTTTTCCTCCGAAAGTTGAATCGCCCGGGCCAGCTTGTTGGGGTTGACCGCACCTGTAGCTTTGTAGTGGAGATGAATGTGGGTGAAGGTGTAGGGCGGGTCCGGCAATTGTTCACCGGTACATGTTACTTCCAGGTCTTCTAGCGGTTCGCGTTGTTTGGTCAGAATGTCAACCACATCATACGTCGAGCATGAAGCGGCAGCAAGCAGCAAAAGTTCAGACGGTTTCAGCCCGGTCCACTCTGGCTGGCGTTGGCGTGCCCAGCCGATGGTCAGCGGCCGGCCCGCCGAGTCGGCCCCGATCATCAGGTTTGATTCAATCCATTTAACGGTTACAGTTCCCATAAGTGTTTTCCTTAATATTGTAGTGATAGCGCCTACTATGGCTGAGGTGTGAACAGATTGATACTGTCAAGTGTCACCGAAATCGGTGATGATTGTAAGACAATGTTTTCAGGTGTCAAATACCGCCCACAAGCCAAATCCTAAATGATAAGAACCCCTTGACAACCGAGTAATAGTGGTTTATATTATGGATAGTAGCAAGTAATCAAACTACTACTTGGAGGATTATGGATCTACTGGCAGACCTAGCAGCTATCGGCTTCACCGAGTACGAAGCCAAAGTGTACCTGGCCTTGCTGCGGGAGAGCCCCGCCACCGGCTATCAAATCGGCAAGTCGGCCGGCATCCCCCGCTCGATGGTCTACGAAGCCCTGGGACGATTGCAGAGCCGCGGGGCCATCCTCAGATCGGACGAGCAACGCACCACCTTATACCGTCCCCTTCCACCCGAAATACTTCTTAGCCGTTACGAGCAAGAACATCAGCGCCTGCTGGCAAGTTTACGTAATGACTTGCGAGTTATCTATGCTACCCCGGAAGAGGACCGGGTTTGGTCGATCAGCGGACGCAGCTCGGTCTTGGCCTACGTGGCCCAAATGATCCAGACGGCCCAAACCGAACTGCTGCTCGTCCTGGCCGACCCGGAATTGGATGACCTGCGCCAGGAAATCGTCCAGGCGTGCGAGCGAGGCGTAGAGATTAGCACGCTGCTCACCGGCTATGGGGAGTTGAACTGCGGCCGGGTTGCCCGACACCCGCCGTTGGAGAGCCAGTTGCAGGAATTGGTCGATGTTCTGGTGGTGGTTGCGGACAGGCAGCAAACACTCATCGCCAGCGTCACGACCGAGATGGCGGCCACCATCACCCATAACCGGCACCTGGTGCATATCGCCCGGCAGTTTGTGTGGATGGAGTTGTTCACCCAGCGTCTCTACACTCGCCTGGGGGTTGAACTGCTGACCCACCTGGATGCGGAAGACCGACAGATTTTTGAAAGCTTCTCGGCGGCCACCGAGCCAAGATCGGAATAGCCAGGATAAGAAAACAGCATGATAAGTGATAGATTATTCAACCCGGATTTATCTGATAAAATCGTTCAACCCGGGTCGATTCTGGCTACCAAACTTTATATCCCACCGGCTCGCCCTGAGCTTGTTCCCCGGCCCCAACTCAGCCAACGGTTGGACGAAGGCTTGCAGGGTAAGCTGATTCTCATATCTGCTCCGGCTGGCTTCGGCAAAACCACCATGGTCAGCGCCTGGCTCTCTGAAAGGATGAGCGCTTCGCGTGAAGGCAGAACGCAGAGCGTGAAGGATGAAAAGGGAAATTTTCATCCTTCACGTGAAGCGTTTATCCTTCAGCCTTTCAAGGCGGCTTGGCTCTCGTTGGAAAAGGAGGACAACGACCCGGCTCGTTTTCTGGCCTATTTTATTGCCGCCCTGCAACAGATTGCGCCTGAGATCGGCCGGGAGGCCCAACGTACGTTTCTATCTGCTCAACGCCCATCCCCTGAGGCCTTCTTGACCGCGCTTATCAACGAGCTTGTGGCTGTCCCCACCAACTTTGTGCTCATCCTCGACGATTACCACGTGATCGAAGCCAGGTCTATCCACGATATCTTGACCTATCTGCTGGACCACCTGCCGTCCCAGATGCACCTGGTCATCTGCAGCCGGATCGACCCGCCGCTGCCGCTGTCACGCCTACGGGCCCGGGGCCAGCTCGCCGAAATCCGTTCAGCCGATCTCAAGTTTAGGGAAGCCGAAGCGGCCCTGTTTCTCAACCGGGTGATGGGTTTGAGCTTGGCGGAGGATCAGATCGCCGCGTTGGAAGCCCGGACCGAGGGTTGGATTGCCGGGCTGCAATTGGCCGCGCTGTCGATGCAGGGACGCCAGGATGTGGCCGGTTTTGTGGCTGCCTTCACCGGCAATCAGCGTTACATTCTGGATTATCTGGTGGAAGAGGTGCTGCAAGGCCAACCCGAACTGATCCAACAATTTCTCCTGGAAACGTCCATCCTCGACCGCCTGAACGGGTCCTTATGTGATGTCGTGACCGGCCAGGCCAACAGCCAGGCCCTCCTGGAACGGCTGGAACGGGCCAATCTTTTTATCATCCCCCTGGACGAAGCGCGGCAGTGGTATCGCTACCACCACCTCTTTGCCGACTTTCTGTGCCATCGCCTGAAGGTGGGCGATGATGACGTTGGTCAACAGGAGGGTAAGCGGGTGGCCGAACTACACCGCCGGGCGAGCGCCTGGTACGCCGCGCATCACTTGACCGCCAAAGCGATCGATCATGCCCTGGCAGCCGGTGATTTTGAACCGGCCAGCCGCCTGATCGAGCAGGTAGCCCAAGATTTGCTGATGCGCGGCCAGGTCATAACGCTGCATAACTGGCTGGAAGCGCTGCCGGATGAGTTAGTCCGGAACCGGCTGCCTTTGTGCCTGGCCCATGCCTGGACTTTACTGCTGGTGACGGCCCACCTGGCGGCAACCGAGCAGCGTTTACAAGAGGCAGAAGCGGCTCTGCCGGCCGCCGGAGCCACAGCCGAAATGTCCGGAGAAATAACCGCTTTACGGGCGATAATGGCTGTCGCCAGGGGCGATCTGGCCGGGGCGGCCCAATTTAGCCGGCAGATCCAGGTTTTCCCGGTCCAAGAAAACTCGTTTTCACGCGGGGTCATGGTTCTGGTCCAGGGTTTCCTGCCCATATTAAACGGTGATGTGGTTGAGGCCGATCAAGCCTGCGCTGAGATGATTCGGGTTGGCCGGGAAACAGGCAATTTCCTGATTACTATGATCGCCATGAGCCAGCAAATCGATCTACAAGTCGTGCGGGGCCACCTGCACCAGGCAGCCCAGACCTGCCGCCAGATGATGCAGATGGCGGCGGATGACGAAGACCAGCCCTTGCCAATCGCCATTATCGTTTACCCCGGCCTGAGCCAGGTGTTATACGAGTGGAACGAGCTAGAGACAGCGGCCTCCCACCTGCTCGAAGGGATCACCTTAAGCCGGCAGTGGGGAGACGTCGCCGCTTTAGACCAGTACCTGGCGCTGGCCCGGGTCCGGCAGGCCCAGGGGGATACCGCCGGGGCCTGGGCGGCTATCCAACAAGTCGAGTCGTTCACCCAGCGGGTCGCGCTCGATGACATGATGCTGAACATCTGCCGGGCCTGGCTGGAGGTCAAGCAGGGTCACCCAGACCGGGCGGCGCGGTGGATGAAGCCGTATGAATCGCCAGAGGCGCGGGCTGCTTTGCCCGTCTATCCCGTCCGCGACCGGGTCGAATTGATTATGGCCCGGATCATGATGGCCCAAGGCCGGCCGGGCGAGGCCCTGGCCGGCCTGGTTTCCCTGGCCCAGGAAGCACAAAAGATGGGCCGGGTCAGCCGCCTGATCGAAGCCCTGGCCCTCCAGGCCGTTGTTTACCAAACCCAGGGCGACCCGGAGCCTGGCCTGGCCGCCCTGGCCCAAGCCCTGGCGCTGGCCGAACCGGCCGGTTACGTGCGTACTTTTATCGACGCAGGCGCACCACTGGCCGAGCTGCTGGCAATACTCAAAGTACAACAGCCGGCAGCCGGCCAGGCTTACGTCGATAAATTGCTGTCGGCCTTCACCGCCGAGAAATGTCTGAACACCCCGGCCGCCCCGGCGCCCGGCAGCGCCTTTTGGCCTGGACCAGCGAGCCCTACCCCGGCGCTGGTCGAACCCCTGAGCGAGCGCGAGTTAGAAGTGCTGCGCCTCATTGCCGCCGGGCTGTCCAACCAGGCGATTGCCCAGGTGTTAACGGTCACCGTCCATACTGTCAAAACCCATACCAAACACATCTTTAACAAGCTCGACGTGCAGAGCCGCACCCAGGCTGTCGCCCGGGCGCGGGCATTAGATTTACTCTAGTCGTTGCCTTTGATTCTATTTCCTCATTGTTTTTAAAGATAACCCCCTGATTGACTGACAAATTTAATCTTTCACCGCTGAGGACGCTGAGAACGCAGAGATTTTTATAAATTTCTCGGCGGCCTCTGCGCTCTCTGCGGTAAATTTGGGCCACAATGTTAAATCTGTCAGTCAACCAAGATAACCCCTCTGATCCAACTTTTGGGTGATAGACCCATAAACCTCAAATAACCCGGCTGATACACCATTCGAGGGATGACAAGCCCACCGGGTTATATCTATACTGAATAGAGCCAGAACATTTGCCGGGAGGCTTTTATGAAATTTAATTACGTTATACTCCTTATCCTGTTGATTCTACTCATAGGGCCGGTGTTGGCCTGTACACCGGCCACGGCCCAGTCATCCTTACCACCCACCCCAGCCGCCGTAGACAACGGTAAGCCGGTTGTCCCGGTGCAGGTAGCCAAGGCCAAAACGGGCGACCTGGCCAGCGTCCTGACTTACGCCGGCCTGCTTCAGCCGCGGCGAACCCTAAACGTAACGGCCAATTATTCGGATCAGGTGGTGGAACTGCCGGCCGGAGAAGGCGAGGCCGTGAAGCAGGGTGACTTGCTGCTGGTTTTTGATACCACCAAGTTGGAGATACAGTTATCCCAGGCCCGGCTGGCCGTCAGCACGGCCGAAGCTAACCTGGCCAAGATGAGGCGGGGTACTCGCCCCGAACAAATCCTGGCCACCCAGGGCGCTCTGAACCTGGTCCGGGCCAACCTGGCCCGCATTGACAACCTGAGCGAGTCCCAAATCGAAGCGGCCAGCAACGGCGTCGTCCAGGCCCAGGCAGCGCTAAAGCTGGCCCAGGCCGAGTATGATAAGATTGCCTTTTCCAGCGATGTCGGCGAGAAGCCAGAAGCGGCAGCCCTGGAACAGGCTACGGCGGCTTATGAGACGGCTATGGCCAACTATAACGCTGCCCTCAAGGGGGCGCCTATCGAAAGACTGGCCCTGGAGTCCGCCCTGCTGCAGGCCCAGAGCGCCCTGGCCCTGGCCCAGGACCCCTTCGTGCCGGAAGATTTTACCATAGCCGAAGTAGAGGTAAAGAATGCCCAGGAGTCGCTCAAACTGCTGCAAACACAGTTAGACGAGGCCCGGGTGGAAGCGCCTATCGAGGGAATTGTCGCAACCCGTCACGTCGAGGTCGGCGAGTCACCCGGCCAGGGAGAGTCCCTGTTCACCCTGGTCTCGGCCGAGGTAGAAGCCATTCTGGCCGTTGAGGAGGGCAGCCTGGCCCAGATCCGGGTAGGCCAGCCGGCTGCCATCCGGGTAGTGGTTTATCCCGGCCGGGATTTTCCGGCCGCCGTCACCTATATCGCGCCGGTGGCCGACCCCCAAACCCATACCTTTACGGTTAAGGTCGTCCCGGCCGACCCCGAAAGGCTGCTCAAAGGCGGCATGTTTGCCAACGTCAGCCTGATGGTGGCAGAGCATAACGGCGTGCTGCTCGTCCCTGTCGCCGCCGTGCGCCAGGTGGCCGGCCGGGACTCGGTCTTTGTCGTAAAAGATGGTCGGGCCGAACTCCGCCCGGTCACCCTGGGGTTAGCCCAGGAAGATAGGGTTGAAATCCTATCCGGGCTGACCGCCGGCGAGCAGGTGGTCATCATCGGCCAGTCCGAATTGGAAGATGGAACGCCGGTGCGAGTTGTGACGAAATAACTCACGAACGGATTAGAAGCAGTTTGTCTAACTGTGATCAAACAACGAGGTATCTATGAATAATCTTACCAGGCTTGCTATCTGGCGGCCTCTGCTGATGTTAATGGTCATCCTGGGGGTTGTCATCCTGGGCTTCCGGGCCTATTTTCTGCTGCCGGTCGAGAATATGCCCCAGGTTGACATAGCCGTCAACAGTATCATGGTCGTCTACCCCGGCGCTTCGCCGGAGGATATCGAGAACCTGATCATCAAACCTATAGAGGACGCCACGTCCGGTATTGCCGGTCTTGACAAAGTGCGCTCAGTAGCCCGCGAGGGACTGGCCGTGATGATCTTGACCTTCCGGGAAGGTATTGATGGGGACCAGGCCACCAGCGATGTGGAGCGACAACTGGCCGCGATCCGGGCGCAGTTGCCGGCCGAAGCCGAGGATCCCACCCTCATCAAGGCCGACATCGGCGCGATGCCGATCATCGAATTAACCTTGAGCGGCCCGCAGAGTGAAGCCGACCTGTTCGACCTGGCCGAAAACGAACTCAAACCCCGCTTGCAGGCCATACCCGGCGTAGGCAGCGTCAGCCTTAGCGGCGGGCGGGAGCGAACGGTCCTGGTTGAATTGGACGGGGCGAAGATGTCCACCTACGGGGTCAGCGTGCCGCAAGTGACCTCGGCCTTGGTCCAGGAGAACCTGACCGTTCCGGCCGGTTCTCTGCCCGAAGGCAAGCAGAAAACGCCGCTGCGGGCTATCGGCAAGTTAACCCGTGCCGCCGACGTAGCCAACCTGGTCGTCGCCGGCAAGCCGACCGGCCTGGATTTGGGCGCCCTGGTGGGAGCGCCGGCCCCGGCCGGCAACCGGCTGGTGTACCTGCGTGACGTCGCCACGGTTCGCGATGATTTCAAAGAACAGTCACAAATCCTGCGCCTGAACGGCCAGGAGGCCGTCGGCCTGAGCATCATCAAGGCCAGCGATGCCAACGCCGTCGAGGTAGCCGACCAGATTCGCCGGACCATCAGCCAACTGGAGCGAACGCTGCCGCCGGGGGCCAGGCTGGAGGTTATTCTGGATATCTCGACCTTTACCCGGGCCTCTATTAACGCCGTGCAGGAAGATCTGCTGCTGGCCGTTATCATCACCGGCCTGGTGCTGCTGCTGTTCCTGCACATGTGGCGCAGCACTATCATCGTGCTGCTGGCCATCCCGACTTCGCTCATCTCTACCCTACTGGTAATGTGGATCCTGGGGTTTAGCCTGGATACGCTGACCCTGCTGGCCCTGACCCTGTCCGTAGGTATCCTGGTAGATGATTCGATTGTGGTCCTGGAGAATATCGTTCGCCATCTCAACCAGGGCGAGTCGCCCTTCCAGGCTGCCCTTAAGGGCCGGGCCGAGATTGGCCTGGCGGCCCTGGCGATCACCCTGGCCGATGTGGTCATCTACGTCCCGGTTGCCTTTACCAGCGGCCTGGTTGGCCAGATGTTCCGCGCTTATGGCCTGACGATTGCCACCGCCGTCTCCTTCTCCCTGCTCGTCTCCTTCACCCTGACCCCGATGCTGGCTTCGCGCTGGCTGCGGCGGGAAGAAGAGCCAACCGGCTGGTGGGGCCGCTTTATCCACCTGTGGGAGCGGGGCTTTGACGGGCTGGCTAACCTGTATGCCCGGCTGCTGGATTGGAGCCTGGCCAGCCATTTTCACCGGCTGTTGGTTATCGGCCTGGCCGCGGTCTCGCTGGTGGGAGCCTTGAGCCTGGCCTCGTCGTTGGGCACCGAACCCACGCCGACTACGGACGATAACCGGTTGGAAGTGGTCATTCAACTGCCGCCGGGGGCGGCCCTGGCCGCCACCGATGCAGTAGCCCGCCAGGTAGAGCAGATTGTTGTCCGGGAAATACCTGAGGCAATTACCCTGCTCACTCGGGTTGGCGCCGGCGATGACATGGCCGCTATTTTTACCGGCGGTGGCGGCGGTGGTGGTGCGGGCACGGCCAACCTGACCGTGGTCTTACAAAATAAAAATGACCGGCAGCGCTCTGTTTTTAAGATCATCGGCGAACTGCGGCCGCACCTGGCCAACATCCCGGGTGCCAGAACTCAAATCTACGTCAGCGGCAGCGGCGGCAAGGCCGATACCGCCCAGGAAGTCCAGATCGTCGGGCCGGACCCGGATACGTTGGTCGGCCTGGCCGACCAGGTCGAAGCGATTATCCGCAGCGTGCCCGGCGCCGTCGACGTGCTCAACCTGGAAGGCGAGCGCGGCTCCGAAGTCCGGGCGATGCTGGATCGGCCGCGTATCGACGACCTGGGCCTGTCGGTAACGGAAGTAGGAATGGCGCTTCGCACCGCCGTGGCCGGCAGCGAGGTGGGAACTATCGACCCGCCGGAGGGGGATGAAGTTGATATTACGGTTCGGGCCGCCGAGGCCGACCGCCGCGACCTGAGCCGGGTGCTGCGGCTGCCGGTTGGCTTCCGCAACGGCCAGCCGGTGACCCTGGACCAGGTCACTACCGTCGAGCGGGGTGAGGCCCCGGCCCAAATCCAGCGCCTGAACCGGCAGCGTTACCTGACCGTCCGGGCTAACGTCCAGGACCGCAGCGCCGGCCGGGTGGCCGACGACATCTCGGCCGGCTTGGCGGCCCGGTTGAACCTGCCGCCCGGTTACCGGGCCCAGTTAGGCGGGGTCCAGGAAGTCCAGGAAGAATCGTTCCGGGATATGTACGCCGCCCTGGCCCTGTCGGTTGTGCTGCTTTATATGCTGCTGGTCGCCCTGTACGAGTCTTTTATGCACCCGCTGGCGATTATGTTCTCTCAGCCGGTGGCTATGGTCGGCGCTTTTGGGGCCATGCTGCTGACCGGCGCCACCGTCAACCTGATCTCACTGTTGGGGATGATCCTGTTGATCGGCATTGTCACCAAAAACGCCATTCTGCTGATCGATTTCACCAATATTCTCCGGCGCGAGCATGGTATGCCGCGCCGGAAAGCCCTGGTCGAGGCCGGCCGGCTGCGCCTGCGGCCCATTCTGATGACCACCTTTGCGATTGTCCTGGCCCAACTGCCCATTGCCCTGCGGACCAGTTCGGGTGCTGAAATACGCTCGCCCATGGCCATCGTCATCATCGGCGGTTCGCTCTCGTCGCTGCTGCTGACCCTGATCCTGGTGCCAACCGTCTACACCTATCTCGACGGGCTGGGAGGTTTCTTCAGCCGCCTGTTCCGGCGGTTGGGACCGGCGGCCGGCCCTGAAAGCCAGGTTACACCGGCAGCGCCGCCCACAGTAGCGGCCTCGTCGCCCACACCGGTTGATTAGTTGGTCGGTTAGTCTGTTAGTCAGTTGGTCGATTGGTTGCTAACGACTATCCAACTACCCGACTAATAGACTACCCGACTATTGGTAGAGGAGTCGTCACGAGCTAACGCCCACCACCAATAATGAAAATTCTTGCGGCGGTCCCCCAGGGGGAGGCGAGATACTCTCTGCCGTCAGCCGTCGGCGGTCTATTTATGGAGGTACGAAATGAAAAAAAGTCCTTATCCCATCTTGTTGGTAATTCTGTTGCTGGCCGGCTGCCAGCACACCGTCAGCGCGCCGGCGGTCACCCCGCCGCTGGCCGAAATCTGGGCCACTCCGTCGCAGCCGCTAACCCCGGCCGCTGCTGCCAATTCACCAACGCCTTTTCCCCGGCTGAGTCCGGCTGTAACCGCTACTCTACCGGGCGGCCGGGTAACAGCCACGGCCAGCCCGGCCACGACAGTTTCTCCTATTCCGGCCGCGGCCCAGAGTGAGCCTACCCCTACGGCAACGCCGGCCGCTCAAGCCCGGGTGGTTTCGGCCGGTTTGAATGTTCGCAGCGGCCCCGGAATTAATTACCCAGTCGTGGCTACCCTGGCCCAGGGGGAGGTTGTGCTGGTTATCAACGCCGATCCAAACAGCGGCTGGCTGCAGGTCGAACTGCCTTATCCTCAAAAAACCGGCTGGCTCTCGGGCCAACCGACCTACGTATCCCTTGATGGCGCCGGTGCGCCGGTGGAACAGGCAACCCTATCTTCAACCCGGCCTGGTTCGCCCGGAACAGCCACGCCGGCCCCCAACGCCGCCGGAGCGGCCTTCTCCACAAGCGCCGGGGCCGCCGGGCCGGTGGTGGAGGTGTATGCAGCCGAGGTGGACGTGCTCAATCAGCCCGGCGGCGGCGCTATAACCAGCCTGAAGCGGGGTGCGCTGGCGCCGGTCCAGGCCCTCGACGAGACAGCCGGCTACGCCCGGATCAGCTTGCCCGGTGGTAACACCGGCTGGGTGTCCTTAACCGGCGACGAAGTCCGTTTAGCCAGTGGGCTGAACCGGCCGGGTACATCCCAGCCTAATTTTGACCGCCCGGCCCCGGCCCAGGGATTAACCGGCACGCTGGTTCTCCAGACGACCAGCGGGGGGGACATCTACGCTATTGACGCCGCTGGCGCCCATCTCCGTCGCATTACCTCCGGTCTTGACCCCCAACTCTCGCCCGACGGCAGCCAAATTGCCTTCACCCGTTGGGAGCCGGAGTACGAACTCTTCACCATAAACCTCGACGGCAGCAGCGAACGAAGTTGGCTAAAGAAACACCAGATCAAATCCCCAACCTGGTCGGCCGATGGTTCGCGCCTGGTCTTTAGTTTCCAGTTAGGCGGCCGGCTCCAGGACGAGCGCCGCAGGATTGATTTGCTCGAAGCGGCTATGAATGGGGATGGTATCCACATTCCGGCGAATGCGCGTGATGTTGAGATTGAGAACGGCATTCTCAAGTTTACCATCCCAATGGATGCCCACTGGTACCTGGGGCAGATCGATCTGGCGACCGGGGAATATACGGACCTGAACCTGGATCGCTACAGTTACGGCCCCACCTGGCACCCGACCGGCCCCAACCTGCTCATCTATAAAAGTGAGCAGACCTTGAGCCTGTACGATGCTCGAACCCGGACCACCCAACCAATTGGCCACGATTTTCGCGATCACACCCCGATCATCTCCCCAGATGGACGGCGGATTGCCGTGTCTTACCGGCAGCAGGATCACTGGGAAGTACACGTGCTCAACATTGACGGCAGTGGACGGAGGCGCTTAACCGAGACCCCGACCAAATTTATCGTGGCCGAAAACCGGTCGTGGAACAACGCCGCGCCAACCTGGTCGCCGGACGGCAGCAAGCTGGCTTTTGTAACGGACCGGGCCGGCCGCTGGGAAATCTGGGTGATGAACGCCGATGGTTCAGACCAAAGGCCGATGTTCCCGGCGGAGATCAACAACCGGCTTCAACTTAGCTATAACGGAGTAGATGAGCGGATGTTAAGCTGGCATTGAGTGGGGTACTGTCGCTATACGGTCATTGGTTGATCTGGAGAACCTCAGCCTATAGTTTCAAAATAGAACCTTTAAGAATTGACCGCCGACGGTATACATCAAAGCTCCGCCCAGGTTTATCACCGCAGTGGTCCAGAAGAACCGCCATCGATTTACCCCATAGACACCCGCTAAAATACTTATGACCTTACTGCCATATCCGGGAATCATTCGTCCAAAGGTTAGTACCCAGACCGATCCGATTGGCATGTTTCCCAGGCCCCAGGGTAGAGCATGTTTTTTTTCTTCATAGGAAGTAATGTTACGAATGGTTTTCCCGAATCGGTACTCAAGCAGAGCAGCCGCGGTATTTCCGGTCCAGAGGATCGCCATCACCAGAAGCGGATGAAACAAAGTAGCAACCGCAACCGCCAGCGGATCCGTGGGAATCGGCGTCACAGACAGAATGGAAAATATGACCACGCAAGCCAGGGGGCCGGCAATGCCAAACGATTCGATCAAGGTCGTTGTCTCGTGGAAATAGTTCTTATAAAAAACTATCGCCAGCAGACACAAGACAATAGTAATCCCCGTCCAGAGAATGGTGTCTGTTTTTTTGCTCATATAAACGGCTAAACCGATTCAGCTTGACCAAGCAGGATAGTAAAGATGGTCCCATCGTTGGGAATACTCTCGACGGAGATGGAACCGCCGTGTGCTTCGACCAGGGATTTGGCAATAGCCAAACCCAGGCCAGACTCCCCGTGCTGCTGTTGACGCGTTTCATCGGCCCGGTAGAAGCGGTTGAAGATATACGGCAAATCCTCGGCCGCAATGCCGCTGCCGGTATCCTGCACCTGCAAAGACACTTCGGTTTCACCGGCACAGGCAGACAGGGTGATTTGTCCCCCAGTGGGAGTGTAACGCAGAGCATTACCGACCAAATTGCCCAGAACCTGGGCCATACGATCGGGGTCCGCCGAAACGGCGGGCAAGTCACGACCGGCCTCGACGATGAGAGTGATATTTTTTTCTCCTGCCCGGCCCTGATAAGCAGCGGCGGTGTGGGCTAACATTTCGTAAGGCAAACAAGCTTGCAAATTCAGCTTCAGTTCACCGGCATCGGCCAGCGACAGGGTGCGCAGGTCGTCAACCAAGTGACTGAGGTGCTGCGCCTCCTGGTGCATTACCCGGTGTACTTCCGGCGTCCCCTGCAATTTGCTATCGTTCAGCGCTTCGGTGTAGCCCAACAGGATACTGAGGGGCGTGCGTAGATCGTGAGCAATGTCGGCGGTCATCTGGCGGCGCTGCTGGTTGGCTTGAGCCAGGTCGCGGCTCATCTGGTTGAAAGAGCGGGCCAGGTCGCCCAATTCATCTCGGGAACGGACTTTGACCTGAGGTCCCAGTTTGCCGGCGGCCATCACCTGAGTAGCGGAGGTTAGTTCTCTGAGGGGCCGGGTGAGCGTTCGAGCCAGAATAATCCCGACGACCAGGGCCACCAGGGTAGCGCCTACGGCTCCCGCCAAAATAACGTGACTTACATTTTCCCGAAAAGCCTGTTCGGCGGCCAGCGTCGGCAGATTGGTTGGCCAGGCTGGGAAGCCATCAAAGATGAACCAGCCAACCACCCGATCTCTGAGCCTAACCGGTAGTCCCTGGGCCAATTCTTCTGTAGCAATTTTGCGGCCAACGCGATTGGCCTGCGAGCTGAGGATGATGATGCCGTTGGCGTCAACCAGGGTACCTTCGGGGGTGGCATCGTCTTTAAAGTTCCACTGATCGTCAAGCCCGGGGTTGTCGTCTGAACCCCTGGTTGCAAACATCTGCTCGATCCCTTGCCAACTGCCGTTGTGGTAATAATAGCGCTCTAACCCTTCCAGTAAGCCGGTCTGTCTACGATCAAGCATAAAGCGGTCAAACTCATTCCTGGTCCGGTAATCGACAAACACCGCCACCAACACGATGCCGATCAGCCCCACAAACAGAAAGGCCAGCGTCAGTTTAAATGTCAGCGAATGCAGGTGTACGAGTTTCATCCTTCGACCTAGGTGGCAAAGCGATAGCCTACGCCGTAAACGGTTATCACATAACGCGGGTGTCTGGAGTCGGGTTCAATTTTGGCCCGCAAGTTGCGAATATGCACGTCAATGGTGCGCTCATAGCCTTCATAAACGACATCGCCCAGATGTTCCAGCAGCTCGAGCCGGGAAAAGGGTCGCCCTGGGGCCGCCATCAGAGCCGCCAACAAATCAAATTCAGAAGGAGTCAGGTTGACCGATTTGCCGGCCACGCTGACAGCTCGATATTCCCGGTCGAGGATCACTTCAGCCACCTGTAACACTTCTTTAGGGGCGGCTTCTTTTTCGGCGCGGCGCAGCACAGCCCGCACCCGGGCGGTGAGTTCGCGCAGACTGAAGGGTTTGGTGACGTAATCATCCGCGCCCAGTTCCAGACCGAGCACCTTGTCATTTTCATCCAGCTTGGCGGTGAGCATGATGACAGGTGTAGCGGCCTCTTTACGATAGACCTGCATAAAGTCGTAGCCCCCCATTTCCGGCATCATCAGATCCAAAATAATCAGGTCCGGCTTTGCCTGCCGGGCTACAAACAAAGCTTCCCGTCCGTTTGCGGCAGTAACCACCCGATAGCCTTCCTGGGCCAGATACGATTGCACCAGCGTCACCATTTCTTTTTTATCGTCTACTACCAGCACTGTTTTAGCCATGGTCTATGATTTCCAACGCTCCAGGTTCTTGAGCCGTAGTATACACCGATCTACCGACCAACGAAATTCGAGTTAACCTGAGTATATCCCAAACATGTTTAGAACTTGTTAAGAAATGATTGGGGAAATGTTGAGATTTGCCGGCGAGCAAAATAGAACGCGGCTGACCCAGAACCAAAATCCAAATACTTTCTCAATAACATCTTAATATTTTCTGAACAGGTTTCAAGTATGCTGGGTTTGAAAAACCTTTCACAACTTTTAGACAGGTGAGCGAGACATGTCGTTTGTACAAGAATTCTGGACTGCTCTCAACCATGGCGCCCTGGCCCTTGACCCAGGCGGCTGGAGGTATGTGCTGATTGTCATCTTTGCTTTCCTGGAAGGTCCGGTTATCACGCTGGCAGCGGCAACCCTGTGGTATCAGCAGGTCAGGAGCAAAGTGTCCCTCCCTGAGCCGTTCTTAAGTAGGCGGCGTGAGGAGGTCTGGGGATGACGCTCTCCCAACCTACACTCACCCCGGCTTGGCTGGCTGAAGCTGAAGTCAAGCATCGGCGGACCTGGGCCGGTTCGGCGGGGCTAGACCGGATTTTACCGGCTGTTCCCGAAACGTCAATAGATGACCGCTCCAAAATCATCCTCTTCAGCGATACGCATCGGGGCGACAAAAGCGCCGCTGATCCCTTTGCACCTAATGAGGCGCTGTTTTTGTTTGCCTTGACCCACTACCATCAGCAGGGTTTTACCTACATCGAACTGGGGGATGGGGATGATTTATGGCAGGCCCCCCATTTCAGCGCTATTCAACAGGCCTATCCCCGCGTTTTCGAGTTGTTGGGCCGGTTTCAGCAAGACCACCGGCTGCGCCTGATTTGGGGTAACCATGAGTTGGCCGGCGGGACCGGTCAGCCTTTGCCCAAAGGCGAGTTCATCACCGAGGAATATCTGGGGCTGCGTTACCGGCCCACCGGACAACTATGGCTGGTGGCGCATGGGCATCAGGCTGATCCCTGGTGCGATCCGGTCAACCGCTTCAGCCGGCGTATCGGTCAGGCTGTTTACGGCGTCTTACAATTTTTAAGGTCCGGGCAGGCGGGCCGTTTAGCCGGGTTAGCTCCGGTCCATCAGGTCCTTGCTTCCTGTTTAGAGCGGTGGTACCGTCAATGGGATCAACAGCAGCAGCAAAAACTGACCCAACAACTGGCCCAGTGGGCTTATCGGCAGCGGCAAGCGATTATTTGCGGTCATACCCACCGGCCTTTTTTCCCGGCTTCACCCCAACTACCCTACTTTAACACCGGCTGCGGCATCTATCCCGGTTACCTTACCGGCCTTGAAATCCAGAATGGCTGGATTGGCCTGGTGAAATGGTGGACGAATGAGCAGGGCGAATATCGACGGAAACTACTAGAGGCTGCGCAACCGCTGGAGGCGTTTGCTTGACGAGTTTCTCAACCCCATTGTATTTCGCCTTTACCGCATTTCAACTTCGCCTCATCAAAAGTCAATTCCGATCTATTATCGGCGGAAACCGGCTCCTGTCAACCTTTAGTTTTTCCTTGACTCAGTCCCTTTTTTTGGGTATGATTTTCTACGCAGAATCTTGCAACGTTGACTCTGTTTTCGGGAGTCATTACGAGCCTGCGGCACACCATTGATGATGAAAATCTTTTGCCGGCGCCGACCGGAGACCGCTGACCGGTTGTTTGCCCGTCCGGCGTGTCCTGGTTCCCCATCCCCGGTCTATTAAAGGAGGGCTATGTTAGCTCAGGTACGTTTTGTCGTGTTAGGTCTGTTAGCATTTGTTTTATATGGTTGTAGTTTATCACCGCTGTCTTCGCTGCCGTTGCAGAAAGACTCCCCACCGGCGAAAACTGAGGAAGCGCCGCTTCAGCCAGAAACGGATAAAACGCTCAAAGAGGCCCAGGTGAGCCAAATACCCCCCACCCTGGTCCCTGAACCAACCCCTCTCCCGCCTGAAGCTATTGCCGAAGCAGACGCCGAAGAGCTGCTGCTGATTAATTTGTACGAGCGGGTCAATCCGTCGGTCGTCAATATTTTAGTGACAGTCAGCAACGGGATTGACAGCGATATACCCCAAGACCTCTTCCCTACTCAAGGCCAGGGGTCTGGTTTTGTGTATGATACCGAGGGCCATATTGTGACCAATAATCATGTCATAGCCGAGGCGACCAAAGTGGAAGTAACCTTTCACGACGGCTCATCCGCCCCGGCGACCGTGGTAGGGACCGACTCGGATAGTGATTTAGCCGTCGTCAAAGTTGACCTGCCGGCCGAAACCCTCCGTCCGGTAAAATGGGGCGACTCAGACGAGTTACACGTAGGCCAGCGAGCGGTAGCTATCGGCAATCCCTTTGGCCTGTCCGGAACATTAACTACCGGCATCATCAGCGCCCTGAAACGCAGCCTGCCCACAGAAAGTGGTCAATTTAGAATTCCTGAGATTGTTCAAACCGATGCGGCCATCAATCCCGGCAACTCCGGTGGGCCGCTACTCAACTCACAAGGAGAAGTCATCGGCGTCAATACGGCGATTGTGCCCCGCCTGTCCGATTTGGGGGAGCGCAGTTTTCTGGGCGTGGGCTTTGCCATCCCCAGTAACCTGGTCAAGCGGATGGTACCCAGTTTGATTGAACAAGGCAAGTATGAGCACCCCTGGATTGGGTTTCAGGGCAACGACGTAATTCCCGAGATCGCCAAAGCAATGAAACTATCCCAAGCATCTGGCGCTTTAGTTGGAGAAGTTATCTCCGGCAGTCCGGCGGATAAGGCCGGCCTGCGGGGGGGCACACGCAATATCACCCTAAATGATGGTCGTGATGCGACTATTGGAGGGGATGTCATCATCAAGATTGAGGATGAAGATATAAAAACCTTTGCAGACTTGATCTCTTTCCTCAGCCGGCGGGGGACAGTAGGTCAGAAGATAAAGCTGACCATCCTGCGCAACAACAAGGAGCAAACGGTTGAGGTGACCCTTGAAGCCCGGCCAAAGGCAGAGGAAATAAAGTAGACAAGATAGTAGTCAGTAGCCAGATGTCAGTAGTCAGATGTCAGTAGTCAGAAAAGTCTGACTACTGACTACTGACTACTACCTATCTGTTTCTTGGCACTTCGTGGTGGCGGCGGCAGCGGGCCTCATAAACTTCGCTGGCCCCAACCATAATGACCGGATCATCGTAATGGGCAGGCTTGCCATTGATCAATCGTTGGGTCCGGCTGGCCGGCGCGCCGCAAATCATACAAATAGCCTGAAGTTTATCCACTTGTTCCGCTTGAGCCATAAGCAGCGGCATAGGGCCAAAAGGTTCGCCCCGGAAATCCAAATCCAGCCCCGCCAAAATAACTCGGCGGCCGGCATTGGCCAGCCTCTCACACAGCTCGGCCACAGCCCAATCAAAAAATTGAACCTCGTCAATGGCCACCACATCAACATTATCCTCAAGCAGCGAGGTAATTTCGGCGGCATCTCGGACGGCTATCGCCTCGTAATACTTACCACTATGCGAACTGACCTTGCCCTCCTCATAGCGGGTGTCTATCGCCGGCTTAAAGACCTGAACCTTTTGCCGGGCAATAACAGCTCTGACCAAACGCCGGATTAACTCTTCAGTCTTACCACTGAACATACTGCCACAAATCAGTTCGATCCAGCCCCCATCATAATGGTGGAACATACAGCCCCTTCCCCAAAAAAGGGCAGACCCACCCGGCGGCCTGCCCTAAATCTACTTTATCAGTTTTGACTACGTCCAGCCAGACTGACCTGCCTCACCTATACGATTACGCTTCGGCAAAGTAAGCTGTCCTGGCTTCAGCCAGTTTCGACTCGATTTCAGTAACGACCTTTGGCTCAAAACCTTCCAGGGCTAATAGACCGGTCCGGTCTTTTTCCATCTTTCTAATCAGGTCGCCTACAGTAATGATGTTGGCATCATGCAAAACCTGGATTAGCTGGCTGTCCAAATCAAGTGCGCCCAATTGCTGTTTCAGAAACCGTTGTTCCAGCTTCTTTTGCAATTCTTGCTGGCGTTTAATTACATCGGCCTGGTGCGTGCTAAAGCGATCCAGACGCCGCATGAAACGATCTACCTGACCCGCAGTATCGACGATACGCTGCTCGCCGGTGAAGAAGGGATGGCACTTTGAGCAAAGATCGGTGCGAAGGATGGGCTGAGTTGAGCCAGTGGTCCAGGTATTGCCGCAGGAGCAAATAACCTGGGCGTTAGGATAATATTTAGGATGAATATCCTTCCTCATCACAAAAAACCTTTCTAGTAGGACAAGTTGACCCGTTGTCTTACTTTAAACAGCTTTGGGATAAACACTGATACGCTTTTTATCCCGGCTGATATGCTCAAATTTTACATAACCGTCAATGGTAGCAAAGATGGTGTAGTCACGTCCGAGGCCAACATTAACCCCTGGATGGAACTTGGTGCCTCTTTGCCGCACGATAATGTTTCCAGAGCGCACCGCCTCACCACCGAATTTTTTAACTCCTAAACGTTGGCCGGCACTATCACGACCGTTGCGGCTGGAACCGCCGCCTTTTTTATGCGCCATGTCGCTTCTCCTCTCTAAGCTCTAGCTGATAATTTTACCAATGCGCAGGCGGGTAAAATTCTGTCGATGCCCCTGCTTTTTGTGGTAATTTTTCCTGTGCTTATAGACAATGATTTTTTTGCCGCGTCCGTGACCTTCAACAGTGGCTGTTACTTTAGCGCCCTCAATCACTGGCTTTCCTACCACAGTTCCACTGTCCGAGGACACCATTAAGACGCGCTCTAGTTCTACTTCCTTACCTGCTTCGACGGGCAATGTCTCTACTTCAATCACGTCGCCTTCGGCCACGCGATATTGTTTGCTGCCACTTTCAATAACTGCGTACATCTCTGATCTCCGTAGGTGAGTTTGCTGCTTAAACAAAAAATGAGTGCGTCCCGCTGGCGCGGTCACGCACACGAGTTTGAATTATATTCATGGAAGGTTATGTTGTCAAATTTCCAAAAGTGCCGGAAGAAAAGTTGGATCTGAGATGTTGATTCTGATGAATTCACTTCACCCAACTCGCTCAAGCTAGAAATTTGAACGTTAAAAAATTCGAGTTAGATTAGCACAAAAGGTCCAAAGGGACAATTGTTTGGAAGGAAATTGCGTGTTACAATTCGCAAGTTGATAACAGTTACTCTATATGGGGAGAACTCAACCTCAAGCGGTTAAAACCGCTCCTACATAGCGCTTCGCATCCCGTAGGGGATAGCTAAAGCCGGTCGTTTGAGTAATTACGAAATGGGTAAGTTACCTATGTTTTGGTCAGCCATTAGCCTGATTGTAATCTTTTATGTGGGCTTGACCGTCCTGCTCTTCCTGTTTCAGGAAAAACTGGTCTACTTTCCCACCCGCGCCTGGGAAACAACTCCGGCCGACGCCAGCCTCCCCTTTGAAGAAGTTTGGTTAGAGGCAGCGGATGGAATCAAGTTATCAGGCTGGTTTATTCCGGCTGAGCCGGCCAACGGCGTTATCCTCTTTTTCCACGGCAACGGCGGCAATATTTCCCATCGCCTCTGGTCACTGGAACTGTTTCATCACCTGGGATTAAGCACGTTGGTGATTGACTATCGCGGCTACGGTCAGAGCGAAGGCAACCCCGGCGAACAAGGCACTTACCTGGACGCCGAGGCTGCCTGGCGCTACCTGGTCGAAGAAAGGCGCATCTCCCCTACCGACATTATCATGTTTGGTGAGTCGCTTGGCGGCGCGGTGGCAGCTTACCTGGCCCAACAGCATACCCCCAGGGCCTTGATTCTACTCTCCACCTTCACCTCAGTTCCCGATATGGGCGCGCAGGCTTACCCCTTCCTGCCGGTTAGATTACTGGCCCGGGTCCATTACAACACACTCAAACGTTTGCCCCAGATCAATTGTCCGGTGTTGATTATCCACAGCCCGGCTGACGAAATCATCCCTTATCGCTATGGGCAACAGTTATTTGCAGCGGCTAACGAGCCAAAAGAGTTCTTGGAAATCAGCGGCAGCCACAATGAAGGGCCACTCATCTCGGCGCAGTACCGGGCAGGCCTGGCGGCCTTTATCGGCGCCTATAGCGATCGTGGCCCCATTCGCCACTCTCACTGATCGCAGGGCAAAATGTTTAAATCGCTGGGGGCGGTAAGTGGACGGCATCAAGGAAGAGTTGGTCTTGAGGTGAGAGGGTCGCTCATATGG
>CAZUNT010000046.1:0-37694 GCA_964622215.1 uncultured Caldilineaceae bacterium
GGACGACCGGCTTTAGCCCCGGAGGAGCGATTTCAATCGCTTATTTGAAAAGTATTAGCTCCAAACCATCTTCGCAGGAAAGATTACAGCACCACCGATGAATGTACGCTTAAAAACCTCCTTCTGGCTTATCCTGACCGGTGCGGCCCTGTTGACAGCCGGATGCGGAGGCGACCTCCCCACCGCCACTCCCGTGAGCCTAACTCTGCCTACAGCCAGGCCAATGGCAACTACCCTCTCCACCCTAACATCCACCCCTACCCCACCGCCGACAAAGCAGCCGGCACCCACCTCCTCTCCAACCTCCACCCCTCAGCCTGCCGGCCCCGACGATGTGCCAATGGTCGAAATCCCGGCCGGGAAGTTCATTATGGGCCTGACTTTGGAGCAAGCCGAAACCCTCAGAGGGCGCTGGATGGAGGAATACCATCAAAAAGATGCCAGCATCACCTTCGACCGCGCCAGCCCCCAACTGACCGCTTATCTGGATACCTTTAAGATTGACAAGCTAGAAGTGACGCATGCCCACTACGCCGCTTGTATCGACGCCGGGGTGTGTCCCCGCCCGATAGAATTTGACCCCCAGCGGGCCGACTACCCCATTTATGTCTCCTACGACGAGGCCCAAACCTACTGCCGGTGGGCGGGCAAACGCCTGCCGACCGAGGCTGAATGGGAAAAGGCGGCTCGCGGTACGGACGGACGCCTCTTCCCCTGGGGCGATGAGTGGGAGGCTGATCGGGTGGCCCTGGAAATCAGCCCGGTGGGTAGCCATCCCCAAGATAGCAGCCCTTATGGCGTGCTGGACATGGCCGGCAACATCGGCGAGTGGACCCAATCCCCCCTGGTGGCCTATCCCGGCCACGCCAATCCCAAGCTGTTTAATGCGGATCTGCCGGTGGAGCGGGGGGCGCTGGGTTACGAAGGGAGTATCTGGGCCGGAGCACTGACCGCAGATCGCTCCTATGGGGCCGATGTGGCCGGTTTTCGCTGCGTGGTTGGAGGCGAGCCACAGCCGGTAGCTGACATCGTGGTCAGCTACGAGCCGATGGTCGGGCCGCCCCCGCCGACGGCCACGGCGGTAGACCTGAGCCAGATGGTGGAAATCCCGGCCGGGTCGTTTCTGCGGGGAATGAGCGAGGAGAACCTGCAAACCTATTTGCGCGAGTATAACCAGAAGATAACCCTGGAGCAAGTGCGCGAGTCTTATCATGACGCGATGCCGCAGCGTTCGGTGTACCTGGATAGGTACTACATCGACCGCTTTCCGGTGACCACGTCCCAGTTTGCCGAATTTCTCAATACGATTGGGGAGTATCGCTGGTCGTGTGGCGGCTGGCGCTGCGCCGAGGTAGATGAACCTTTTGATTTTTTTGTCCTCGGCTTCATCAAGTACGAAAACAAACAATACAGTTTTGGCCGTTGGGAGGGGGATTATCCCTTCCCGCGAGCGACCTGGAATGGGGCAGAGGCTTACTGCGCTTGGCGGGGCAAGCGGCTGCCGACCGAGGCCGAGTGGGAGAAGGCGGCGCGGGGCACGGATGGCCGGCTCTATCCCTGGGGTAATGAAAGAGACCGTCGGGTTAGTGACCATGAAAGCCCTTACTTGCTTGCCAAAGACCCCGTTGGGAGCAAACCTTACTTGGCCAGCCCCTATGGGGTGCAGGATTTAATCGGGATTAGTAATTTTGGGGAGTGGGTAGCCGACTGGTACGCCGAGGATTACTACAGCCAGACTGATTCGACTCACAATCCTCATGGACCGGCTGAAGGTAAGGAGAAAGTCAGGCGGGGTGGAACGCCTGCAACCGTGGCCGGTATACCCCGGCGAGATCCTATCCACCCACTGGAACAGATTTTCGGCACAGCGCGTGAGGCTGCCTTTCGGTGTGCTTATACACCTCCCGGTGAGCAGTGAACCAACTAATGAAAGCGTCCATTATTTTACCCACCTACAAAGAAAAAGATAACATCGTCGAACTGATCCAGGCCATATTTGCCTCCCTGGAGCCAAACGGCCTGGAGTACGAAGTGGTGGTCGTGGACGACAACAGCCCCGATGGGACCGCCGAGGCCGTGCGCCGGAATTTCGACGGCGATGGGCGGGTCAAGCTGTTTGTCCGCACCGGCGAACGCGGGCTGGCCACGGCCATTCGCTACGGGGTGGAGCACTCCAACGGCGAGATTATCGTCTCTATGGACACCGACTTCAACCACGACCCCAAAATTTTGCCGCAGATGATTAAATTCCTCGAATTTTACGACATCGTCATCGGCTCGCGCTTTGTGATGGCCGGGGGGATGGAGGACCGGTTTCGCCAATTTTCCAGCCTGATTTATAATTATGGCATTCGCCTCCTGTTCGGCACGCCGGTCCACGATAACCTGAGCGGTTTCTTTTCCATCCGCCGGGCCGAGTTGGAGGCCCTGGACCTGGACCAGATTTATTACGGCTACGGTGATTATTTCATCCGGCTGTTGATGGTCGCTCACAAGCGCGGCTACCGTATGCTTGAAGTGCCCGTCTTCTACCGGTTACGTTTGCACGGCCACAGCAAAACCCAGTTTCTCTCCATTTTTACGCAGTACAGCCGGGCGCTGCTGATCCTGCGCCTGAAGCTGTGGACAGGTTTAATGAGATGAGCGAGAAAAAAATAAACTAAAACAATCCCCCCCCCCTTAAGGGGGGGGTGGGGGGGGGACAAGACTCCATTCAAGCCACCCTGGCCGAATCGGCCCGGCAAAGATTAGCCGCCGACGTTGAGTTCGACGAACTGCCCGAACCCGTACCCGAGTTGGACGAAGGCCCCCGCTCCGCCCCCGCCGACGAGATCCAGGTGGCGCTGCTCGACGCGGCCCAGGAGGGCGCGCCCACCGAAGTCGATTTTGACGAGTTGCCCGAACCGCTGCCCGAACTGGACGAAGGCCCTCCTCCGGAGCCGGTTGACGAGATTCAAGATGCCCTCCTCGACGCAGCCCTGACCGGCGTACGCACCGAGGTTGATTTCGAGGAGCTGCCCGAACCCGGCCAGGCCAAACTCCAGAAAGTCGTCAAATTTAAGCGCGATACCGCCCGGCCAAAAGAGCCTGCCCCTCCCCAGGCAGAACCGGCTCCCGCCCAGGCCGTCACCCGGCCCACCCCCCGAATCGCCCCGGAGCCAATCCCCCTGCCCGATATTCCCGAACCCGACCCCATCCCGCGCCTGGCCGACTTTTGGCTGCTGCTGGCCCTGTTTGTGGCCTTTCGCCTGCTGACCCTGTTTTTGCTCCGCCCCGGCGGCTACCTGCGCGACTGGTCGGATTTTGACACTTACTTCGGCATTGCCGGCCTGGCCGACTACAGCCTGTTTCCCTTTCTTGATTTTTGGCTGGAATGGCCGCCGCTGCTGCCCTGGCTGGCGGTCGGCGCTTACAAACTGTCGTTGTGGCTACCCTCCTGGCTCGACGACCCGCGCCTATGGTTCATCCTGATTCTGGGCGGCATTTTTGTCTTATTTGAAGTGGGCAATTTCGTTCTGGTCTATCGCCTGGCCCGGCGGCTCTTTCACACCTCGGCGACCGTGAGCCGGGTTTTATGGCTCTACGCCGGCCTGTTCCCCCCCATTTACGCCATGCTCGGCTTTTTTGATGGGATTGCCCTCTTTTTTATGCTGTTGGCGCTTGATTTACTGCTGGCCGACCGGCGTTTTCCTTCGGCTATTGCCGTAGGGGTGGGGTTTGCGGTCAAAATCATCCCGGTGATTATGCTGCCGGTGGCTCTGCGCCGGTTGTGGTATCAATACCGGGAAAAAGAAAAGGAGGCCCGCATTGAGTTGGGTCTCTACGCCGTAGTTTTTGGCCTGACGATCATGGTCTTGTTCGCGCCATTTTTGATCGGCGGCCCGCAGTGGGTGCAAGCCTCGGCCCGCTCGATCCTGGGGCGCTCCTCCTGGGAAACGGTTTGGGCCGTAGCCGACGGCTACTACGGCTTCGGCCAGGTCGAGGGCAACCGGCTGAACTCCGACGAGACCAATTTTGCGACGCACCAGGGAAGATTGTCGGGCTGGCCAATGTGGCTGATCATGTTGGGCTTTGCCGGCCTTTATGCCTACCTTTTCACCCGCCCCGCCGATTACAGCCAGCCCCGCCAGGTCATTGCCTTTGGCGGTTTGACGGTCGCTCTTTTCCTGTTGGCTTCCAAAGGCTACAGCCCGCAATTCCTGGTTTACTTGCTGCCCTTTGTCATTTTGCTTTTCCCCACCGAACGAGGCTTACTTTATGCCCTCATTTTGACCGGCCTCAATATTTTGGAGCAGCCCATTTACTTTGTCCTGCTGCCCAATGAACACTGGCTGCTCGTCTTTATCGTCATCGCCCGCTTTGCCGTGATCGTTTTGCTCGCCCTGGAATTTGCCCTGCTCATCTGGCCGCTGGATTTACGCTGGCCTCGCCTGCTGGCCGTGCAGCAGCAACTGCCCCGCTACCTGGCCGGTGGGGCCGGGCTGGCCCTGTTGCTGTTGATCCCGCTGCTACTGCGAGCCTATCACGGCGACCAATTGGCCGGCAGCCCCAGCGCCACCTTTGTCAACTTCATCAGGGCGCAAACCCAAAGTATCGAAAATATTCAACCTGGCCCGGCCGGCAAGCCCCGCCTCCTGCTCAGCAACCAAGAAACTTACCGCCAACTGTACCCCTACCTGAGCAGTGATTTTGACCTGCAACTGACCGATGGCGCCGCCAAAAAGCTGCCCGGCGCGCCGCGTGTTGTCGAGCTGCTGCAAGGGTTAGACACCATCTGGATTTTGCCCACCGGCCCGCAGAAGCAGACCTTGAGCAATGTCGTCTCCGGGCGCGGTCAGGCCCTGGCCAGTTTTGATTTCGAGGGCCTCGGCACGGCCTCGCTCTACGGCTTTCAGGCCAACCTCCAACCTTTTATCGCCCCGGCTCGTTTCAGCAGCGGCATCGAGTTGCTGACCCACGAAGTAAAAAAGGCATCCGGCGCGGTGGAAGTCACTCTCTACTGGCGCGCTCTGAACGCTCAACAACAAGATTACAAGGTTTTTACCCAGCTCCTCAACGGCCAGGGCGAGCGTGTCGCCGGGCATGACGGCGTCCCGGCCAACGGCGCAGCGCCGACCAGCGGCTGGCCCGTCGGCGCAGTCCAGGCCGATGCCCACCGCATCGAACTTCCGCCTAACCTGCCCCCCGGCGAGTACCGCCTGATTACCGGCCTCTACAACGATTTCGGCGCGCGGCTGCGGGCCATCGCCCCGAATGGTCTCAGTTTTGATAACGACGCGGTATCGCTGGAGCCACCAGTACAGCTTCGGTAAATTATGGTATAATCTCTGAAAGTTACCCAGAAATTTGGGGAGATGTGAAGTGAATACTCTTACGATTGAATATCCACCCGAAGTATTGTGGGCCTTGCAGCAGGAACCAGCAGAATTTGAAACAGAAGCACGCTTGCTTTTGGCCTTGAAACTTTATGAAACCGGCAAACTTAGCACAGGCTTGGCCGCCCAAGTAGCAGGGGTACCGCGTATTACTTTTTTGTTTTTGCTTGGTCAATATGGCCTCTCTCCTTTCGGTGAAACAGCAAATGAACTAGAGCAGGATTTAACCAATGCCCGCCAAGCCAGTCATCGCTAATAATACCCCCCTGGTTGCCTTATGGGTGCTGGGACGGCTTGATCTGTTGCGGGATTTATATGACGAAGTATTGATTCCACAGGGGGTCTGTGATGAATTTTTGGCTGCCGAACATGCTTTGCGTCAAAAGTCGCTAGACGATGCACCCTGGCTCAAATCTGTTTCCTTGGCCAATCCACAACACGTACTAGCCTACACCGGCTTAGACCGTGGCGAAGCGGAAGTCTTGGCTTTAGCCGAAGAACAATCGGCTCGGCTGGTCATTATAGACGAGCGTAAAGGACGCCGTTATGCTCAACGGTTGGGGTTGCCTATGACTGGAACAGTAGGTCTGCTTCTCTTAGCCAAAGAAAAGAAGTTAATTACCTCGCTAACCCCCCTCTTGACTGAACTGAAAAAAGCAGGCTTACACCTCGACGAGTCCCTGATCACCAAAGCCTTACAATTGGCTGGAGAAGCCCCCTCTTGAGGTCTTTCTCGTACCAAGCTGCTATTGATTACCATTTAAATCAGTGCTACAATCCTTGACAAATTATCCGGAACTTTTCACCAGCCTGCGGCACACCACCGCTAACGAAATGTCTTGCGGCGGTCAGCCGTCGGCGGTCTATTTTCTGAGGGGATGGCGTCATGGCAGCAGAACCGAGCGGCTTTTACTACCCCAACAAAATGGCCCGTATTTACGTGCTATCGATTGAGGAAACCATCGGCCGGGAAGCCATGCTGGCTGTTTACGACCTGGCCGGGGTGCCGCGAGAACATTATCCTCCGCCCAACAACTTTGCTAAAAATTTTGATTTCGCCTATTACGGCGGAATTGGGGCCGCCCTGGAAAAGATGTACGGCCTGCGGGGTGAACGAGGTTTAGCTCTGCACGCCGGGCGGGCTTCCTTTGCCGGAGGATTGGCCGAATTTAGCTCTCTGATTGGGGTCAGCGAACTCACTTTTAAGACGATCCCCCTGAAAATCAAACTCAAGATTGGCCTGACTGCGCTGGCCGAAACCTTTGCCAAGTTTAGTGACGTGCTGGCCGAGGTCACAGACGCCAACGATCACTTTATTTACACCATTCGCCGCTGTCCCGGCTGCTGGGGTCGCACCAGCGACCGGCCCATCTGCTATAACGCCGTCGGCGTCCTCGAAGAAGGGCTACGCTGGGTTAGCAGCGGCAAAAGCTTCCGGGTTGAAGAAGTAGCTTGCTGCGCTATGGGTCAGGAAGCCTGCGTTTTCCACATACAAAAAGAGCCGGTGGATTAAATCATTTAATCGTGGTACAATAGGGGTATTCCCACCTTCCGCTGGAGAGGAAACACCTTGCTAACCCCCGGTCAAAAACTCTTTGAATATGAGATTATTCGCCCCCTGGGTGAGGGTGGCTTTGCCGCCGTGTTTGAAGCGCACGACCGGCTGCTCGACCGCCGGGTAGCCATCAAGCAGTTGCGACTCGAAAAAGTGGCCGACGATAAGGCGGTTAAACGTTTCCTCCAGGAAGCCCGCATCGCCACCGCGTTAGAACACCCCAATGTCGTCTCTATTTATGCCATGCGGGTCGAGGAGAAAACATTCTACATGATTATGGAGTATTTGCCCGGCGGCAGCCTGCGAGATTTGCTGAAGAAAGAGGGTAAACTGCCGCTAGAACAGGCCGTCAACCTGGCCCTGGGGATTTGTGAAGGGTTAGCCAGGTTTCACGCCCAAGGGATTGTCCACCGAGATATTAAGGCCGAAAATATTTTACTAACGGCCGATGGCCGCCCCAAAGTGGCCGATTTTGGCATTGCCCACGTGCCCGAAGCAGCGGGGGGGCTTAACCTGACCCAAGTTGGCTTTCAACCCAGCACCTTGCTCTACAGCTCGCCCGAACAAGTGCGCGGTGAGATGGTAGATGCCCGTAGCGATGTCTATCAGATTGGGGAACTTTTGTATGAAATGCTGGCCGGGCAGCATTACATCGACATTGAAGCCCTTGAGTCGCTGGCCATGACCGCCGGCGGCACAAACCAATTTCGCTCTCAGGCTAAACTTTACGAACTTTTTGAACAGGCGATTTGCGAAGAGATGCCGGCCGGCCTGCGGTTACTGTGGCGGGAAGTGGGCGCGCTGGCCGAGGTCGTCGAAACCGCCCTGCTCAAAAATAAGGATGACCGCTACAAAGATGCCGCCGAGTTTGCCGCTACCCTCAGAACCCTCAGTATCAATACCACCCCGGCAACTACCGCCGAAGCCGGCGAATTAGCCATCCTGGATTCGCGGGCCTATAACAAGCGCGGGCTGGCTTATGTCAGCACGCGCAACTACGAGCAAGCCATCGTTGATTTTACCAAAGCCATCACCTTTGACCCTGACTACGCCGAGGGTTACAATAACCGCAGCACCGCCCACCTATTAATGGATAATTATGGTCAAGCTGTGGCCGATTGCCGGCGGGCCATCGAGTTGGCCCCGGATTTTGTGGCGGCCTATGTTAACCGGGGTATGGCCTATACCGGCCTGCGGGAGTATGAACGCGCCCTAATCGATTACGGCAAGGCCCTGGAACTTGCACCCCAAAATGTTTATGCTTACTACAATCGCGGCAACACTTACCTATGGATGGGCCAATACAAGGAAGCAATTCACGATTACAACCAAACAATTACCCTAAAGCCGGAGTTTGTCGCCGCTTACGTCAACCGGGGTGTGGCGCTGAACGAACTTAAGCAGCCGGGGCAAGCCCTGGCCGATTTCAGCCGGGCCATTGAACTTAATCCTGACTACGTTTATGCTTATTACAACCGGGCTAACCTGCACCGGGAACAAAACAATTACCCGCAGGCCCTGGCCGACTACACCAAAGTTATCGCCCTCAACCCCGAACACCGTTATGCCTACGAAAGTCGAGGCGACGTTTACGCTGCCCTCGGCGACGAAGAGCATGCCGCCGAAGATTACACCAATATCATTGTCCAAACCTCGTCCATTAATCCCAAACGTTTGAGCGTCGCTCGCAGTATGTTGATGCCGGCCACCCCGTTGGATTTTCTGACGCGGGAATAAGATGAATTTTCTCAATCGCCTCAAAAATCTCTTTACCCCCCCCTCATCGCCGGCCATCCAGCCGCTCGATTATTCTCCCCGCCCCCTGACCTATCCCCCTGCTGTTTACCTCATTCCTACCCTGGTTATCAGCTATTTTCCGGTCAAAAATGGGCGAATAGACCGGGTCATTACCGGCGACGTTGACGCTCCGCTTGAAGTTATCCGCCGGCATACCCACAAAACCACCCGCAGGGTGGTCGAGGCTTTGGAAATGGGCAGCATCTACCACGGTTATAAAGATCCCAGCGCCTTGCCCAGCCTCCATTATGAGGTGGTCGAGACGCTTGAATTTTTGGAGCCGCTCCCTACCTGGCCCAAACCCGGCCATCGCCCGCCGATGACCGATTACAATACGATCATGAGCCGGGTTGATATTCGTCATTGGGTGGAGGAGCGGGGTATCAAAGAAGTCTGGTTATGGGGCTACCACGGCGGCGTAATTGACCTGTGGGAGTCGAACATGGCCGGGCCGTATGGCGACATCAGCAACAGTGACCGGGATCGACGCGACCTGCCAGTGTTGAACCAAACCTATACAGTTTATCACTACAACTATGGGCGCGGCCCCTCGGAAGCGGTCGAAGATCACATCCACCAGATCGAAGCGGTGTTACGGCAGATTGACCCCCACCTTTTCTGGGATAAATTCGTGGGCCAAGTGGGCGAAGGGCGCTGCGGCTGGGCGCACTATCCGCCCAATGGCGAACGAGATTACGACTGGGCCAACCCTAAAACTGTCTGGACCGATATTGAAGATTGGACGCCGGAAGGAAGCGGCTCCCGGCAGCCGCTCAATTGCAGCCGCTGGAGGAGCGACAGCCTGACCTGGTTTATCTACTGGATGCAGAACCTGCCGGGAGCCAACAATGGTTTGACTTATCGGGGGCGGCCCTTGACCAATTGGTGGACCTTCATCGGCGATTTTGATGGGGCGATGGCCAAAGGCTTGGGGTTGGTAGACCTTTAAGGTCTGACCGCCACATCGGTCGGGCGCTGCCAACTTGCCACTTTAATCAGGCCGTTGACAATCATCACCCCCGCCAGAATCAAGGTGCAGCCAACATAACTATTCCAGCCCAGTCGCTCGTCGAGGACAAGTACCCCCAAAATTACGCCAAATACAGGTACCAGGTAAGTGGACATCGACAGATAGGTCGCGCTGACTTGTTCCAGCAGGCGATAGTAAACCACAAAAGCCAGCGCCGTACCCAGGATGGATAGGGCCAGGAGCGAACCGAGGGCAGGCCAAGAGGGGGCGGACAGATGGAATGGCTGCTCGATAACCACTGACAAAGGCAGGAGGAACAACGCCGCCAGGAGGAGTTGCGTCGTTGGGGCTACCAGCGGCGGCAGTCCGCGCAGGTGGCGTCTGGTGTAGATAATCGCCACCCCATAACAAGCGGCCGCAAAGGTGACGGCCAGCAAGCCCAGCGTCGTAGCTCGCACCCCGGTAAACAACGAAGGCCCGATCAGGATCAGCAAACCGCTAAAACCGACTAAAGTCCCCACCGCCTTGGTCGGGGTCAGGCGATCATCGGAGGTAAAAAGATGGGCCAGCAGCAGGGTAAAAAGAGGCGTGGTGCCATTCAGAATAGCCGCCAGGGCACTGTCAATATACTGCTCACCCCAAGCAAACAAGACAAAGGGGATGGCATTTTGCACCAAAGCCACCACCGCCAGGTGACGCCAAACCCGGCCAAAAGGCAGCAAATTACGCCCTTGCACGCGTAGAATCAGGTAAAGCAGTATCCCGGCAATGCCTACCCGCCCCATCATCAGGGTCAACGGAGGGATGTCCCCAACCCCCACTTTGATGAATAAAAAGGACGGCCCCCATAAAGCGGCCAGGAACAGCAGCCACAAAAAATTCCGCCAATTCATTCTGTCGAGTGTCCTCTCTCAATTTTATTGATGTTAGTTTTCAGCCACGTTTTGTAAAACTTCCACAATTAAGGGATGATGGCCCAAAGCCGAAATCAGAACCGTATCTTTGCCGGCAGGCAGTACCAACTTTTCCCCGGCGGTCAGAACAATATCACGGTCCTTGACCGTCACCCAGGCTATCCCTGATACGACCTCGATGCCTCGGCTAAATGCCGGTAAACGAAACAAGTCGCCCCGACGGAGGACCAAACGAGGAGACAGGCTGGCGGGGTCGAGAATAAGTTTTCCGGTATCAGACCCATAAGAAACAATTAAACTCATCATCTTTCCTCTTTAGACTCCCTTCACTTCATTGAGGCAAATATTACGATTTAAACTTTCAAACTCTTAGTCTGAAATAAATATTGGGTAACATCGAAATCCTCCTTATGGATTCGCCCTATTATAACCTTATAAAATACTTACAATGGTTAGATTATAACGCTCTTTATCTAACCTGTCAATACCGTTTTGATAGTTACAATAAGAATGGGGGTAAGATACGGGTAATCTACCACGTCTTATCCGTAGTAGTTCCACTCAAGTATGGCTCTATCGCTAAACTTTCTTTAAATGTCGATAGGACAATGCTGGTCACCGAACGCGACACAGGAGCATGGCAGCGAATACGTTCAATGAGTCGTTCTAACTCTTTGGGGCTAGCTACACGCACCTTTAAAATATAACAATCTTCACCGGCGACCCCATGACACTCCAACACATCCGGTTCGACCAGACAAGCCTCCATTACTCCTTTTTTTGACTCGATGTATCCAATGGGTGTTGTACCCACCGATAAGCGAATAAAAGCTGTAATTGGCTTGCCCAGAGCTTCGGCGTCCACTACAGCCACATAACCTTTGATAATACCTTTCTTCTCTAGCTTCTTGACTCGCTCGTGTACGGTTGAAACGGTCAACCCTACTTGTTCAGCCAGAGCCGCATTGGAGAGATGGGCGTCTTCTTGTAACAATAAAATAATCCGACGGTCAATCTCGTCAATCATTCGGCAAAAGTCCTTATTAGTCGTAATATTTTCGGTAATACTAAAAAGATACAGAAAATATTACGACAAAAAACTAATTTTGTCAATAGGCCAATTCTATGAATTCGATGAGGCCATTGAGGAATATCTTATTCCTCCCTTTATCTTCTGCTATGGTAAACCAGGTTAGAAGCAAAAACTATCTGTTTTTTGCTCTCTTTCGGCTGATCGTTTTGGGGAGGGAAACGCTAATTTGCCCATCCTGTCCGAAAATGCTACAATTTACGGCGATTGTTGGGGAGTCGTCTAATGGTAGGACTGCAGATTCTGGCTCTGCCTGTTGGGGTTCGAATCCCTACTCCCCAGTCTATCTAATCCACCGGTAGGGCAAGATACTCTCTTGCCCTATTTTTTTAATAGAATAATAAGATGAAGCGGCCAACCTCAAGAAGTAGCTGTTGGATAATATTTCTTAGCCTTTTAAGCCTGGCGGTAGTAGCAGTAATGGGGCTTTTGGTTTACCTATTGCTCACTCTACCGGGGCCAGTCGCCGACTCTCAAACCGCCCCTACCCGCCGCCCCACCCTGAGTTTGCCGACAGTCCCTCTGCCAACGACCACACCCGGCCCTCCGGTTTCGGGTGAAGTAGTTTTTATTGCCGAAAAACCGATCAAAGGGTTTTCCAATTGCACCAAGTATGGCTTTAAAGGGGTGGTCAAGGCCAGTAATGGCGATCGTTTAGCCGGAATACAAATCACGGTTTGGGAGGAAGGGGTTGGCTTGCTGGCGGTTGATACGACCGATGCCAATGGCGTTTATATTATTGAAATAGAGGATCAGCCAGTGCAGCGGAAATTTTGGGTGCAGGTTTATCAAGCTGATGTCCCTGCGTCTGAACCACTGGCGGTGGAAACACAGGCGGACTGTCGCCAGGGGTATCAAATATACCAAATCAATTGGCGGGGAAAAGAAAAATAACATGTAGCAGCGTAGCAAAGTAGCAAAGATTAGAAAACTGCTACCTGCTACCCTGCTACCCTGCTACCTTGTAAAGGATTTTTATGCAAACCACCATTTATACCAAAGCAACTGATTTCGACTTGTTGGCCCAAGAATGGGATTACCTGCTGCAACGGTCGGTCAACGCTCCGTTTTTTATGCGTTATATTTACCAGCGCACTTGGTGGCAAAATCTAGGCAACGATAGCTTGAGATTAATTGCCATTCGCACCGATGAGGACCGGTTAGTTGGCCTGGCTCCCCTTTACGGCAAAACCAACCCGGCCGGGCAATATGAATTAACTTTTGTCGGCTGTGTCGATGTGTCAGATTATCTGGATTTGTTGGTGGATCGAGATTATGTTGAACCGGTCTACCAGGCGCTGCTGGATGGCCTGAGGAACCCCAGCCTGGCCTGGGATAAACTCTACCTATGCAGCCTACCTCACAATTCTTTGACTCACACCCACTTGGCCGAGGCTGCTCGCGCTTGCGGCTGGCAAACCGAAGTGCGCCAGCAGGATGTTTGCCCGGTGATTACGCTAGCCGGCAGTTGGGACGACTACTTGGCCGGGATCGACAAGAAGCAGCGCCACGAAGTCCGCCGCAAAATCCGCAAAATCGAAACCGAAGCCCAGACCCGTTGGTATGTGGTCGACTCGACCGAGGGCCTAGACCAAGCTATGGACACCTTTATCGAACTGCATCAAAAATCTGCCCGCGATAAGGAGGATTTTTGGAACGACAATTTAATCCGCTTTTTCAAAGCTTTAGCCGTCGAATTGGCTCAGGCCGGTTGGCTCAGGCTTTATTTTATTGAGGTCAACGGCATCAGAGCCGCCTCAATGCTCTGTTTTGATTACAACAATGAATTTCTGCTCTACAACTCCGGCTTCGACCCCGAACAATTTGCTTACCTCAGCCCCGGCAATGTTCTGACTGCCTACACCATCCAGGACGCCATTCGCCTGGGGCGCACCCGCTACGACTTCCTGCGCGGCGACGAGGTTTACAAATTCCGCTTTGGGGCTGTGGCTGAACCGGTGTATGATTTGGAGATTTATAAGTAAGGATGATTAACCGTGTTGCCATGTTCAGCGTCCATACCTCGCCCCTGGCAACTCTCGGCGGCAAAGAAACCGGGGGGATGAATGTGTATGTGCGTGATTTGACCCAGGAGTTGAGCCGGCGGGGAATCGAGGTGGACGTTTACACCCGCTCCCAAGACCCGACCACACCCCGGATTCAGCCTTTAGGTGAGCATGGCCGGGTCATCCAGGTCAAAGCCGGGCCGGAACGGCCTTACAACAAAAACCTCATTTTCAACCATCTGGCCGAATTCGAGGCCGGAGTTGAAGCCCAGGTTCAGACCGACCAGATCAAATACGATATTATCTACGCTCACTACTGGCTCTCCGGCCTGGTGGCCCACTCACTGCGCCGGGTGTGGGACATTCCCATTATGCAGATGTTTCACACCCTGGCCGAAATGAAAAACCGGGTCGCTCAAACCCCGGCCGAGCGCGAACCCGATCAACGGGTCAATTGCGAGAGCGAAGTGATGCGCTTCGTGGACAGGTTGATCGCCGCCACCCCTTTGGAGAAAAACCAGATGACCTGGCTCTACGGAGCCACTCCAAACAAAATCGCCATCGTGCCGCCCGGCGTCGACCTGGATCGCTTCAAGCCGCTCGACCAACGCCGGGCACGCCAGCACCTCGACGTTTCCCCTGACCATCAGATGATTCTGTTTGTGGGCCGGATTCAACCGCTCAAAGGGATTGATACCCTCATCAAGGCGCTGGCCATCCTCAAAATGAGAGAACCCGCCATCGCTCAAAATGTCTGTGTGGCTATTATCGGCGGCGACCCCAACCCCGACTCGGAACTGGAGCGGACCGAATTTGAGCGGCTTAACTCGCTCCGGGCCGAACTGGGCCTGGATGATTTGGTCACCTTTCTGGGGGCTAAAGACCAGGACACTTTGGTTTACTATTACTCCGCCGCCGAAATCGTGGTGATGCCCTCGCACTACGAGTCCTTTGGCATGGTAGCCCTGGAAGCAATGGCTTGCGGCGTCCCGGTCATTGCCTCCGATGTGGGCGGCCTATCGTTTAGCATCGAGGATGGCTTTAACGGCTACCTGGTGCCGGGTCGTAATCCCCAAGCCCTGGCTGAAAAGATTATCTTGATCTTGAAACACCGCGTTCTGCGAGATCAGTTGAGCGAACAGGCTCATAGCTGGGTTAAACATTATAGCTGGGTGAATATCGCCGGGGAGATTTTAGAGGTTTTTGAGGACACGGTAGAGGGTTACCGGTTGAAAGTTAAAGGTTTGAAGGTTTAACCTTAAACATTTAACTTTCAACTTTTAACCGGTTGAACGATCAAAATTTATCAAAGCTTCCAGGTTTTCCGCCGGGGTTGCGGGGGGAATAACGCAGGCGGGGGCCAGGATCGAGCGCCGGCCGCCTAGTTGCTCCAGAACCTCACGCGCCTGGGCAGCTACTTCCTCAGGTGTTCCTTTCTCCAGGATCCTCCGATCCAAGCCTGTCATAAGAGTTTTGTCGGTCAATTGCCGGGCCTCGGCGATGGACGGGCCAGTTTCGTGATTATGCCAACTCACCGCGTGGGCCGGATATTGGTTAACTGTTTCAAAGTGGGGATTTTCGCCGTGCAGGTGCAGCACCAGCGGAACCGGTTGTAATTTGACCCGCTCCAGGGCAATTAAATCGTAGCGAACTACAAAGGTCTGGCACATTTCTTCGTTCAACAAATCGGCCCGTGAAAGCTGGCTGGCGAAAAAGATACCATCGGCGCCGGCTTCCAGGGCCATATCGGCAAAGCGTGAGGTTGTTTCGGCAATGGTCGCCAGGCCAATGTGGACATCGGTGGGGTAGTTTTGCAGGTGATCGAGTAGGGCGTCGCCGGCCAACTTGTAGGCAATCGTCAGCGGGCTAAAAATGGTCATCAAAATCGGGGCGTCGTCTTTATCCAGTTGGTCGGCCAGATGTTTAATGGCTTCCAGGGTCTGACCATAGCGGCCCGTTGTCGAGCTTAGGGTGGTCAAACTCCGCCACTCTTCCGGCTTCTTAATCACCGGCTTTTTCAGCGTGGGCGGCTCGTCATCATTCTTGGCCGGGATAACTTGAGCGCCCCAATCCTCAATAGCGTAGAAACCGCTGGGTGTTAGCTTGATTAAATCAAAATCGTATTTTTTATAGAAAGCCAGAGTCGCTGCGGCCAGACTGACTGGCTGTTGATCCTGCTTGTGAAAATGCCGCCATAGGCTCAACGGAACCCGGTCAACCGGTTGGCCCTCCAGAGCAGCATAAACCCGCTCGCGCTTATTCACGGCTGCTTCCTTCTTCAAAAAAAGTAGAACTTCAGACGGGCAATAATAGCATAAATCGAGCTACTTAACAATCTTACCGTCATCGTCCGCTTCACCCCAGCAGCCGCCCCCCCAATTCTTGCACGCAGGTAGTGTGGCGTATTAACTCATCGCTCAACTGAGCCAGATTGTGGCCATACCCCAAACGGCGGGCCAAAAAGGCAAACTCTTCGCCGTCAGCCGGAGGGACGGTTAAGTCTTTGGCATTACCGCGAACCATACGCAGAGCATTAATCAGACGCCGTAAAAAAATGTGAGCCTCACGCAATTGGTTATACTCGTCGGCCGGGATGATTCCAACCTCGTTCAGCGCCTTCATAGCTTCGCGGGTATTGGTCAGGCGCAGGTTGGGGTGGCTGTGGCCGTGGTTGATTTGCAGCCCCTGGACCAGATATTCCACGTCGACCAGCCCGCCGGGGCTAAACTTGGCGTTGATCGTGCCTGCTGTAACCAGGTGTCTGACCTGTCGTTCCCGCATAGCTCGCATCGCCGCCATATCGAACGGTTCGCCGGTGTAGATGAGTTCATCGCGCAGTTTGACTACCTGCCCACCAAAATCAGCGTCACCGGCAATGGGGCGTAATTTGACCAGGGCCTGCCGTTCATAAGGCCAGGCGTCGCCGGTGGAGGCAAAATAGCGCCGGAAAGAATCGAGCGAAACGGCCATGCTGCCCGCCTTACCGTAAGGCCGCAGCCGCAAGTCAACTTCAAAAACCCCCTCCTGCCTGGCCCGGATCGTTTGGTTGACCTCCTGCACCAGCTTGTTGTAAAACTCGGCGGTTGTAATTACCCGAGGGCCAGTGGTTTGACCGTTGCCGGCATAGGTAAACATCAGCTCAATATCCGAAGCGAAGCCCAACTCACGCCCGCCGCATTTACCCAGGGCGCAGACACTAAAGGGGCAAAGCCGGTCACGCTCATCAAGGATGTCCAAACGAGGTTGGCCAAACTGCGATTGTAATTCCTGTTGACCCAAGCGGGTGGCGGCTTCGACGACAACCTCGGCCAGGTCGGTCAATTCCTGGGAAAATTGTCCAAACTGGGTGATGTGTCCCAAAATTTGGCGCATATCAATACGAAACATCTCGCGGTCTTTGAAAGCGTTGAGAACCTCCCGCTTCGCGGACTTATCCCCAGTCATCTCCAACGTAGCAGTTAACTCAGCCTGTAATTCGGTCCTGGTTTTGACCATAGCCAGCGCACCAACGTCACGGACAACCGGGAACAGATTAGCATACTGCATACGCAAAAAGTCGTTCCACAGAAAGTCGCTCACCCCCAACAGGCGGGCCAGCGTCTCCAACACTTCGGGCTGTTCCAGCGAGGTCAGTTGATCGGGCCAATCGGGACGCATAAACAGTTGCCCCAAGAACTCCCGAAAGTGAAGCAGGGCCGACTCCGGGTTGGGCGAGCGGGGCAGCAGGTGAGTAAAATGTTTGGTTAACACCGTAGCGACCCGCAGTTCGTGCTGTCGCTCCGGCGACATAATTTTTTGCCCGCGCCGGTCGCTCACGTACAGGGTATCTCGCACCCGTTTGCCTACCGTCTCGACCGTCATGCGGCTGATGTGGATACCGTTAAGGGCCAGGGCGTTGGTGAACTCATACAGAAAGCCGATGGTATCGGGCGCATCGATCCGCAGTACCGTGTAACGCATCGAGGTCTGGTTATCAATATCGATGTCAATGGGATAGAGCGTTTTGGGCTGATCCGCCACCTCACGCAGGGTCAGAGCCACGCGGTTAGCCAATTCACCCTGGGCGGCCCGCTGTTCGCCGGCGGCCAGTTGCTTCACTAGACTGCGCAGGTCGGCGGCGTAGTTTTGCCAAAGGCCGGCCGGAAAGGCGGCCGAGTTATTCCCGGCCACCCAACGCACGGTGAAAACATCGACAATTTTTTGCTGAACATCAGCCGGGCTGGCTAAGGTCGCTGCCTTTGGGCGCCGCCGGGAAGGGCCAGGCTCACGGCGCGGTAAAGAACCAGGAGTTGAGCTGCCCGGTCGATCATAAGTAAAAACGTGCCCATCGAGGATATCAAAACCATAGACAAACAACAGGCCGCAGATCAGCGATAACTCCCCCAGGTAATCGTAGCCGACAATGGTGACCCGCCAATGCCGGTCCTCAAACTCTACGGCCTCGACTTCGACCAGGTTTTGCTCATCCAATTGTTCCGCCAGCAAGGTATGGCGCTGGATGTCTTGATCGCTGAAGGTGGCGGCATAAGAAGGATGCAGCCGCACCAAATGCGGCACCACCTCAGCCGCTGAACCAGAGGGATCAGAGTCAGTTGTCATTGATCCTCCATCATGTTCTAAATAACGGCGATAAACGGCCCGGATGACGGCGCTGTGCTGTTGGTAACGGGCCACCAACAACGTCCCGGCCGCCGGCCCCTGGAAGCCCAGCCGCCGGGCCAGGTGAGCAAGGGCATCCGGGGCGCTGGGCAGGGTGTGAGTTTGTTGATAATCCAGCAGTTGCAGGTGATGCTCGACGGTGCGCAGGAAAATATAACCATCCACCAGGGCGCGATACTCGTCGCCCGTGAGGAAACCACAGTTAGCCAGCCGGCTCAACGCCGCCAGAGTTGTGCCGCTGCGGATCTCTGGATGTTGGCCGCCCTGGGTCAATTGCAAATATTGGGTCACAAATTCAATATCGCGGATGGACCCCTGGCCCAGCTTGACCTCGCCCCACTCGTGGCCGCGCTGGCGCAGTTTAGCTTCGATACGCTGCTTGAGGGCATGTACTTCGGCCCGGACCGCCGTCCCGTTCGCAGCGAAAATCAAAGGTTCCACCCGGCACAAAAAATCCTGGCCAATCGCTCTGTTTCCGGCAATCACCCGGCCTTTAAGCAGGGCCTGTTTTTCCCACAGGCCCGCGTGTCGCTGTAAGTAACCAAAATGTCCCTCCACCGAGTAGACGAGCGCCCCGTCTCGTCCCCAGGGCCGCAAACGCATATCCACCCGGTAGAGAAAGCCTTCGCCGGTGACCCGGGTGAGTAAATCAATCAACAATTGCCCAAGCTGCCGGTAAGCAAAGGATTCGGCAGCGCACAGAAAAAGCAAGTCGATATCAGAACTGTAATTGAGTTCTTCCCCACCCAGCTTACCCATAGCAATGACGGCGAAATTTGTCGCCGCCAGGTTCGACTGTTGAGCCGCCACCGTCAAGCAGGTCTGCACCAGGCTATCGGCCAGGTAGGTCAATTGCCGGGTAACGGCCGGCAGGTCGGCCAGGCCCAGCAGGTCACACGCGCCAATGCGCAGCAGTTCCCGCCGCTGAAAGCGTCGCAGCGCGTCGAAGAAGGACTCGGGCAGGCGGGAAGGCAAGGCAGAATTCTCCTCCGCTTTTGCTTGTGTCACCGCCTCATCCAACGCAGCTCCGGCTTCTTCCAGCAACTGGCGGGCAAGTTTGGGTTGGGCCAGGCGTTTGTGATCCTTGAGTTGCTCAAAATATTCGGGATGGCGGAGTAATATTTCGGTCAAGAACTGGCTGCCGGCAAAGAGGGTAATAAGAATTTCCAGGGCGCGGGGGTTCTGGGCCAGTTGGTGCAGCAATTCGGGCGGGTTGGCCGCGTTATGCACAAAACGCTCAAAATTGATCAAAGCGCGATCCGGGCCGGCCGCGTTCCCCAGGGCAGCCAGCAGATAAGGCAAACAAGCCGCCAGAACCTGCTCCGCCTGTGGTTCAGCCGCCAGACGGCGGAGAGAATGAAACGCTGTTCGCCCATTGGCAAAGCCAAGCGAAACCAGCAGCTCATACACCTCGCCGTCGCTCAATTTTCCCGATAACAGCTTATGGGGAAAGTCGAAAATAGAAAGAGCCATTACGAGCGTATTATAGCTAAAAGTAAGGGCGGAGTCTAAGCCCGCTGTATAAGACCTGACAGGTTTTTGAAACCTGTCAGGTCTGCCTAATGGATAACCCGGTTTCAACCACCAAGCGCACATTCCCTTCGCCCCGTTGACCTAGCCACCAGTTAGCGGGCTGCCAATCGACTTTGCGGAGCCGGCATCAGCGAAATTGCCAGGGATTATGGCCGGGCGATGGCGTGTGGTGGAAGCACTGAACCACTGAAGCGGATGACGGTACTGAAAATTCAGTGTCATCATTCCCTCAGTGCCATCAGTGATTCTAACCGCACCCTCGCCGGGGATTATGGCCGGGCGAGGGTGGAGGTGGAAACACTGAACCACTGAAGCGGATGAGGGCACTGACAAATTCAGTGTCATCACTCCCCTCAGTGTCATCAGTGATTCTAACCGAACTGAGTAGTGGTGTGGGGGTGTTGCCGCCGCAGGTGCTTCTTAAATTGTTCGATTTCGGGAAACATTTTTATCTCCTGATGGTTAAATAGTTTAGAACCTCGGTTGGTTCTAAAGCCATTCTACCACCAAGAGGAGTTTTGTTGTTTGGGGCCATCAGCGCGTGGAGACAACGCTGCGGTATGCTCGGCTTTACGATAGCACTATCCCGCCGATTATGGTCGGGCGATGGCAAAGGTAGAGGAGGAGGGAAATCGACCTCTGTTAAATAGATAAGCGTAGCAGGTCAATGACTGCCCCGCTGTGAGGAGTGGAGTTAACTTGGGGCGAATCAGAAGTTCACTCCTAACCTGCTGGCTTTTCTACTTCAATGATATCCCTATAGCCATTCCTGCCTTTATTCCCTCTGGAAAGGGAATCGTTTCTGTCCGATTTTCTCGCCAGTAAAAAAGAACTACAGCATAGGGAATATCGGGATCGTGACCTTTTGTCAACAAGATAGTTTGGCTGTCATCGGACCAGTACCACTCCTCCCGTGACCGTTTGCCAGTCAACATAGCCACAATTTTTTGGGTTCCGACATCATATACCAAAAGCTGGTCTGGCCGCCCCGTCGGATCTGAACCGGCATTGATAGCAATCAATTTACCATCGGGAGACCAACGAGGCGACACATAACTTAAGTTTTTATCCAGGGGTAACTCACCCAATTCTCCGGTCTCAGGGTTTAGGATATAAAGTTGAAATTTGTCATAAATTTTTTTAGCTGCCGCAAAGACAATGGTTTTACCATCAGGAGACCAATCAAGCCCGCTTAATTCTCCCCAGGAACCGGCAATATCTTTCCGGGTTGGCTGACCCCGCGTTGACAAAATATTCAGAGTATAAGGCTTATCGGTAACAATGGCTGTTCCATCCGGCGACCAACTCAAATAGAAGTCGCTTTCATCCGGCCCACCGATATTCTCGATTTGGCCGGTTACCACATCAACCACTTTAGCTTGATAATTCCCTCGCCACCCTTCCACAAAAGCAATTTGCCGTCCATCGGGAGACCAAGCCAAGCCGGCTAAATCATTCTCTATGGTATATTCTATTCCGGCTGAAACACTTATATGATTTGGTATCTCGTGCAAGGTCTTTTTCTCACCACTAGCCAGGTTGAATACAACTAATCTCTGCATCGAAAAGCTAGTGGTGCTAGCTTCAGGCGGACTCCAATAAGTCGCTTCAAACCAGGCCAGCCATTGACCGTCCGGCGACAAAGCCATATCTCCGGTAGTAATGATCGGGTAGATTTCGTTGGCGGGCGGGTAGGTTGCTCCTTCACTTTGCCTAAAGTTACGCCAATCATCAAAAGCGGCCAATTCCGTTGCGGAAAACGCTTCGCTCATAAGCTTATCAGAACGATTGGGCAAATCAAACAGGCGTTCTGGTTGATCGCTCTCTTCTGCCTGCCAGATTTGTTCGAATAGGCTGCCTTCGCCAAAGTTGGTCTGGATTAAAGTGCGGATAAAGATGTGTCGTTTGGGGGCCAAAAACCGGGTTAGCGGGTTACTGACCTGGAGTGAAGCATAAACAACTAAAATCCCCAACGCCAGTATCCCGCCGCCTATCAGTAGATATTTTTTCATAGTTCTCTTATTTCCTCAACAGAATTGGCTAATACCCACCCTCATTATCCACTTTCATTACATCCTGATATACATTGCCACCGGCAAGTTGATTACTTGCCCGACCCCCTTTCCAATATACTTTCCCTTTTTCGGCACCACTATAACCGAAACTATCAAACCCTCTTAACTCTACAGACACCAATGAACTCGACGCATTGACAATCGTTTTCGCTTCGGCGTAAACTTTTCTAAATCCGCTTATGTGAGAAGGAGTATCACAGACATGCAGCATATCAGAGAAAGGATTACATATATTGAACGGTGCTTCACCTGTTCTTGATGCTGTAAACGCCGGGTTAAACGGATGATTCGCAGCATCAATGCTTCTCATCTTATCCATTGGCTGAAACGCCCCCGGCTTTAATATCTCGTAATTAATTGTGGTGTCATACATCAAAGTGCGTTTCCGGGCAATCCACATTACATAGGTTCTATCTAGCTCTGATTTGTCTGTCTCCCCCATAGCAACACGGGCCAGGATTATCTCTGGCTTTTCTTGCCGCAAATACTGCTCAACTTTACCACCATGTGTGTCAGAAAGAGTAATACGTATCTCATCAAGTGAGAGTTCACCCGGCGGCGGTGGGGGTGGCGTTGGGGTAGGGATCGGAGGATTATCACAAGGAGAATTGCCTTCCGGGTCAGTCAAATTCACCACATTTCCCCGCACATACTGATACGCCGGCTCACTCTCCACCGGATCCCGGCTCAGGAAAGTGCCCGTCCCGACGTCATACCACCGAGCGCGGAGGTGGAGGAGGTGAATGTAACCCACCTACCACTCCCCGGTGTAACCGTAAGCGCAATTTCTGTCCTATCTATAAATAGCACCTTACGAGTCAGATTCTTGTACAGTGAGCAAGAAGTTGTTACACAGAGGGATACGGAGAAGTCACAGACGCAAAGCGCACAGAGGAATTTTTAGAACTTCTCTGCGCGCTTTGCGTCTGTGGAGTCTCTGCGTAACTCTGTGTTCCGTTTTGGCTCTGGCTCGTCCAGGTTAGGGATTGGTTGTAACAACAAAAGGTGATACAATCACCCCATCCCGATTATATTCGGTTATTAACCAGGAGGCAAGATGAAGCTCAAAGTAGAATTTCCCCGCCCCATCCGTGAAATCGAAAATACCTGGATTCCCCTCTCCGATGGGACTCGCCTGGCGGCCCGCATTTGGCTGCCCATAGACGCCGAGGAGAAGCCTGTACCCGCCCTGCTGGAGTACCTGCCCTACCGCAAAAACGACGGCACAGCCGACCGCGACGCCATCCGTCATCCCTACCTGGCCGGGCATGGCTATGCCTGTGTGCGGGTGGATATCCGGGGCACGGGCGACTCCGACGGGATACTCTACGACGAGTACCTGCCTCAGGAGCAGGACGACGCCCTGGAAGTCCTGGGCTGGCTGGCCGCCCAGCCCTGGTGTACCGGCTCGATTGGCATGTTTGGCATCTCTTGGGGCGGCTTCAACAGCCTGCAAATTGCCGCCCGCCGCCCGCCGGAACTCAAAGCTATTCTCACCATCGACTCCACCGACGATCGCTACGCCGACGACGTGCATTACGTCGGCGGCTGCGTGTTGGCCTATGAGATGCTGCCCTGGGCCTCGATTATGCTGGTTTACAACGCCGCCCCGCCCGACCCTCGCTGGGTGGGCGAGCGGTGGCGGGAGATGTGGTTGGAAAGGTTGGAAAAGACGCCGCCTTATGTTGAGGCCTGGTTGAGCCACCAACGGCGCGACGCCTACTGGAAACACGGTTCGGTTGGCGAGGATTTTTCGGCCATCACCATCCCGGTCTATGCCGTCGGCGGCTGGGCCGATGGCTACCCTAATGCCATCCCCCGCCTGCTGGCCGGATTACCGGGGCCGCGCAAAGGGCTGATCGGCCCCTGGGCGCACAGTTTCCCCGAAGAGGGCGATCCCGGCCCGGCGATTGGTTTTTTACAGGAGAGTTTGCGCTGGTGGGATTACTGGCTGAAAGGAATTGACACCGGCATCATGGCCGAGCCGATGCTGCGCTGTTGGCAGCAAGAGAGCCGGCCGCCGCAAACCTACTACGCCGAGCGGCCCGGCCGCTGTGTGGCCGAGCCGGCCTGGCCCCCGCCCGGCCTCAAACCGCAGACCTATTTTCTCAACGCCGGAGCAGCCGGCAGTTCCCTCGATGGGGTTTTAGAGGACACCGCCGCCCCGGCTGCTTCGCTGACCTTCCAGGGGTTGCAAACTACAGGCATTGATACCGGTTCCTGGTGTCCCTATGGGCTGCCCGGCGATTTTCCGGCCGATCAGCAGGCCCAAGACGGCCAGTCGTTGACCTTTACCTCCACCCCGGTTGAGACGCCGGTGGACATCCTCGGCTTTCCACAGGTGCAGCTAACCGTAGCGGCCGATCAGCCCACCGCCTTTTTGGCCGTCCGCCTATGTGATGTCGCGCCCACGGGAGCCTCAACGTTGGTAAGTTGGGGTGTACTCAACCTGACCCATCGCTACGGGCACGAGTTTCCTACACCCTTAACGCCGGGTGAATCCGTTAACGTGACCATCCAACTCAAAGTGGTGGGCTACACCCTGCCCGCAGGCCATCGCTGGCGGGTTGCCCTTTCGCCGACTCTGTGGCCGATGGTTTGGCCGTCGCCCCGGCCGGTCACGCTTACCCTGTTCACCGGCGAGTCTAGCCAATTGATCTTGCCTGTCCGGCCGCCCCTAGCGGAAGAAAAGCAACTTCGCCCCTTCGAACCGGCCGAATTCTCGCCGCCTCTGCCGGTTGAAAAGATCCGCACCGGTCAGACACACCGGCACCGGCACACCGACATTATTACCGGTCGAACCGAGTTAAAGAACGTGTTCGATTTCGGGCGCATCCGCTTTAACGATAATGGGCTTGAAGTGGAAGACATCACCACCGACACCTACACCATCGTCGAGGGCGACCCCCTCTCGGCTACGGTGCGCTGCGAGCGGCTGCTGGAGTATCAGCGGGGCGATTGGCGGGTACGAATTGAAACCGCCAGCACTATGACCGGCGACGCCACGACCTTTCACGTGACCAATCTCCTCGACGCCTACGAAGGGAATACGCGTGTCTTTACCAAAACATGGACATTTAGTATACTCAGAGATTTTGTTTAATTCTGTAATGGTCAAGATGATGTTGCACACTCGGAGTCGAGGCTTCAGCCGGTTCTTGCCTCAAATTTCCGGCTAAAGCCTCGACTCCAAAGTGTTGAACTCGACCTATTGAATGTATAACACTATGCTGGTGGAGTGGAGCAAAATTTGGCGCGATTCTCAACTGGAGATGGAACTACTTCAAGCTGCCTGGCCGAACCGGTAAGTCTGGCCCAACTATTAGGCAGGGTGGCGGTGATAGCTGGCGTGGCTTTGAGTGTCAGGCCAGAACCAGGTTTAACCTCAGGTTGGGATAAGGAATTAAGCCCAAGCTGTCAACGAATATTGAACGAATAAACGAATATTCAGGCGGCAAATCTACCCATCTGGCGCGATTTTTGGGGTGATAAGCCATTCGTTTATTCGTTTTTCAATTCGTTGACAGTTATCCCGAACTCAGGTGGTTTAGCAAATGATTAACGCGAACGCCCGGGTCGTCACGTGTCCTCCTGGGCTGAATGAAGCGGTAGGGTCACAATGAAGGTACTGCCCTGCCCAACTTCACTTTTCAGGGTAATTTCCCCCTGCATTAACGTAACAAGCTGTTTGACAATCGCCAAGCCCAAGCCAGCCCCACCATACTTGCGAGTAATGGAACCATCACCCTGGCGAAACGGCTCAAAAATATAAGGCTGTATTTCCGGGGGGATACCAATCCCTGTGTCGGTTACTTCAATGACCCATCTGGCCGGGTCGGAACGGTACAGGTAAACCTGCACTGTTCCGGTTTCGGTAAATTTGATGGTGTTGTTGACGAGATTAACCAAAATTTGCTGCAAACGCTTGACATCCCCGCTCAAGCAGGATGGCATCTTCGGATCAATCTCAAAAGCCAGAGCCAAACCTTTAGCCTCAGCCAATGGAGTCAGTTGAGTTATCAGGGGTTTAACCATTTCGGTCAGGGTAAAGGGGGCTATAACCAGAGTCAATCGGCCATTTTCAAATTTGGCCTGATCTAGCAATTCATCCACTAAATGAGTCAGGCAATGGGCGCTATCTATGACATCATTCATAATAGCCTGCTGTTCGGGCGAAACCGGGCCATATGAGCCTTGTTGGAGCAGTTCGGTGTAGCCTAAGATAATGCCGAGGGGTGTACGCAACTCATGGCTAACCCGGGCCAACAGTTGGCTCTTAATGTAGCTGGCCTCTCTAGCCTGATCGCGAGCGACCACCAGCTCTTGGGTACGTTCAGTTACCCGTTCCTCCAACAAATCGCGTTCCTGTTGGACCTGGCGCATGGCCAGCCGTTCTTGCCACCAAGCCAGATCAAAGCCATTCAGCAAAACAGTTAGGCCGACCATAACCAGGCCCACCCCCAGAAAAAAAGTGACACAAAGATAAAAAATTTCCTCCGGAAGGGAGGCGACAAAAGTGATGGGAAAGCCGCTCAAGCCGACTTTTAGGAGCAGACCGGCTACCGCCAGGGAGACTATACTTAAGAGGAGAGCTACTACACCCAGCTTGCTTCCCAGGAGGATGGTAGCCAGGATACAAAAAACCGCCAGAAGGATGATTACCTCTGGCGTTATACCAAACTTCGCCAGATCTATTACCTCCAAGCTATAAATAAGCAACAGAAAAGCGCCGGCCCTTAACCAGTAAGCCAAACTCAACTTTAGAGTAACAAACCATCCCACCGCCAGGAGCAGGGTATAAAAAATTGCCACGTCCAGCCGCCCATCTCGCAGCAAACCGGGCAGGACGGCGAGCCAATTCAGACTACTTAAAACAGCCGTAGCCCGTAACATACCCGTTAAGATACGCTCACGCTCTCGTCGTAAAATAACATTGAGATCGGCTTGGGCGGTTATCTCTGTTTGGAAAGGAGGGATAAAAAAGTTTTTAAGGTTTTTCATAAGAATAAAAAAGCCACAAGCAGTTCAGCACTAAGATGCTTTATGCACGTGGCCATATTAAACAAGTGACTGGTCATAGCGAGAACGGGTTATACGTAAATGATGGGCAAATCAGGTAATTTATTCTAAAACAAAAGGGGGACTTTTGCCAGAATTCCAAAATTCTCTTGCTACTTTAGCATAGTTTAAATAGGCTGTCAATGGGCTTTAGGATTGAGGGTGCGTCCCTATTTTTTGGTGAGTTTGCTCTCGCCGGATAGCCATATCCGGCGAGTAGGGCCTGGATATGGCTATCCAGGCCGAGCCACCTAAAAAATGGGACAGACCCTAGGCTTAGGGGAGATAGAACGCTGACGACGCAGATTGGGGTAGATTGTTAAAAAATTAGTCTAACCTTTGTATCGGGTGCAGGCGCAAGCATCGGCGCTCTATCTATTTTAGTAGAACTGTCAATCAGGGTTGTCGAGCTTGATGACGTTGAAGACCGCTCCTTGCGGGTCTTGAACCACGGCGAAGCGGCCTACGGCTGGAATATCGGTTTTACTACTCGTTCCGACGCTCCGCGTCGGAACGCTCCTAGAACGCTCTGCGTTCCCACCCCTTGATTACCACTCCGTCTGCACCTCCAGCAATCCCGCCTGCCCGGCATAATTCCGAGCACTGGAATAACGCCAATGGGTCGGATCGTCTATATAGCCCCGCTTGACCGGGTTATAGTGGATATACTCAATCTTCTGCCGCATCATCGCCTCCCCCTGGATCAGTTCGGGATGGATACCTTCCTGCCAAAGTTGGTAATCCCGGTCCGTTTTATGGCGCAGTTTTAGGAAAACTTCGGCTAGACAATTCCCCGGATGGCCTTATAATAGAGGCATCCGGGAGAGACGCCGATGACCCAACCCTTCAGCTACGACGTATTTTTAAGCCACAACAGCCAGGACAAGCCGCGCAGGCGCTCATCCTAAAAAACGGAGGCTTTTTTGACTCTCGAAACATTTATTCAAGCTATGCCCAAGGTGGAACTGCACGTCCACCTGGAGGGGTCTATTCAACCGGAGACCTTGCTCACATTGGCTCAACGCCATCAGGTCAACCTGCCAGCCACTACGGTTGAAGGACTGCGGACGTGGTATACCTTTACCGATTTCCCCCATTTTATCGAAATTTATCTAGCTATCTCCTCCTGCCTGCGCACCCCCGACGACATCGAACTGATTGCCCGTGAGTTCCTGGCGGGCCAGGCGGCGCAGCATATTCGCTACAGTGAAGTTACCTATACCCCGTATACCCATTACCGCTGGCGTGGGCTGGCCTTCCAAGACCAACTGGCGGCGCTCAAGCGGGCGCGAGCCTGGGCCGAGACCGAGTATGGGGTGACGATGGGCCTCGTTTTGGATATTTCCCGCGATATTTCGGCGGAGGAAGGCTTGCCAACCGCCGAATGGGCCATCAGCGCGATGGGTGAAGGAGTCGTCGCCCTGGGACTGGGTGGGCCGGAAGTCGGCCACCCGCCGGAGAAATTTACCCAGGCTTTTGAGCTGGCCCGGGCGGCGGGCCTGCCGAGCGTGCCCCATGCCGGCGAAACGGCCGGCCCGGAGAGCATTTGGGGAGCGATTCGCGCCCTCCACGCCGTCCGCATTGGTCACGGGGTGCGTTGCCTGGAAGACCCAGCCCTGGTTGCCGAATTGCGCCAGCGCCAGATTCCCCTGGAAGTCTGCCCCACCAGCAACGTCTGCTTGAAAGTTGTGCCCGACCTGGCCGGCCATCCCTTACCACACCTGCTAGCCGAAGGACTTTACGTAACCCTGAACTCCGACGATCCGCCGATGTTCAACACCACCTTAACCCAGGAATATCTTGATACAGCCCGCACCTTCAAGTTCGACGCGGAAACTATTGAACAACTCGTGCTCAATGCCGTGCGGGGCTCATTATTACCTCCCAATCGCCGCCAGGCGCTAGAGCAAGAGTTCATAGTGGAGTTGGCTCGCTTGCGGACCGAACATCTCCAATAAATAGACCGCCGAGAGCGTCTCGCCTCACCCTGCGTAAATATTCCTTTGAAAATAGTTTGGGACACAGAGATTCATGGAGAAGCACGGAGAGACACAGAGGTTTAGAAATTCTCTGTGTAGCTCTGTGATGTCTGGGTGTGCTCTGTGTTCCCAAGATTTTCATCATTGGTCGTGTGCCATAGACTCATGAACATTCTTCGAGACAAAAAAAGTGGAGGCAGGTAGTAGTTCTGCCTCCACTTTTACATAAGCGGACCGAATTAAATATCGAAGTACAGATAATATTCGTGGGGATGCGGGCGCAGCCGGACCGGGTCTATTTCTTCGGCGCGCTTGTATTTAATGTAAGCCTCGATCAGGTCGGGGGTGAAGACATCGCCCTTCAGCAGGAACTCGTAATCGGATTCCAGGGCGTCCAGCACAGCCTCCAGCGAGCCGGGGGTGTTGGTAATCCGGGCGGCTTCCTCGGCCGGCAGGTCATACAGGTCTTTGTCAATCGGTTCGCCGGGGTCAATCTGGTTCTGGACGCCATCCAAACCGGCCATCAGCAGCGCGGCAAAACACAGGTACGGGTTGCAGCTTGGATCGGGGGCGCGGAACTCGACGCGCTTGGCCTTGGGGCTAGAGAAGTACATGGGGATACGGCAAATGGCCGAACGGTTACGCTGGGAGTAGACCAGGTTGATGGGCGCTTCGTAGCCGGGCACCAGGCGGCGATAGGAGTTGGTCGTCGGCGCGGCAAAGGCCAGGATAGCCGGGGCGTGCTTCAGCAAGCCGCCAATGTAGTATAGGGCGGTCTGGGAGAGTTGGGCGTAGCCGGCCTCATCGAACATGACGGTTTTGCCGGCCTTCCAGAGGCTCTGGTGGGTATGCATGCCGCTGCCGTTGTCGCCAAAGAGCGGCTTGGGCATAAAAGTGGCGGTCATACCATGCTGGCGGGCTACATTCTTGACCACATATTTATAAATCATCAAGGTGTCGGCCATTTTGGTCAACGGGGAAAAGCGCAGGTCGATTTCAGCCTGGCCCGCCGTGCCGACCTCGTGGTGATGGACCTCAACCTCGATGCCGGCCGCTTCCATCGCCAGCACCATTTTGCTGCGCAGGTCCTGCTGGGTGTCGGTGGGGGGAACGGGGAAGTAGCCGCGCTTGGGCGGAATTTGCCCGCCCAGATTGGGGCCAAGCTTGCTCAACTCAGCGCCGCTGTTCCACCAGCCCTCGACGCTGTCAATAAAGTAAAAACCCGAGTTCGTGCCGCCGCCGTAGCGTACGCTGTCGAACACAAAGAACTCCGCTTCCGGGCCAAAATAGGCAGTATCGGCAATGCCGGTCTGTTTGAGGTAAGCTTCGGCTTTTTTAGCGACGTTGCGCGGATCACGCGAATAGGGCTGCCGGGTGATAGGGTCATAAACGTCGCAGATGATGTCCAGGGTAGGCACTTCAAAAACGGGATCGACAAAGGCCGTGCTGACATCGGGAATGAGGATCATGTCGGATTCCTCGATGGTCTGGAAGCCGCGGATAGAGGAGCCGTCAAAGCCCAGGCCATCTTCAAATGTGCCTTCATCCACTTCACGGGCCGAGACGCTGAAGTGCTGCCAGACGCCAAAAACGTCGACGAATCTGAAGTCCACCATTTTGAGGCCATTTTGGCTGATGAACTCCAGACATTCTTTGGGAGAACCAACTAAACTCATTTTTTACTCCTCCATATACTGCTATAGATTTTGAATTTGCCTCACTTAATAAACAACATCTCCTGGTAGGTCGGTAAGACCCACAGGTCATCGGCGACCATACCTTCCAGGGCGTCGGCATATTGGCGCACGGAGGCCATAGCCGGCAGCACCTCATCGCGGAAATGAGTGGCTTCGGCCAGCAGATTATCACTGCTATGCCGGGCTATCACTCTTTCCAGGTAAGTAATGCTGTCTTGCAGGCACTTGACCAGATCGGTCATTTTGTCCAGGGTATCGGTGTCGAAGGTGTAACCGACCGCTTTCAGGTTGGCACAGGTAGCGGCCAACTCACCTTGATAACGAATCGCTGCCGGGAAGATTTTAGTTTTGGCGATTTCAATGGTCAGTAAAGCTTCCACATTTATGGTCTTGCAATACTGCTCCAGGAAGATGTCGCGGCGGCTCTCCAATTCTCGGCGAGAGAGTACATGATACTTCTCAAACAGGGCTACCACCTCTTCACTGCCGAGGACCGGCAAAGCATCGACCGTAGTTTTGAGGTTGGGCAGGCCGCGGGCTTCGGCTTCTTGGTGCCAGGCTTCGGAGTAATTATCGCCGTTAAAGATGATGGTATGGTGCTCTTTGATAATTTGCTTGATGATCGCTTGCACCGCCTCGTTTAACTTTTCGGGCGCATCTTTGGTCGCGTTTTCCAGGTAAGTGGCGATGTAGTCCAGCGACTCGGCCACGATGGTATTCAGCGCAAACAGCGGCCCGGCCGTCGATTGGCTGGAGGCGACGGCCCGAAACTCAAATTTGTTGCCGGTAAAGGCAAAGGGGCTGGTGCGGTTGCGGTCGCCGGAGTCTTGGGGCAGCGGCGGCAGGGTGTCAACTCCTATGTGCAGCATACCTTTGGCTTTGGAAGATTTAGCGCCCCCGTTGGATCTAATCTGCTCAAACACATCGGCCAACTGGTCGCCCAGGAAGATCGAGATGATCGCAGGCGGCGCTTCGTTGGCTCCTAAGCGGTGGTCGTTACTGGCCGAAGCAACCGCAGCCCGCAGCAACGGCGCGTATTTATGGACGGCGCGAATGACCGCCGCGCAAAAGACCAGGAATTGAGCGTTTTCGTGGGGGGTATCGCCCGGATCGAGCAGGTTGCCCTGGGTACTGTTGCCCAGTGACCAGTTGAGGTGTTTGCCTGAGCCGTTGACCCCGGCAAAAGGTTTTTCGTGCAGCAAACATTCCATGCCGTATTTTTGGGCCACCCGTTTGAGGGTGAGCATGATCAACTGCTGGTGATCGGAGGCCACATTGGCGCTCTCATAGACCGGGGCGATTTCGTATTGAGCCGGCGCAACTTCATTATGGCGCGTTTTAACCGGCACGCCCAATTTGTAGAGTTCTCGCTCGGTTTCGAGCATACAAGCCAGGACACGTTCCGGAATGGCCCCGAAATAGTGATCTTCCAACTCCTGCCCGCGCGGCGGCTTGGCCCCAAAGAGGGTGCGGCCGGCATTCAGTAAATCGGGCCGGGCAAAGAAGAAATTCCGGTCGATCAAAAAATATTCTTGTTCCGGCCCGGCTGTGGCCGTGACCTTGCCGATTTCGGTATGGCCGAATAACTTGAGGATACGCTGCGCCTGGGTGTCGAGAGCTTGCATGGAGCGTAACACCGGCGTTTTCTTGTCCAGGGCCTCGCCGGTCCAGGAAACAAAAGCGGTCGGGATACACAAGGTCGTGCCGTTGGGGTTTTCCAGGATGTAGGCCGGGCTGGTCACATCCCAAGCGGTATAGCCGCGCGCCTCAAAGGTGTTACGAATGCCCCCAGACGGGAAACTGGAGGCATCGGGTTCACCCTGGATTAACTGTTTGCCGCTAAATTCGGTCAGCGCCCCGCCGCTGCCATCCGGTTCCAAAAAGCTGTCGTGCTTTTCGGCGGTCAGGCCGGTCAGGGGATAGAAAACGTGGGCGTAATGGGTGGCCCCTTTGGCAATGGCCCAATCTTTCATGGCGGCAGCAACCGCATCGGCCACGGAAACATCGAGTTTCTCCCCATTTTCAATGGTTTTTTTCAAGGATTTAAAAATGGCTTTAGGTAATCGTTCTTTCATCACCGCCAGGCTAAACACATTCGAGCCAAACAGTTCACCGGTTGGGGTCTCGGCAAAATTTAGAGAGGCGCCGTTGGGTTTGTAGTTGGTTACAGCAGTGATAGCTTGTAACCGGCTCAGATTTCCACTCATTAGATAGATACTCCTAACTTTTTAATAATTTAATTAAAAATAACGAAGCCCTCAAAACAGATTCTTGAGGGAGAGACCCAAAACAACTTGTACTTGACGAACAAAGTTGTTAGAGGGTAAATCTCCCCAGAATCGCTTTTGAGGGCTTCTCGGCCATCAACCTATTTACTTTTTTATAACAGCCGCCGAATATATACCACAACTGGCAGGCGTAGTCAAACGTACTGTTCAGTAATAATCAGATTAACTACGCCTTAACCTCAGTTCACCGGGTGTCAATATCCCCTTCATAGCTTAGGGCGTCTCGCCCGCGCTCGCCGGTGCGGATGCGGATCACATCGTCAACCGGATAGACGAAGATCAGCCCATCGCCCACCTGCCCGGTACAGGCCGCTTTACGAATGGTTTCCACCGTTTTTTCGACATTGTGGTCGCTCAGGACGATATTGAGCTGGTAGCGGGGCAGCATGTCCACCTTGTAGGTGCTGGTGCGCCAGGCCAGGGTCACGCCGCCCTGCCGGCCGTGCCCATGTACTTCGAACACGTTCATCCCCACGATGCCGATATCATACAGGGCCTTCTTGACCTCTTCGATTTTTTCTTCACGAATGAAAGCTTCAATTTTTTTAGTCATGATTTATCTCCCAAGAAAATAGACCGCTGACGGCAGACCACCGACCGCCGAAAGACATTTTCGTTATCGGTGGCGTGCCATAGGCTCGTAAACATTCCTTACTATTTACGCCTGGTCAACAAGCGCCTATCTACCCCCGGCTGAATACAGGCCGCGCAGAGAGGGATGCGATCCTTCCCAATAACCACGCGCACCCATTTCGGGCATATCCAATCCTATGACTTCGGCTGAAACCTCGCTGCGTAGTATACCAAAGCTGTTTAGAATGGCAAAGAAGACATAGGATAGGCCAAAGACTGTCCCAAAAATCGCGACAGCTTCGAGGGCTTGGGCCGCCAGTTGGCTAAAACCGCCGCCATACAACAGCCCGGTCACGGCCTGATCCATCCCATTCCAGGCAGCCGTATCGGGGTTGCCGCTGGCGAAGATACCCACTGCCAAAACGCCCCAAATACCGTTGCACAGGTGAACGGGCACAGCGCCCACCGGGTCGTCAATCTTCGCCTTTTCCAGGGCAAAGGCGGCTAAACAGACCAGCACCCCACCAATCAAGCCAATTACGGCCGCCGCCCAGGGTTCCACAAAAGCGCAGGGGGCGGTAACCGCCACCAGCCCGGCCAAGATACCGTTGACCGACATTGAGGGATCGGGCTTTTTGCCGGGACCAAACAGCCACATATAGATCATCGCACTCAAACCGCCCGCTGCACCGGCCAGCAGGGTGTTAACAGCCGCGAGCGAAACTAGGTTGATGAACACACCTTGAATACCCAGGGCTGAACCAGGGTTGAACCCGAACCAACCAAAGAACAGGATGATTGTGCCCAACACGCCCATGGGGATATTGTGGCCCGGAATAGCGTTGGGTGAGCCATCTGCATTAAACCGGCCCAGGCGCGGCCCCAGAATCATCGCAATGGCCAGGCCGATCGCGCCGCCGGTGGTGTGGACCACCCCGGAGCCGGCAAAGTCAACCGCCCCGTTACCCAGGCCGGCAATACGACCCAGGTTAGCCAGCCAGCCGCCGCCCCAGACCCAGTTGCCGACGAGGGGGTAAATAAACATACTGACCCAGAAACCCATCACCACAAAGCCCAGGAACTTAAGCCGTTCGGCCCCAGAACCGGTGGGGATGGTAGCGGCGGTGTCCATAAAGACCATCTGGAACAGGAAAAAGGCAAAAATACCGGCGGCGCTCAGGCTAACTCCCTGCAGGAAGAAGCCGGATAGGCCGATAATGCCCCATTGCTCGGCAAAGCGCAAACCTGTGGTCAGGCTGTCACCCCAGGCGCCCAGTGTGATCGGCGAAAAAGCCCAGGCCGGCGAGGCTTGGGTGGCGCTGAGGGCCGTCTCGGCGTAGGTGTAATTGACTGCGCCAAATTGAAAGGCAAAACCGCAAATCCAGTACCCGATGGCCCCGATACAGAAGACCATCATATTCATCATCATCGTATGAGCCACATTTTTGGCTCGAGTGAACCCGGTCTCCACTAAGGCAAAGCCAGCTTGCATAAAGAAAACCAGAAAACCGGCAATTAGAACCCAGAGTACATTGGCTGAAACTGTTAAACCGACAACATTGTTTTGCAGTTCTTCCATAAGTGTTGTCTTTAATCTCCTTATTCCAAAAAATTAATTTTAGTAACTGTGGCACAACTCTGGGCAATCATGGCCCTCCCATCATCTTTGACGAAGCAGCAGTGGGGCGACTACTGCTAATAATTCAAAACGATCCTCTTTCGACCCAATTTTATCCAGGTTTAATATTTTGTATGGTCGTAATCAGCCTCACCTCCTTTCATGTGTTTCTTCAACTTAACATACCGCCGGCTAAACCAGCCCCCGCAATGACCATATCTTCTACAAGCATCCAGCCACGCTGTTGTAGGTCTGTTCAGAAGAAAAAAGAAGCCCCCAGGCGTGTAATCTACACGGCTGAGGGCTTCTCGGCCACTCCAAAGAGATTATTATTGATTTAACCAAAGGTCGAATTTAATAGTTCAAGATGTTATCAAATTTCCATCTGCTTGTCAAGGCTTTTTTACAAATTTTAAGGTTGAGGCTCGGCTCGTTTATACCCATTAAGGAAAATTTTTAGGCGGCTTTACTCCCCAGGCCGATAACCCTTTCGGCTATCTCCCGCATCGAGGTCCGCCTTTCGCGGGCGCTCATCTGGAGGCGGGTGTAAGCCTCGGCCTCGGATAGGCCGGCCGCAATCAAGACCCGCTTGGCGGCGTCAATCAGCTCGCGTGTTTCCATTTGGTTACGCAATTTGTAAGCTTCCTGGGCTGCCGCCTGGACCGCTTCAAAACGAGACAGGGCAATTTCAATCATCGGGCCTAATTTGCTCTCGTGGATAGGCTTGACCAAATAACCCATCACGGCCGCATTGGCAGCCCGGTCGATCAACGTTTTATCGGAAAAAGCGGTCAACATGATAATCGGCAGGGGCATCTCGACCGCCAGGGTTTCGGCCACAGCCAGGCCGTCTTTACCCGGCATTTTAATGTCGAGCAGTAACAAGTCGGGTTTGAGATGTTTGGTTTTTTCCAGGGCGTCGAGGCCGTTGGCCGCCGTGTCCACCACCTGGTGGCCCAATGAGGTGACCAAAGCCTTTAAGCCCATCCGAATCACCGCCTCATCTTCGGCAATAATGACTCGCAGCGGTTTTTCTGTTTGCATGCTCGGTTTGAATATTGTCTTTCCAGTAATTGAGGCCAATAACTTTAGATTTGAGATATAGTAGATGTCCAGAAAAGTTTTTTCCAACCATTTTTGGGCCGGGGTTTGGAGATTAGGGGATTTTTTTCCTTATTTTTTATCCTCCAATCCCCTAATCCCGGCGAAAACTTTTCTGGAGGACTATAACTGCTCAGGCCACAGATGCGAAGCGCGCAGAGGATGCACCGGCGCAAAGCGCGCAGAGGAAATTTTTAGTTTTTCTCCGTTTTTCTCTGTGTCTTCTCCGCGAAACTCTGTGTAACTTGAGCAGTAACGATTTAGGATAATAGTGTGAAATTTAAAATTTGGCTAGTTTTCGACGTCTCGTCTAATCAAATCCTCAAACACTTCTCGACGTTGGATTAGTTTGGTCTCCATACCATCAATAAAAACCACCGCCGGCCGCAGGGCGGCGTTATAGTTACTGCTCATAGACAGCTGGTAAGCCCCGGCTACCGGCACGGCCAACAGGTCGCCGGGCAAGGCCACCGGCAAATCAACCGCCTGAATAAGCACATCACCCGACTCGCAGAAGGGACCGACCACCGCGACCGTTTCGGTTTCCGGCTCGTTAGCTCGATTGGCCAGGAGGGCGGTGTACTTAGCCTGGTACAGCGCCGGCCGGGGATTATCGGCCAGGCCGCCGTTGATGCTGACGTAAGTCCGCACCCCTGGAATCACCTTCCGCCCGCCGACCGTGTATAACGCCACGCCTGCCTGGGCCACCAGCGAGCGCCCCGGCTCCAACGTAACCTCCGGCAGGGATAATTTTCTCCGGCGGCAGCTTTCCACAACCGCCGCCATCAGGCTGGTTACGAACGGCTCGACCGGCAGCGGCGGGTCGGCCGTGTGGTAAGGCACGCCCCAGCCGCCGCCGGGACACAACTCCTGCATCTCCCAGCCATACCGCTCGCCCAGCCGCACGGCCAGATCGAGTAACCGCTCGATGGCCTCGACCACCGGCTCGACATCGTGGAAATGGGAGCCGAGGTGGAGGTGGAGGCCGGTGAGATGTAGAGGAGCAGGGGAGCAGGGGGGCAGGGGGGAGTTTTTTTGCCCCTGCTCCCCTGCTCCCCTGCTCCCCTGCATTTGGGTAAGGATACGTCCAGCTATGGTCTCAGCCTCTTGGATGGAGAAGCCAAACTTGCTGTCCCTGGAACCGGTGACGGTGTAACGGTGAAAGGTTTCGACGGCGACATCAGGGTTAATACGCAGCCAGATATTCACCGACTGTGGCCGTTCGGCGGACAGGCGGGCCAGCAGGTCAAGTTCGGCGGCGTTGTCGACCACAATCCGGCCCACGCCTGACCGGAGGGCCTCGCTCAAATCCAGCCGGGTTTTGTTGTTGCCGTGCAGGTGCATCCGAGCCGGGTCGGCCCCGCCGCGCCGGGCGATAAACAACTCACCCGCCGAGGCCACATCCA
>CAZUNT010000047.1:0-18443 GCA_964622215.1 uncultured Caldilineaceae bacterium
ATGGTACAATGGCGATAGCTGAAGGGTGATGACAGAGGTTTTTTAGGCAGCCTTAGTGTATGACGACAGAAGATTTAAAGCAGACATCGCCAGCCATAGACGAGACACATCTCAAAGCCTGGATTTCACTGATTGCTCCCGGCCTGAAGTCGCGTTGGACCGGCCACTTCGCCGCCGGGCCGTCCACCCAGGTTTCGCCCACCCTGACCGATTGGCTGGCCTTATTGCACGCTGCCGCGACCACCCCCTGGAAAACGCCCCGCTATTTGGCCCAGTTAATCAAAACGCCCAAGAACAGCGCCGAGTTAGAGCAAAGCTGGGTGACGTTAACCAATTTGTTCAATCTCACCTTTCAGGCCGCCCAGGCCGAAGCCGGCCAATTCGATGCGGCAGCCTGGCGCAGCCTGACCGAAATTCAAACCCGCATCTTAAAAGCCGCTGCCGTTCACTTAACCCTGGAGCGTGATAACCGCCCCAATACCAGCATCCTTAGCCGGCGCGCGCTCTATCTACAAACAATCATCGACCTGAACCGAAAAATCGTAGGGCACTGGCACCCCGGCAATCTGCTGGATGAAGTTGTCAGCCTGATCCAACAAAATTTTCAGTATGAGTATGTCAATCTCTTCCTGCTCGATCAAAATCAACAAAAGCTGGAACTACGAAACGCCGCCTGGAAAAATCAATCGCCCCAAGCAGAAGATTTCATCAGCCTGAAGGTAGGAGAACAGGGCCTGGTAGGGCGGGTGGCGGCGACCGGCCAGGCCGTCCTGGTCAATGATGTGTCGGCGGAGCCGCAATTTCTGCCGCATCCCGCCCTGCCCCAGGTCAAAGCGGAACTGGCTGCGCCCTTGCTGGTTGGCAACAACCTGGTGGGGGTGTTAGATATTGAGAGCAATCAGATTAATGCCTTCTCTGAAGTTGATCGACAAATTTTACATGCCCTGGCCGACCACGTGGCTGTAGCTATTGAAAATGCCCGCTTGCAAGCCGTCTTGCAGCGCCGTGTGCGTGAGCAAAACCTCATTTACGAAAGTAACCTGGCGCTGGGCACCAACTTAGACGTTGACACTGTTTTGAAACTGATGACCCATAAAATTGCCGAGGCCCTGGATGCCGGCGCCTGCGTTATCTGCCAGATTGAGGCCAAAGCTATGACCGTTACTGCCCTGGCCGAATATGTTTTCCGTTATCCCGGCAACCCCCCTCATACCTGGCGAAAACTCGATGAGCCTATCCACGTTTCCAAAGACCCGATTGGGCAGCAACTGCTTAAAGCCAATCGCCCCATTATTGGCCGGGTTGAGGCTAAAAAGCCGGCTGAAGAGCTGGTTTGGCAAGCGACGAGCGGCAGCGGCGATATGAAAACGAGCTGGGGGGTTGTGCTGGCCGTTCCCCTGGAGACAGAAAAACGAATCACCGGCCTGGTGGAAATTTACGACAAAAACCCTCACCGCAATTTTTCCACCGACGACATCCAATTTTGTCGCATCCTGGCGGCTCAAACCGCCCTGGCCCTGGAACGCGCCCGATTGTTTGACGAAACTCGGCAGCGCCTCAGCGAAGTAGCCACCCTCTACACGATAGCCCAAAAATTCTCCAGCAACCTGCAACTCCAGACCGTCCTGGATACCATTGTCGATTCCCTCCGCTATGTTATGGGCTGCCGGGGGTGCTGCATCTTTTTGCTGGACCCGAGTACCCAGAGCCTGGAAATCCAGGCCGCTTCCGGCTTGAAGCCCCAGTGGCGCAAGATGGCTAAACTACACCTGGGCGAGGGCGCAGCCGGCCAGGCTGCCGCCGAAATCCGCACGATTTATATCCCTGACACGCGCCAGGACCCCAGTTTTATTTTTTTTGACGAAGAAGTTCGCTCTTTATTGGTGGCGCCTTTGATGGCCCAGGGCCAGGTCATTGGCACCATCAACGTGGACGATTCTCAGCCGTATGCCTTTGGTCCGGCCCAGGAACGTTTACTCACCATCATGGCCACGCAGGCGGGTATTGCCGTTGAAAATGCCCGTCTCTTTGCCAGCGTAGCCAAACAGCAACAACAAACTCAGGCCATTATCCAATATATGGCCGACGGGGTGCTGCTGATTGATGATCAGGGTATCATCGTTACCTGCAATCCGGCCTTGGCCATGATGTTGGGTATGCATCCCGGCCAGATTGTGGGGCAAAAAATCAACTCGGCCAACCTCCACCCTCATTTGGCCGACATCACCACCGCCACCACTCAACGCGCTCGCACGGGCGTCCTGGCCAAAGAAGTAACCATCGAGACGCCACGCCCTCGCTCACTCCAAATTTTTTCTACCACCGTCGTAGACGACTCCGGCCAACCGGTAGGCGAAGTGCGTGTCGTCCATGACATTACCCGTGAACGCGAGTTAGAACAGCTTAAAGATGATTTTATGTCCACCATCTCGCACGAGCTGCGAACGCCTCTCTTTTCAATTCACGGATTCATCCAGCTTATGCTGGAAGATGACAGTCTGGACCCGGTCACCCGCCGCGAATTTCTGACCATTATCCAAAACCAGGCCGTTCAACTGACCCAGATGGTCAATAACCTGCTTGATTTATCCAAATTTGACGAGGGCAAGCTGGAATTAGACCGCAAACCGGTTGTTATGTTAGATTTAATTCACCAGACCTCGCTCAAATTACAGGGCTTTGCCCACCAGCAAAAGGTTAAACTCGTCACCCATCTGCCTGCCACCTTACCCACAATCAGCGGTGATATCCAACGCCTGGAGCAAGTGCTAACCAACTTAATTGGTAATGCCATTAAATTCACCAAGGGGGGTGGAGAGGTAACCATCAGCGCCTCCACAACCGAGACCGAACTGCTCGTTCAGGTCAAGGATAACGGCATCGGCATCCCGGCCGAGGCGCTGGATCGGATTTTTTCCCGCTATTATCAGGTTGAAGATCGAAGCGAGCGTTCGGCCAGGGGAAGCGGTTTGGGCCTGCACATCGCCCAGCGGATTGTCAAGGAGCACGGCGGCCGAATTTGGGCCGAAAGTGAAGCCGGCCACGGCAGTACATTTTGCTTCACTTTACCCTTACCCGAAGATTCCATAACAGAATAAGATTGTTCCAGGGTAACTGCTCAGCCTTAGGCGGTTGAAACCGCCCCTACAGGGCTAAAGCCGGTCGTCAACCGGCGTGGACGGGTTATTTTTGTCCGCGCAGGCGGACATTCCGGCTGAAAGTCCTGCAAAAGCGACTTCAGTCGCGCTAGCTGAGCAGTTACTCACCTGGATCAAATTTTTGGATATTTTGGATAATTGAGAAACTCGGAGCACTTAAGGGTGTTATAAAGATAGGGAAAACTATTCACCTTTGAGAGGAAATCCGATGGAACTAGCCCAACAGATTCAACATGCGGCTGAGCTTATCGACCGGGCGCGATATGGCGTGGCCTTGACCGGGGCCGGCATTAGCACTCCTTCCGGCGTGCCTGATTTCAGAAGCCCCGATTCCGGTGTCTGGGATTACTCTAATCCGTTGGAAGTGGCCTCGATGCTCACTTTTCGCCACAATCCGCAGCACTTTTATGATTGGGTGCGGCCTCTATCCGGCCGGATGCTCGGCGCTCAACCCAATCCGGCTCACACGGCCCTGGCTGCTTTGGAGCAAATGGGCCGGCTAAAAGCGATTATTACCCAAAATATTGACAGCCTGCACCAGCAGGCCGGTTCCAAAACCGTGTATGAGCTGCACGGCCACCTGCGCGAAGTCACCTGCACTCGCTGTTACGAAACCCTGGACGCGGCCACCATTCTGGCCCAGGTGATTTATGATGGTCAGGTGCCCAGGCACCATTGCGGCGGCGTGCTCAAACCAAAGGTCATTCTCTTTGGCGAACAGTTGCCGGTTCAGGAATTGGTAAAGGCCCAACTGGCCACCAAAGCGGCCGATTTGATGCTCATCGCCGGCTCATCCCTGGAAGTCGCCCCGGCTTCGAATTTACCGGAATTGGCCCTCCAACACGGAGCCAAATTAATCATTGTTAATTACCAGCCCACCTACTTAGACTCACGCGCCGACCTGGTCATTCGCGCCGACGTGGCCGAAGTCCTGCCGCGTATCGCCGCACTGGTCCGGGTTTAAAAGCGCCCGGCAATGTTTCTGCACACTGGCTCCAATGCTCTGCGTTGGAGCCAAAAACCAGACGCTGAGCGTCCAAAACTTGCGCCAGCGCGGAGCATTGGCGCAAGTTCGCCCCCGAAGTAAAGTACCCCTCGGCCCTCTTTTTGTCTTGCACCTTTGCCATTTTTTTGTCATAATCTATAGGTATATGCAGCTCGCAGAAATTCTTAACCAACTCCGCGCTTTAGCTATGTTGAAGGGTTAGATGTTAGCTGAACCCTTTGCCAAAATTTTTATTGACCAAGCCGAGGCCGATTGGGCCTTTGATCTGCTGCGCGATACGGCCATGCGGCTGGGTATTCGCGGCGCTTATGATCCCCGTTTTGCCGTTACCCTGGCCCAGCGGGCCGGCCGGTTGGGTTTGCACCTCAACTTTGGCGGCTGGCTGGTGATAGGTTTTCACGGACCTAAAGACCTGACAGGTTTTGAAAACCTGTCAGGTCTAGTCTATCGAGTGGATTTGGCCCTGCTGGCCGGCCAGGTCGCCTGGGATGAACGGTTCACCTCTTTTCCCTTCGACCGTAAAGAAGGCGAACCGGAGGTCCGCAGCTATCACCTGCCCCTCGAGACCGTCCGCCCCATGACCGGCGACCTGGCCGCCGCTTACGAAGCCACCCTTGATTTTATTGCCCAAAAATTCCAGCACTGGAAACGAGCCTCCCACTGGCAGCAGCACAACCCCGAAATTGCCGAAGCCCTGTTCAAGCCGGAACAGAGGGAACGGGTTTTGGCCGGCCTGTTGGCCGAGCCGGAGTTGCGCTACGAGCGGCATTTGACCGCCTTTTACCAGGATTTGAGCGAGGAGCCGGAGGAGTATGAGGTCAGAGACGAGGGAGCACGAGGCGAGGAGGCGAAGGAAAAAGACAGCCACTACTCACCTCAAAGGAGTAACATTGTGAACTTGAACCAGCAGAAGACGGAAGAAATTCTTGTACAGGCTTTCTCTCAATTTCGGCAGAACCTTCAAGCTCTCTTTGTAGTTAAGCTTCGACGCAAGCGAGCCGAGCAACTGCGGCGGCTACTCTCGAATCCTGATATGGTGGACCTGGAAACTTTCAATCAAGAAGTATGGTTAATTCAAAGCAAACGAAACTCTAGCAAAACAATTGACCTTTACAATAAGAAACTAGCTGGCTTGGAACAAATCGGCGAAATAGAAAAAGCAATAGATACGGGTGAATTAGAACTGCATGGTAATTGTATTTGGGGTAGTGCAAGCAGAATTTTTGCTCCTAGACTGAAAGATGATTCCCAAAAGATTAAAAATATTCGACAGGCTTTACACATTCTAAACGACTCAAATCTGACCCCAACACGAAAAGCTCAACAGATCAATCAGATTAACGGTTTTGGCCCTAATGTTACTACTGGTTTAGTAATGGTTTTTCATCCGACTGAATTTGGTTTATATAATGAACATGGTAAACAAATCCTAAGGAATCTAGGGTATCAAACCAGTGACTCGCTTGATACCTACCAGGAAACGCTCCGAACTCTTAAAGAGAATTTGAATGCTGAGGATTTTCTTGAACTGGACTGGTTTTTGTATCTGTTTAACCGAGGTCGTTATGTTTCACCCCCACCGGAGGGTCAAATCGCCCCCCCGATTAGTGAAGAAGTAATTGAAGATGGACCAGTAAACCATGAAACCCCCTTCTACCCTCTCCCCCAACTCGCCGCCGATACCGGTTTTGACGAGGCCGAACTGGAGCGGTGGGTGCGGGCCATCGAGCGGAAGGGGCAGGCGATTCTGTACGGGCCGCCGGGGACGGGTAAAACTTTTATGGCCGAAAAGCTGGCGGCGCACCTCGTCGGCGGGGGAGATGGTTTGTGGGAGTTGGTGCAGTTCCACCCGGCCTACGCCTATGAGGATTTTATCCAGGGCATCCGGCCCCAAAGCGAAGGCGACCATCTGAGCTATCCGGTTGTGCCGGGCCGCTTCCTGGAGTTTTGCCAAAAGGCCGGCCAACGCCAAGGCCGCTGCGTGCTGATTATTGACGAAATCAACCGGGCTAACCTCAGCCGGGTTTTGGGCGAGTTGATGTATCTGCTTGAATACCGGGCGCAGAAAATCCCTTTGGCCGGAGGCGGCGAACCTTTCCAAATTCCGGCCAATGTGCGGCTGATCGGCACAATGAACACCGCCGACCGGTCTATCGCCCTGGTCGATCACGCCCTGCGGCGGCGGTTTGCTTTTCTGGCGCTCTACCCCAACTATGAATTGCTGCGCCGCTATCACCGGCGAGAACAAACCGGTTTCCCGGTCGAGGGTCTGATTGACACCTTAACCGGCCTCAACCGGCAAATCGGCGACCGGCACTACGAGGTCGGCGTCACCTTTTTTCTGCATAAGAACCTGGCCGAGCAAATCGAAGACATCTGGCGGATGGAAATCGAACCGTACCTGGAAGAGTATTTCTTCGACCGGCCGGAGAGTGTTGAGAGCTTCCGCTGGGGTAAGGTCAAATCGAGGATTTTTTAGCCGGGATTGGGGATTAGAGGAATTACGCAGGTTACACGGAGTCTCACGGAGAAGACACGGAGGAACACAGAGAAAAACTTAAGGTTCCCTCTGTGAATCCTTTGTGCATCTCTGCGACCTGGGCAGTTACTCATTTTTTAAAATCCCTCAATCTCCTAATCTTGGCTTATATTTGTCCCACGAGTTAAGTGATGTCATCTCCCCAAATTATTGAGCTAACCGAATACCAACCCGCCTATTTTCCCGCCACGGCCCTTCCGCCGGCGGCCGGCCAGGCCCTGTGGGAGCATTATCACCGGCAAGTCGAGGTGCAAGAACCCTCTTTCAGGACAAACCAACAGTGGGTGCTGACTCCCCAGGGTTGGGTGGGGCATATTCCTCTGCTGCCGGAACTGCACTTTGCTCTCACCCCCAAAGTAGAACTGGGCAATCTCTTTCGTATGTGGGAGTATGCCTACCGGCTCAAAAGTTTTTACCTGCTCCAGGGATTGGTCAACTGCCAATCGCTGGTCGAATTTTACGAAAATTTGGCTCACCTGCTGGCCTTAAAAGTGTTAGACCGGGGCCGGAAGGGGTTTTACCGGGCCTATGTCGCCGAAAGCGAACGGCTGCCCTATCTGCGGGGGCGGTTGGAGGTGCAGCCGGTGAGCCATAGGCCGGGGCAGGTCAAGCTCCAGTGTCATTATGAAGATCATACGGCCGACATCGAGGACAACCAGATTTTGGCCTGGACGCTCTGGCACATTATTCAAAGCGGCCTGGGCAGCGAGCGGGTTCTGCCGACGGTGCGGCGGGCTTATCGGATGCTGCAAGGATTGGTTACGCTGACGCCCTATGGCCCTCAGGATTGCGCCCATCATTTATACCACCGGCTTAACCAGGATTACCAGCCGCTGCATGCCATGTGCCGCTTCTTTCTGGATCAAAGCGGGCCGGGCCATCACTCCGGCGACCGCATGATGCTGCCGTTTCTGGTTGATATGGCCCGCCTGTTCGAGTTGTTTGTCGCCGAATGGCTCAAAGTCCAACCTTTACCGGGCGGTTTAGAGATCAAAGAACAGGAGACCGTTGATATTAGCCGTGATCGCCACTATAAAATTGACCTGGTTTTGAACGACATGATGACCGGCCAAACGCGTTACGTGCTGGATACGAAGTACAAAACCGGGGATATGCCCGCCGACGACGATATTTACCAAGTTGTTGCTTATGCTACGGCCAAGTTCTGCCACGAAGCCGTGCTTATTTATCCGGCTCCGCTAGCCAGGCCCTTAGTAGCTCAGGTGGGCAATGTTCGCGTGCGCAGCCTGACCTTCTCCCTGGCCGGCGATTTAGAGCAGGCAGGACAGGTGTTTTTGAAGGAGTTGCTGGAAGGTAAGTAAACAGGGTTTTATTCATTTATTCATTTCACTCAGGAGCAGCTTGGTGATGCCAGACCTTTTACGCGGCGTAAGCATCGTCGGCATCGGCCAGATTCCGGTGCAAAAGGCCAATCCCAAACCCCTCAAAGAGATGGGGGCTGAAGTGGTGCGGTTGGCTATGGCGGATGCCGGCGTTGACTCGGTGGACGGACTTTTTGCCGGTAATATGCTCTCGGATGAGTTACAAAACCAGAAACATATTGCCACTTTGATTGCCAGTGCCGCCGGGCTGCGCGGCATCGAGGCCCTGCAAGTGGAGGCGGCTACGGCCACCGGTGCGGCGGCCCTGCGGATGGCCTACTTTGCCGTAGCCAGCGGTGAGGCGCGCCTGGCGGTGGCGGTGGGCGTCGAAAAGATGAGCGAGGGCCTGGCTACGCCGGCCCTGGCCAAAGCCCTGGACGCCAAAACCGAAACGGCGGTCGGGGCCACCCTGCTCAGCCAAAACGCCCGGTTGATGCAACTCTATATGGATCAGTACCAGGTCACGGTCAATGATTTCAACAACTTTTCCCTCAATGCCCACCGCAACGCCCAAACCAATCCGTATGCCCTGTTCAAGGACAAGAGAATTACCGATCGCACTATCCGCGACTCGCCGGTTATCTCGCCGCCCTTGCGCCTATATGATGCTTCGCCGATCTGCGATGGGGCGGCGGCAGTGGTTTTGGCGCGGACTAACGAAGCCCGCGCCTATACTCATTATCCCGTCAAGATACTCAGTTCCAGTGTGGCCACGGATTGGTTTCGCCTGGACGACCGGGAAGACCCCCTCTATCTGTTTGCGGCGGCGCAATCGGCCCAGGATGCTTTCCGCAAAGCTAATGTAAACCGTCACGACGTTAACCTGTTCGAGGTGCATGACGCTTTTAGCATTATGGCCTGTCTTCTGCTAGAGGCCGTTGGCTTTGCCCCCCGGGGGCAGGGTTGGCGTATGGCCAAGGAAAACAAAATCGGCCTGAGGGGACCGCTGCCTATCGCGACGATGGGCGGCCTCAAAGCCCGTGGCCATCCCATTGGGGCCACGGCTCTCTACCAAACTGGCGAAATTGTGTTACAATTGACCGGTCGAGCGGGAAAAAACCAGGTCAAAAATGCCCAGGTGGCCCTGCTCCAAAGCGTCGGCGGGGCAGCCAGCACCGTTTTAACCCACATCTTTGGCGTGTGACCAACGCCAACCCACAATGTTTTTGGAAAATCGGCAGCCTACCGGAGAAGAATGGTTAAAAAGACCCGTTTGCTAAACAAAAACATGTGGGAGTAAAATCATACTCCGCTACCGCAGCGGATACCGGGCTACTGATGATAGGAGTAAGAGGTTAGGCAGGTGAGGCGCGAATGGGCCAACCACTACAGGTGTTAATTATCGAGGATACGGAAGATGACGCGCTCTTGCTGGTGCAGGAACTGCGACGTGGCGGCTATGAGCCAACTTATCGCTGCGTGGACAATGCCGAAGTCATGAAAGCTGCGCTGGCCGAGCAAAGCTGGCAGGTAGTTCTGGCCGATTACAGCCTGCCTCATTTTAGGGCGCCGGCGGCGTTAGCCTTGTTGCAGGAAAGCAAACTCGATTTGCCCTTTATTATTGTCCTGGACACCGGCGACGAAGATGTGGCCGCCGCGGCGATGAAAGCGGGCGCCCAAGATTATCTGATTAAAAGCAACCTGGCCCGGCTGGTTCCGGTGGTTGAACGTGAAGTGCGTGAGGCCGAGATGCGGCGCGGAGGCCGGCAGGCGGCCCAGGCGCTGCACGACCAGGAATTACATTTTCAGGCGCTCATCGAAAAGATATCAGATGTGATTGCCCTGACTGATCCGGCCAGTCTCATTACTTACGTCAGCCCAGCCATCACCAGGGTGTTAGGGTATACTCCGGCTGAAATCACCGGTCACAGTTCCACTGACTTCCTCCACCCCGACGATATTGACCGGGGCGTGGCCCTGTTCCAACAACTGCTTCAGCAACAGCCAAGGACCAGTGTCTCCGCTCAGTTCCGTTTTCGGCACAAAGATAGCTCATGGCGCTGGCTTGAGGTCATCGGAACTAATCTACTGGCCGAACTGAGTATACAGGCCATTGTCGTTAACTTCCACGACATCACGGAGCGTAAGCAAGCTGAGGCGGAGCTGGCCCAACGCGCTGCTCATCTGGCCCTGATCAATGAGATCGGCCGTAAAATAGCGGCGATGCTAGATTTGGATGGCGTGTTGCATCGCACCGCTCACCTGGTACAACAGACGTTTGGCTACCATCATGTAGCTCTATTTCTGGTGGAGGGAGAGCTAGTCAGGCTCAGGGCCATAGCCGGTTCGTATGAAACCTATTTTCCGGCCAAGCATAGCCAGAAATTGGGCCAGGGAATTATCGGCTGGGTCGGCACGTTTGGCGAAAAAGTAGTTGCGAATGACGTCAGCACCGAGCCGCGTTATATTTCCTTGATTGCCAACCACACCGTCACCGCGGCTGAATTGTGTCTACCCATCAAAGTAGCCGATCAGGTAGTGGGCATCCTTGATATTCAAAGTCCGCAGCACCATGCCTTTAGCGAGAACGATGTTATAGCCATGGAAACTCTGACTCACCAAATCGCGGTGGCCATTGAAAATGCCCGCTTATATGAGGCGGTGCAAAGAGAACTGGCCGAGCGCAAACGGGTGGAGGCAGAAATCCGCCGCCGCAATCGTGAACTGGCTCTGCTCAACCAGGTCACCGCCGCTTCGGTCATCACCGCTGAACCTGAGGTAGTGCTGCAAACCGCCTGCCGTGAACTGGCCCTCATTTTTGGGATGCCCCAGGCGCATGCCTTCTTATTTAACGAGGAAAAAACTGAAGCGATAGTGGTGGCCGAATATGGCGCCGAGGGAGCCGCCCCTACTTTGACCGAGCCTCAACCCACCGGGCCGAGTCAAACCCTCCCAGTTGCCGCTAATCCTATTTTTCAATACCTGCTCAACCACAAAGCGCCTTTGCTCACAGAAGAGAGCCTGCCTAATCCGGGCCTGACCCGCATGCGTAAATCGATTCAACCACGCCGGATTGGTTCAATGCTCGCCCTACCTCTTCTCATCGAAGGGGAGGTGGTAGGCGGCCTGGGACTGGAAACTACGGAACCACGTCACTTCTCCGTCGAAGAGGTCAACCTGGCCTGGAGCGTAGCCGATCAGGTCAGCAATGCTCTGGCTCGGGCCCGTCTGTCTCAGACTCGCGAGCGCCTGATTGCGGCGATTGAACAGGCCGCCGAAAGCGTCATCATAACCGACATCGAAGGAACCATCCTTTACGTTAATCCTGCCTTTGAGCATGTAAGCGGCTATAGCCGGAGTGAAATTATCGGTCAGAACCCTCGGATTCTCAAAAGCAGCCAACAGGATGAGGCCACTTTTAGAGATATGTGGGCTACCATCACTGCCGGGCAGGTCTGGCACGGGCGCTTTGTTAATAAGCGAAAAGATGGCGCTTTATATACTGAAGATGTAACGGTGGCCCCGGTACGCAATAGCAGCGGCAAAATCGTAAACTATGTCGGCGTTCAACACGATGTGACCCGCGAGCTGCAATTGGAGGAACAGTATCACCAGGCCCAAAAAATGGAGGCTATTGGCCGGTTGTCGGGTGGGATAGCCCATGATTTCAACAACCTCCTGGTAGTCATCACCGGCTACAGTGAGTTACTATTACAGCGTCATGCTGACCCCAACAGCACAATCTATAAATATGTCCAAGAGATAAAAAAAGCCGGAGAGCAGGCTGCTCTACTAACCCAGCAACTCCTGGTGTTTAGTCGCCGGCAAATGCTGAAACCCAAGGTGGTGAACCTCAATCTGGTTGTAACCGAGGTGGAGCAGATGCTGCGGCGCCTGATTGGTGAGGATATCGAGTTGGTGACGGTGCTGGCAGAGAGGCTGGGACAAGTGAAAGCAGACCCAGGGCAAATTGGACAAGTTATTATGAACCTGGCGGTCAATGCGCGTGATGCTATGCCGCAGGGGGGCAAACTGACCATCGAAACCGCCAATATTGACGTGGACCAAAGCGACGTCTACCGGCATTTTGACCTTAAACCCGGCGCGTATGTTATGCTGACCATCAGTGACACGGGTATAGGTATGGACGAGCAAACTCAAGCCCACATTTTTGAACCTTTCTTTACCACCAAAAAACATGGTCAGGGCACCGGGTTGGGCCTGGCCACGGTTTATGGCATCGTCAAGCAAAGCGGTGGTCACATTTGGGTTTATAGTGAGCCTGGACAGGGCGCTGTCTTTAAGGTCTATTTACCGCGCCTGGATGAAGACGGCCACAGCCCCAAGCCGAATGTCAGCCAGGCTAAACCGCCGGGTGGGGTGGAAACCGTGTTGCTGGTTGAAGATGAAGATACGGTTCGCAGCCTGGCCTGTCAGGTATTGGCGGAGAACGGTTATACCGTGTTGGCGGCCCGGCATGGCCCAGAGGCGCTCTCACTCTGCGAACATTATCATCAGCCTCTCCACCTCCTGGTCACGGACGTAGTGATGCCCCAAATGAGTGGGCACGAGTTAGCCCAACAGTTATTACAGCTACGCCCAGAACTGAAGGTGCTCTACATTTCGGGCTACACAGACGAGGCCCTTGTACATCACGGCATATTAGAGGCAGGTATATTCTTTTTACAGAAGCCTTTTACGCCTAACGCTCTGGCCGGCAAGGTCCGCGAGGTACTGGACGCGCCTGTAATAAAGCACACCTCTTAGTCCACTTGACGCAGCCCTTAATGTGGATTACAATGTGGATAATAATCCACATCATTGGGGTAAAAAATGAAAACGATTCAAATGACCATTGATGAACCTTTATTGGCCGAGGTTGATCGAGTTAGCAAAGTTCTAGACACGACTCGTTCAGCTTTTATTAGAGAAGCCCTACAACTAGCTTTACAAAAATACAAAATAGCTGAACTGGAACAAAAGCATGCCGAAGGTTATGCTCGACATCCGGTTGAGCCAGGTGAGTTTGACATTTGGGAAACGGAACAGGCATGGGGTGACGTATGAAACGTGGCGAGGTGCGATGGTATACATTCAGTCCACCCGACAAACGTCGCCCTGTTCTAATATTAACTCGTGACTCGGCCACCGGATATTTAAACGCGCTAACAATTGCCCCTATCACTACAACTATTCGTAATATTCCATCAGAGATTTTTCTCAGCCGTGAAGATGGTTTGTTAAACGATTGTGCGGCAAATTTGGATAATATTCAAACTGTTCCCAAATCCAAAATTGGTCCGCTGATTACTACCCTATCATCCGCCCGAATGGAGGAGATCGAGCAAGCAATTAGTTTTGCCCTGGGCTTTAACTTGTTGTTATATCGGCAAACTATCTGAACGAGGACTCAAATGAGGATATTGGGGGGTAGTTTTGGAGGGTTGGTAAATCCGCAGCCCTCCAGCCTGCCATTCCTTCCGTGCCGTTTAACGTTAGGCGGCTGCACCCCGCTCCATCTCGGCCTTGTTGTCAACCACGCGGGGATGGGGAATTTCGACTTCCAACAATAAACCGCCGCTGGTTCGATTTTGCAACTTCAAGCGCCCCCCCAACAGAGCAATACGCTCGCTGATGCCCAGCAGTCCATAGTGACCATTGGCCGATAGCGCCGCCAGGTCAAAATTACTGGCGATGCCCTGGCCATTATCGGCCATCGAAACCAGCAGCATGCGGGGCGAGGTGTGTTTGAGGCGAATGTGTACTTCGTTGGCCTGGGCATGCTTACGAATGTTGTTCAGCCCTTCTTGCACAATTCGGAAAATAGAAAGTTCGATAGCTTCGGGCAGGCGACCCAGGTTGGCGTCCAGGTCAAGTTCGAGGGCAATGCCGGTGCGCTCGCTCCAGTCGCGAGTGTAGGATTGCAGGGCCGCCCCAACGCCCAAGCTGTCAATTGTGGGGGGGCGTAAGTGGCCGCAAATCCGACGCAGGTCATCAACCAGCGCCTTGATGCTGCTGCGAATATCGGCCACCTCGTCTTTGAGCAGCAAAGTCATAGCCTCATCTTCCTCGATCTCTTCCAGGCGATAATTGACCGTGAGCAAATCCTGCAGGACTTGATCGTGAATCTCACGGGCCAGGTGTTTGCGCTCCTGTTCTCGTTCGGTCAAGAGACGGCGCTGGGCATCTTGCAAAGCCAGGTTAGCCCGGTCCAGGGCCGTGACCTGGGTGGCCAATTGGTCAATCAACTGCCGATTCAAAGTATCTCGCACGGCCAGGTTTCGCTCCAACAGTGAATGTTGGTGGTGCAACTTTTCGGCCTCTTGCCTGGCCCGGTAATAACTATCTAAAGCCCAAATGGCCGGGGTGAGCTGCTGGCGATCGGTCATACCAACCAGGGCGGCGACAATTTCCTCACGAGTAGTCTCGTCGGTGCGGTGGCAGGCGACCTGGCAACCTTGCCGCAGCACAATGATTCGATCCGTGACCGCAAAAAGATGATCCAGACTGTTGCTGCAAAAAATGATCGAGACGCCCTGTTTTTGCCAGGTTTGGATCAGCGAGAGCAATTTCTGTCGGTAGGAATAGCCCAAGAGAACAGTGGGTTCATCAACGATGATGAGTTTGGCCGAGCGAGTCATCGCTCTGGCGATGGCAATCATTTGGCGCTGCTCGCCTGAGAGGTTGGCGACCCGCTCGTGCAACGACTTGAAAGGCACGTCAAGCTGGTGCAGAATCCGGGCCGCCTCTTTATCCATCCAGCGCCGATTCGGTACTTTAAACCATTTTAAGGCAGTCGGCCAGCCAATTTCGCTGCCCAGGAAGATGTTGCTGCTGATATCCAACCGGTCGGCCAGATCAGGTTTTTGGTGAATGACCTCGATGTCTAACTGCCGCGCTCGAAAAGGCCACTGCAAGCGGCGGTCCTCCAACCAGACCTCACCCTCGGTGGGCACGTAGAGTCCGGCCAGCAGCATAGCCAACACCGATTTACCGGAACCACTCCGGCCCGCCAGGCCCACCACCTCGCCCGGATAGACCTCAAAACTCACCTGCTGCACCGCCAGCAGAGTGCCGAATTGTTTCGATAGGTTTATAACTTTTAAGAGTGGTACCATTTACGGCAACGCCCTTCTCCGCCGCCAATAGTCTAACAAAATAGCCAGCAGGGTCATCGCGCCGATAGCCATCACCTGCCAATAACCGTGAAAACCCAACAACACCAGGCCGTTGCGCAAGATCTGGATCAATACGGCGCCCAACAATACCCCCAGCATACTACCTTCGCTGCCAAACAGGCTCGTACCGCCGATGATGGCTACGGCGATAATGTCAAGCTCATAGCTCACGGCAGCGGTAGGAGCGGCCACCCCCAGGCGAGCGGTCATCAGAAAACCGCCGACGGCCGCTAATAAGCCGCACAGGGTATAAACCACTACTTTGACCTGCACCACATTCACCCCGGAGACCAGCAAGGCTCGTTCATTGCCCCCCAAGGCATAGATGTAACGTCCTAGCACCGTCTGGTGCAGCAGAAGTGCGGTCAGGATAGCCAGCCCTAACATAAAAAGAACCGGCAAAGGGACTTCCCAGGGTCCTATTAACCAGCTATCCACCCCAAGAGCGACGAAACCCGGAGGCAGGTCGCGCACCGGCCAGCCACCCGTCAGGCCGAAGGTCAGACCACGAGCAATGCTCATCGTGCCCAGAGTAATGATGTAAGGCGGCAACTTCACCCGGCCCACGATGATGCCGTTAACCCAACCCACCAGTCCACCGGTGGCGAGACCGGCGGTAATCGCCAGGGGAATAGGCAGCTCGGCCCGCAAACACAAGGCTGTAATTAACCCGGCCAGAGCCATAACCGCTCCTACCGACAGGTCAATTCCACCAATAATGATAACCAGGCTTTCCCCAAAAGCGGCAATAGCTATCCAGGAGCAGGACCGCATCACGTTGAACAGATTGTCACTGGTGAGGAAGGTGCTACTGTTGAGGCTAAGAAAAATGCCGACCCCCAGCAGCAGTAGGAGCACGGGAGAATACCGGTGACCGAACAATGAATGCCAATAGAATTTGACTATTTCAGCGACCACCGACATCTTGTCTGTCGCCGATTGAGGAGCGATTTGCTCGTTCATCAGTCCTTTTATCCAATCAGGTCTTCGACCACCTGGCGCAACGCCGCTACATCCAGGTCTTTTTTATCCAGAAAGGCGATTGCCCCGGCTTCCAAGCCCAGCCGATGAAATTCCCGGTCGGGGTAGGCGCTAATCAACACAATCCGGGATTGGGGCAACACAGCTTTGAGGCGGCGGGCACAGCGAATCCCATCTTCCTCGCCCAAGACCACGTCAACTAAGACCAACTGAGGGGCAACCTGATGAGCCAACTGTACAGCCTCAACGGTGTTATCGGCCTCATAAATAGTAGCTTGGGCGCAGATCTTACCGACCATCCGGCGCAATTGGCTGCGATAGCGGGGGTTATCGTCAACCAACAGCATGGTAATCCGGTCTGTCCCCAACGGCTCGGCGAGGATCGTCTCTTGAGCCGCCTGTTGGCCCCACACCCCTAATACTTCAGGGTGATGACTGACATAATTCACCGCTTCCAGGCGGCTCTGCACATTAAGCTGGCGGTAGAGACGGGTGAGATGATTTTCTACGGTTTTGATGCTCAAGTTCATCCGCCGGGCGATGGCCTGATTGTCAAACCCCTGTTGGAGCAAGTGCAGCATGTCACGCTGGCGTGGAGTCAAGGGTGAAGTCGGGCCGACAGGAGAACTACTCTGAACCAGTTTATCAACCAGACGGCTACTAATCCATTTTTCTCCCGCCAGAACCCGGCGCACTGCCAGGCGCAAGTCGCTCAAGGGCTGGTCCTTGAGGTGATACCCGTCAACCCCGGCGCTCAGTAAACCCTGTACATAAATTTGGTCATCATAGGCACTGACCACCAAAATCTTCATCACCGGGTACATTGTCCGCATCTGACGAATGGCGGAAAACGGCTCAAAACTGGGCATGGTGACATCGACCAGCAGGCAATCAGGATGAAGCTCGGCCAGGGCGGTAAAAAGGGTCGGACCGTCCGCTACTTCACCAACCACTTCCAGGTCGGACAACTCCCGCAAAGCGTTGCGAATACCGGCGCAAACAACAGCATGATCGTCTGCCAACAAAACACGAGTTGCACTCATCGTTCAAATTATACCACTATTAGTCCAGTATGCCCATCCTCTCAATACAGGCCAAAATAGGGGGATTTCCCCTATTCCTGAGGGGGAGTAAATTTACGCAAATACCATTTAGCTTGTGTTATAATAGGAAACGCCCGGTTCAAAGTAGAGAGAAACTACGCCTTCAAAGCAAACCTGTAGTTTCTACACTGCATTCCAAGGAGGTGATGCATTCCCCAAAAATAAACAATAACTCCCCACCCAAACGGTTCTTGACTCAAATTCTCACCCATTAAACCATTTTAAGTAGAAGGAGGATAAAATCACTATGAAAACCAAGCTATGGCTTCTGTTGGCTTTGCTGGTTATCCTAGCGGTGATTGCGCCCCAGCCAACTCAAGCCGCCAAATTTGCTCAAGCAGGCTTTGACAAGGACAAAATCTTAGAAGACGGCAAGATCACTATTGCCTGGATTCCCAAGGCGTTGAATAATCCCGTCTTTGAAGTGGGCCGGGTTGGGGCGGAGACCAAGGCCAAAGAACTGACCGAAAAAGGTCCCTATGAGGTCGAAATCATGTACACCGCCTCGGTGGCTTCCGACGCGGCTGAGCAAGCCCGGGTCATCGAAGATGCCATTGCCGCCGGGGTCGAGGCCATCGGCGTCTCCTGCAACGATCCCACCGCTTGTGTTGATCCCATCCAGAAAGCCCAAGAGGCCGGCATCCCGGTGATGACCTGGGATTCTGACTCGCCCGACAGCGGCCGCTTCACCTACCTGGGAGTGGACAACTACGAGGGCGGTAAGGCTGCCGCTGACCTGATGAAGAAGGCTCTGCCCGACGGCGGCAAGGTGGCCTTGCTGACCGGCGTCCCCGGCGCTTTCAACCTCGAAGAGCGCATCCGCGGCTTCAAGGACGGCGTGGCGGGCACCAACATCGAGGTCGTCACCACCGTCGCCTGCAATGACGACATCAATCAAGGCGTCCAGGTGATCGAAGAGACGATGCAAGCCAATCCTGACCTCAACGGCTGGTTCTTTGTCGGCCTGTGGCCTCTCTTTGCCGAACGCGGCTCGATGCCCCTGTGGGAAGAGGCCGCCTTGTCGGGCCAACTCAAGACCGTCGCCTTCGACACCCTGCCGGTCGAACTGGAGTTCCTCAAGGACGGCTACCTGTACGGTTTGGTCGGGCAGAAGTACTGGGGCTGGGGCTATGACACCACCCAGATGATCTACGAC
>CAZUNT010000047.1:18543-37671 GCA_964622215.1 uncultured Caldilineaceae bacterium
GGTCGGGCAGAAGTACTGGGGCTGGGGCTATGACACCACCCAGATGATCTACGACGCCATCGTCGAGGGCAAGACCTTCGAGTCTTTCACCAACTCTGGCATGGACATCGTCGGTCCCAACAACGTCGACGTTATGGCCAAAGCCTGGGAAACCAACGACTTCACCCAGCCGCTGCCGCTACCGTTCCTTACTTTTGACAAGGACAAAATCTTAGAAGACGGCAAGATCACTATTGCCTGGATTCCCAAGGCGTTGAATAATCCCGTCTTTGAAGTGGGCCGGGTTGGGGCGGAGACCAAGGCCAAAGAACTGACCGAAAAAGGTCCCTATGAGGTCGAAATCATGTACACCGCCTCGGTGGCTTCCGACGCGGCTGAGCAAGCCCGGGTCATCGAAGATGCCATTGCCGCCGGGGTCGAGGCCATCGGCGTCTCCTGCAACGATCCCACCGCTTGTGTTGATCCCATCCAGAAAGCCCAAGAGGCCGGCATCCCGGTGATGACCTGGGATTCTGACTCGCCCGACAGCGGCCGCTTCACCTACCTGGGAGTGGACAACTACGAGGGCGGTAAGGCTGCCGCTGACCTGATGAAGAAGGCTCTGCCCGACGGCGGCAAGGTGGCCTTGCTGACCGGCGTCCCCGGCGCTTTCAACCTCGAAGAGCGCATCCGCGGCTTCAAGGACGGCGTGGCGGGCACCAACATCGAGGTCGTCACCACCGTCGCCTGCAATGACGACATCAATCAAGGCGTCCAGGTGATCGAAGAGACGATGCAAGCCAATCCTGACCTCAACGGCTGGTTCTTTGTCGGCCTGTGGCCTCTCTTTGCCGAACGCGGCTCGATGCCCCTGTGGGAAGAGGCCGCCTTGTCGGGCCAACTCAAGACCGTCGCCTTCGACACCCTGCCGGTCGAACTGGAGTTCCTCAAGGACGGCTACCTGTACGGTTTGGTCGGGCAGAAGTACTGGGGCTGGGGCTATGACACCACCCAGATGATCTACGACCATATCATCAACGGTCAGCAGTTTGAATCCTTCACCAACTCCGGCATGGACATCGTCGGCCCCAACAACGTCGACGTTATGGCCAAAGCCTGGGAAACCAACGACTTCACTCAACCCTTACCCGAACCCTTCAAATAACTTTTTACACCATAGGAGTGCGGACTGAAGTCCGCACTCCTAAACTTTCTTGTCTAACACAAAAGAGTGGAGATCAAGTTGAATAACACACAATCAACCCCACTACTAGAAATTCGCGGCGTCTCCAAAGCATTCCCCGGGGTGCAGGCGCTGGACAATGTCGATTTCGAGGTGGATGCTGGCGAAGTTGTGGCCCTATTAGGCGAGAATGGCGCGGGCAAGTCTACTTTAATGAAGATTTTGTCCGGGGCCTATCACATGGATAAAGGCGAGATTCGGCTGAAGGGCCAACAGGTGACGCCGCAAAACCCTCATCATGCCCAGCAGTTGGGCATCTCCATTATCTATCAGGAATTTAATCTCACGCCTAACCAGAGCGTTGCTACGAACATCTTCCTGGGACGCGAACCTTACGAAAAAGGACCGGGGGGGTTAATGCGCTTCGTGGATCGGTCATACATGCGCCGGGAAGCGGCTAAACTGCTGGAGCGAGTCGGGGCGCGTTTTTCCGTTGATGCCCTGGTGCGCGACCTGTCGGTAGCCGAACAGCAAATGGTCGAGATTGCCAAGGCGCTCGCGGATAAGGCCGAAGTCATCATCATGGACGAGCCGACCTCGGCCCTGGGCGAGGAAGAGGTGGCTGTCTTGTTCGACATCGTGCAGTCGCTCAAGAAACAGGGCCTGGCGATTATTTTCATCACCCACCGCCTGGAAGAAATCTTTCGCGTCGCCGACCGGGTTATTGTCTTTCGCGATGGCAAGCGGGTGGGGGGTATGCCTATCGGCGAAGCCACCTCTGAAAAAATCATTTCACTGATGGTAGGCCGCCCCCTGGAAGAGGTTTTCCAGCACGGCAACGGCCAAAAAGGTGATGTTGTGCTGGAAGTTCGTGGGCTGACCCGGCGGGGAGTGATCGAGGATGTCAGCTTTTCACTGCACCGGGGCGAGATTCTGGGACTGGCCGGGCTGGTGGGCGCGGGCCGCACCGAGACGGTACGCACCATCTTTGGGGCCGACCCATTGGACGCGGGTGAAATTTTTATTGACGGCAAAAAAGTTGAGATTCACTCACCGGAGGAGGCGGTCAAGGCCGGGCTGGCCCTGGTGCCGGAGAGCCGCCAGATCCAGGGGTTGATGCTCATTCACAGCGTGGAACTAAATATTGCCGTTCCAAACCTGGACTGGCTATTTCCCGGCCGCATCACCCATCCGCAGCGGACCTATGAGTTAGGCCAAAAATATGTCGATCGGCTCAATATTCGCACGCCGAGCCTGGCCCAGAAAGTGATGTTCCTATCCGGGGGCAACCAGCAAAAAGTCGTGCTGGCCAAATGGCTGGCCACCAATCCAAAAATTTTGATTTTGGATGAGCCAACCCGTGGCATTGACGTCGGGGCTAAGGCCGAAGTCCACACGATTATGAATCAACTGGCCCAACAGGGCATTGGCATCATTATGATTTCGTCGGAAATGCCGGAGATTCTGGCTATGAGCGACCGCGTCGTGGTCATGTACGAAGGTCGGGTAACCGGTATCCTGGATCGGGCTGAGGCCACCCAGGAGAAAATTATGACCTACGCCAGCGGTCATATGGGTCAGTAAACAGTGATTAGTGATTAGTGATTAGTAATCAGTTAGTTGGTAGTTACAATCCAACTATTCACTGTTTACTGCTAACTGACCACTGTTTACTGCTAACTTTATTTTTGAAGGAGAGAGGCGAATGTCTTCTACCACTAAATCACAAGCTGTTACCCCCGACGGTGCTGTATCGACTTCAGCGCGGTTGCGGCGCGTTTTTCAAGCCCAAGAAGCCGGTATTTTCGTAATTTTAATCTTAATGGGTGCTTTTCTGGCCTGGCAAACCGAGGGCAAATTTTTAGACATTAATAGAAATCTGTTCAATGTGCTGCGGGCTTTTTCCTGGATTGCCATCAGCGCCTTTGGGGAAACCCTGGTCGTCATCACCGCCGGGATTGATCTCTCGGTCGGTTCGACGATGGCCCTGGCCGGAATGGTCACAGCGTTGTCGCTGACTTCATTGGGGCTACCGGTGATACCGGGGGTCATTGCCGGCCTACTAACGGGAGCTATCATTGGCTTACTTAACGGTTTGCTCATCAGTAAGGCCAAGCTGCCGCCCTTTATTGCCACCCTGGGCCTGATGAGTATTGCTCGTGGTATCTGCTACGGGGTAGCTAAGGGGCAGCCAGTCCGCGGCCTACCCAAAGATTTTAATTTTCTGGGACAATACGACCTGCCCGTGTTCGGGTTCGGTGTGCCTCTGCCAGTTATCCTGATGTTTATTTTGGCTATTATCATGTCGTTATTCCTCACCCGCACCGTCTGGGGCTACCGTATTTATGCTCTGGGTGGCAACGAGCAGGCAACCTCTCTATCCGGCATCAACACCGGGCGGATCAAAGTTTTGGTTTACACCCTGTGCGGCCTGCTCACGGCCCTCGGCGGCCTGCTGATGACGGCTCGCCTGGGTGTAGCGGCCCCGACTGCTGCGCTAGGCTACGAGTTAGACGTAATTGCCGCCGCGGTGATCGGCGGCACCAGCCTGGCCGGCGGCGAAGGTACCATCCTGGGGGTGCTCATCGGCGCGGCCATCATGCAGGTGCTGCGCAACGGTCTGGTGTTGCTGGGCTTCGATCCCTACTGGCAGCCGGCGGCCATCGGCGTAGTCATCATCATGGCCATTACATTAGATCAACTCCGTAAACGAAGATAAAAAATTTGCAGGTCAAACTATATTAGCTTGACCTGCAAATTCATAAGCATTAAATGATTAGGGGATTTCCCCTATATCTGTGGGGGGAGTATGACTGGAAAACAAGGCCATAGTATGGTATGAATATGCTGTATTTGACACCAAAAGAAACCGTAGTATTATTAGTTTGGTTACCCGACAAACTAATTAATTTCCGAAGTAGTTTAGGAAATAGACCGGCTTCTCGACGAACTGATTGGTCACAGAGGATCACTCTCATGAGTCCGACACATTACCCACTAACTTCTCTCCACTCCAGCCTCAGCGTATTTTTTAAACCCTGGCTGATTCTTAAAACGATAACAACTTTATATCCCATTTTACCGGCTAACCGCCAAAGTTTTGAGATTTGAGGATGAAACGACGCTACCGGACCGGCGATCAAATTTGGGTACGTCAGCGTAATCTGGCGATTGTACTGAATTATTTGTGGGAAGCCGGTCGGCCGGTGTCACGGACCTACCTGGTTGAGGTCAGCGGCCTGAACAAGAGCACCGTCGGCAGTTTGCTGGCCCAGTTACAATCTTGGGAGTTCGTCAAGGAGAGCGGCAAATCTGAGCCGCGTCCGGGCCGCCCCGGCGTGTTGATTGATGTAAACCCAGATGGTGGGTGTGTGATTGGCGTCGAGATCGGGGTAGACTTTGTCTCGGTCATCGTCACCGACTTAAAGGCCAAGACAATTTGGCGTCGAAAAGTAGAGACAAATAGCCTGATTCCGTTGAGCCAGGCTCAGATTTTAGAGCAGGCCGAGCGATTGGTGCATGAAGCCATTGAGGCCACCACCCGTGAACGGTACTTGTTTGGTATCGGCGTGGGCGTGCCGGCCCTGATAGATCATGCTACGGGGACGATCCTCTTTGCGCCGAATCTTAAATGGAGCAACGTTCCCCTCCGCGATAAGTGGCAGCAACTGTTTAATGTGCCGGTGATCGTGGAAAATGAGGCTAACGCAGCCGCCCTGGGCGAACAGATGATTGGCGTAGCCAGGCAGGTAGATAACTTTGTTTATCTGAGCGCCGGGGTAGGGCTGGGGGGCGGCTTGATTATTGGCGGCAAATTGTATGGTGGGGTGGGGGGCTTTGCCGGGGAAGTTGGACACATGACCCTGGAACCCAACGGCCCACGCTGCAATTGTGGTAATTATGGGTGTTGGGAAACCCTGGTGGGGCCTGTCGCCATCGTGCGCCGGGTGCGCGAGGCAGCCGCTCAGGGCCTCACCCCCACCTTGCTGGCCTTGGGCGAAGTAAATGGCGATGTGAACGCGATCAGACTGGAACATGTTTTACACGTGGCCGCGCAAGGCGAGCCTGCGGTTCTCGCCGCCCTGAATGAAGTGGGGCGTTATCTGGGCATTGGGATTGCTAACCTGATCAACACCTTCAACCCCAGTATGGTGGTGCTGGGCGGCGCATTGAGTCTGGCCGGCCCTTTTATTTTGGCTCGTGCTCAAGAAGAGGTTAATATCCGAGCTATGGCCGCGGTGCGCCAAAATGTTCAGATTACCTGGTCGGCTTTTAAGTTTGATGCATGTGCTATTGGCGCGGTGACCTTGATCCTGCGCGAAATATTAAGTAATCCTACGGTCTGGCACGCTAAATCAACATTGCCCACCCCCTCGCCCGAGCAGAGTAACTTTCAGAGTTTTGCTCAACGAGAACAAGTTATCTGACGCCCAAAACCCGGACCAGTAGAGGTTAAATACCGAAAGGAGGTGAGGTAAGACTATCCGAATTCTAATTTAATCTCTCTACCCTGAGAAATAAATAAAAGTCTTTTAAAAATTTTCAAAAGGAGTGAAGAATGTCTCACAAGTTTCTTAAGTCAATTGTCGCCATACTGATGCTGGCGCTAATTGTTACCAGCCTGTTTGGCTGCACCGGCGCGGCTACTCCAGCGCCAGCCGAAAAACCGGCCGAAAAACCGGCCGAAGCTGAAAAACCGGCCGAAGCTGAAAAACCGGCCGAAGCCGAAAAACCGGCCGAAGCCGAAAAACCGGCCGAGGCAGCCGGAGAAAAGATCAAGGTTGGCCTGTCCTTCTCCGACTTTGCCACCGAACGCTGGAAGAATGAAGAAGTGTTGATGCGCGGACTGCTGGAAGAGAAAGGCTACGAGGTTCTCTCCCAGGAAGCCAACCACGATGTCAAGCTGCAAAACGACCAGATTGACAACATGGTAGCCCAAGGGGCCAAAGCCCTCATCATCATTGCCGAAGACGGCGACGCCGCAGTGACGGCAGTGGACAAGGCCGCCGAGGCCGGGGTCAAGGTGCTGGCTTATGACCGCCTGATCAAATCCCCCAACATTGCCGCTTACCTGTCCTTCAACAACGTCGAAGTCGGCCGCCAGCAGGCGCTCGGCATCATGAAGGCCGTGGACATCGAGGGCGGCAAGTGGACCAAGGACAATCCCCTCAAGCTGGTCAAGCTCGGCGGCAGCCCCACCGACAACAACGCCATCCTCGTCCGCCAGGGTCAAGATGAAGTCGTCCAGCCCTATGTGGACCAGGGTATCATCACCGTCGTGGCCGACCAGTGGGTGGACAACTGGGATCCGGCCAACGCCCTCAGCCTGATGGAAAACATCCTGACCTCCCAGAATAATGCGGTTGATGCCGTGGTGGCCTCGAATGATGGGACCGCCCTGGGTGCGCTGCAAGCCCTCAAGGCTCAGAAGCTCGCCGGCGTCGTGCCGATCTCCGGTCAGGACGCCACTGCCGACGGCTGCAACAGCATCGTCAAGGGCGAACAGACCGTCACCATCCTCAAGGACATCCGCAACCTGTCCCCGTTGGCCGTTGACCTGATGGACAAATTGCTCAAGGGCGAGACCGTTCCCGAACTCGAAACCTACACCCTGGCCGAAATGACCAACGACGAAAGCAAGACCGGCGAAGTGAAGGCCTACTTCCTGCCCGTCCAGCAGGTAGACAAGAGCAACGTCGATGCCCTGTGCGTCGAAAACGGCTTCCAGAAGGCCGAAGATGTCTACCGCGACGTCGAGAAACCGGCCGAAGCGGCCGCAGCCCCAGCCGGAGAAAAGATCAAGGTTGGCCTGTCCTTCTCCGACTTTGCCACCGAACGCTGGAAGAATGAAGAAGTGTTGATGCGCGGACTGCTGGAAGAGAAAGGCTACGAGGTTCTCTCCCAGGAAGCCAACCACGATGTCAAGCTGCAAAACGACCAGATTGACAACATGGTAGCCCAAGGGGCCAAAGCCCTCATCATCATTGCCGAAGACGGCGACGCCGCAGTGACGGCAGTGGACAAGGCCGCCGAGGCCGGGGTCAAGGTGCTGGCTTATGACCGCCTGATCAAATCCCCCAACATTGCCGCTTACCTGTCCTTCAACAACGTCGAAGTCGGCCGCCAGCAGGCGCTCGGCATCATGAAGGCCGTGGACATCGAGGGCGGCAAGTGGACCAAGGACAATCCCCTCAAGCTGGTCAAGCTCGGCGGCAGCCCCACCGACAACAACGCCATCCTCGTCCGCCAGGGTCAAGATGAAGTCGTCCAGCCCTATGTGGACCAGGGTATCATCACCGTCGTGGCCGACCAGTGGGTGGACAACTGGGATCCGGCCAACGCCCTCAGCCTGATGGAAAACATCCTGACCTCCCAGAATAATGCGGTTGATGCCGTGGTGGCCTCGAATGATGGGACCGCCCTGGGTGCGCTGCAAGCCCTCAAGGCTCAGAAGCTCGCCGGCGTCGTGCCGATCTCCGGTCAGGACGCCACTGCCGACGGCTGCAACAGCATCGTCAAGGGCGAACAGACCGTCACCATCCTCAAGGACATCCGCAACCTGTCCCCGTTGGCCGTTGACCTGATGGACAAATTGCTCAAGGGCGAGACCGTTCCCGAACTCGAAACCTACACCCTGGCCGAAATGACCAACGACGAAAGCAAGACCGGCGAAGTGAAGGCCTACTTCCTGCCCGTCGAGCAAGTGAATGCGGACAACGTGTACGACCTGGTGGTGAAGAGTGGGTTCCAAGCGTATGATGATGTCTACCGCGACATCCCGGAAGACCAACGACCGCCCAAACCCTAATCTCGTCGACTGAGTAGGTCTTCCATGATTTTCTGAAGGAGTGGGGCTTCCTGCCAGCAGGTAACGGCCAGGAGGCCCCCTCCATCCACTAAGGAGAAATATATGAGTGACATTGTCCTCGACGTCAAAAATGTAACCGAGCAATTTTCAGGCGACACAGCCGGCGACATCATCCTCGACGTTAAGAATATAACTAAACAGTTCCCCGGTGTTACGGCTTTAAGCGATGTCTCCTTTCAAGTCCGGCGGGGCGAGATCCACGGCATGTGCGGAGAGAACGGCGCCGGCAAGTCAACCCTGATGAAGATTCTGTCGGGGGTTTATCCTTTTGGCTCTTATGAGGGAACCGTTCTTTATGAGGGCAAGGAGTTAAAACTGGGCGCCCAGTCGATCCGGCAAGCCATTGAAGAGGGCATCGCCATTGTGTACCAGGAACTGACCCTCGTCCCCGCCATGACGGTGGGCGAGAATATTTTTCTGGGTAAAGAACCGCTCGAACGCGGCTCGATTAACTGGGACAAACTTTACGCCGATACGCAGCAGATTTTAACCAAGTATCGCCTGGATATTCAACCGCAAGCCATCGTCAAAAATCTGGGGGTTGGCAAGATGCAGATGACCGAAATTGCCAAAGCCCTGGCCGAAAACGCTAAGATTCTGATCCTGGACGAACCGACCAGCGCCCTGAGCAAGGCCGAGACTGACCAACTGATGGAGATCTTGCACACGCTCAAGGAGCATGGCGTCACCTGTATTTACATCAGCCACAAACTCGAAGAGTTTTTCCGTATTACCGATTCTATTACCGTCCTGCGGGATGGTAAGGTCGTAACCACCCAACCCACAAAAGATCTGAATCAGGAAAAGTTGGTGAGGTATATGGTCGGGCGCGAAATGACGGAACGTTTTCCGAAAGGGAATCGCCGGCCCGGTGAGGTCATTTTTGAGGTTGAAGACCTCCACGCGCAAAACCCCCAAGATGCGGCGCATGAGGTCATTAAGGGCGCAAGTTTTAACGTGCGCCAGGGTGAAATCCTGGGCATTGCCGGCCTGATGGGTTCCGGGCGGACCGAACTGGTTATGACCATCTTCGGCGAGTACGGAAAGATTACTAAAGGCCACATTAAGCTTGAGGGACATGAACTCAAGATCAAAAATTCACGCGACGCGATGCTGCAAGGGATCAGCTTGGTCCCGGAAGATCGGAAACGACACGGCTTAGTTCTGATCCAATCTATCTTGAAGAATATCTCCCTGGCCAACCTGGATCAGTTTGCCTCCTGGATGAGAATTGACGACGCCGCCGAACTCAATGCCTGCTTAAATTTTGCCAAAAGTCTGGCAATTAAAGCGCCCAACCTGCAAGCCCCTTGCGATTCCCTGTCCGGCGGTAATCAACAAAAGGTGGTCATCTCTAAATGGCTCATGTCAAAGCCAAAGGTCCTCATTATGGATGACCCGACCCGGGGCATCGACGTGGGGGCCAAATACGAAATCTATAAACTGATGAACGACCTGGCCGAAAAGGGCATCTCCATCATCATGATCTCCAGCGAACTTGAAGAGGTGCTGGGTATGAGTGACCGGGTGATGGTTATGCACGAAGGCCAATCTACCAGCACGCTTGACGTTGCCGAGGCAACCCAAGAGAAAATTATGGCGTTAGCGACCGGCATCGCCTAAAGTTTTAGTTCAAATAAAAAGGTGATCACTATGAGCGTAATAACAAATGTACCTTCAACTAGCGCGGTTGCCGATATTACCAGACGGTTCCGCGCCAATATTCAAACCTATGCCTTGATCGTGGCCCTGATCGTCCTGTGGGGATTTTTCTTTACGATGACGGAAGGGGCGTATTTGGGACCGCAGAACTTTTCCAACCTGTTCCGGCAGATGACGGTCACGGCGTTGCTGGCCGTGGGGATGGTCCTGGTTATCGTTATCGGAGGGATTGACCTGTCGGTCGGCAAACTGGCCGGTTTTGTGTCGGTGGTAGTAGCCTATGCCCAGGCGAAGGTATGGAATCAGGTCTTACCCGGACAAGAGCTTTTAACTACAGTCCTGTCGGTGCTGGTGGGTCTATCCGTGGGTACCCTTTTTGGCGTGCTCCAGGGTTGGATTATCGCCTACATACGTGTCCCCGCGTTTATCGTCACGCTCGGTGGCATGTGGTTCCTCAATGGGGCCATTTTGCTCGTGACTCAGGGTAAAACCATCCCGGCCAATCAGCCCTACTTTTCGATAATTGCCCAGGGGTACTTACCTACCTGGGTTGGCTGGGCTGTCGCCGCTATTGTGGTGGCTCTGCTGTTTTACACGATGTTCAATAGCCGCCTGAAGAAACGTAAGTATGGGTTTGAGCTGACCCCCCTCTATCTTGACATGCTCAAAACAATCCTGTTTGCGGCCTTAGTGGTAGTGTATGTGTATGTGGTCAACCAGTATAACGGCGTACCCATTCCCGTCTTTTTGCTGGCTATTACCGCCGTAGTGATGGCTTATGTATCAAACAACACCCGCTTTGGACGTTATGCCTACGCTATTGGCGGCAACCGTGAAGCCGCCCGGCTCTCCGGCGTGAGTATTCGTAATATTACTTTCTCAATTTTTATCCTGATGGGCTTCCTGTGCGGCATCGCCGGGATCGTGCTGGCTTCCTACGTGGGCTACGGCACCATCGCCGCCGGGACCGGCTACGAACTTGACGCCATTGCCAGTTGTATCCTGGGCGGCACCTCCACCCTGGGCGGCGAAGGCACCATCTTTGGGGCTATGGTCGGGGCGCTGATTATGGCCAGCCTGACCAACGGCCTGCAAATGATGAACGTGCAGCCCGCCTGGCAATACCTGCTCAAGGGGGTGGTTTTGGTAGTGGCTGTTTCCGCCGACGTGGCTCTCAAGAAGCGCTAAAAGTATCTCTTATCTGTTCTCAATAACCGCAGAGAGCGCAAAGGACGCAGAGGTTTTAAAATTTCTTTGTGTTCTCTGCGTTCTCTGCGGTTTTACAATTTAAAACACAAATGCGCTGTATGTAATAGTGGGTCGAAAAAACAACCAAACCCAGGCGCTTTACCGGGCGGCTGGGTTTGAGGATGACGACAGCTACTTATTGACGAAGCGGGTTGTAAGGTAATACCTGATGCATGAGAATCTCTTATGCCTCACGCCTTACTCTCCGCCGGAGCAAAAAAAACCAACACCGTTAAGTCTTCAGTAATGGTGTGAAAGTAATGTTCCACGCCGGCAGCGACAAAAATAATTATCCCCGGCTCAACAGGGCGACCCTCTGTGTCAACCTGAATGGAACCCCGCCCATCAACCACATAGTAAACCTCATCTTCCTGATGGGATTTTTGGGGGTCAACACCGCCCACCGGTAAGCTGTAAACTCCTACGCTCAGGGTTGGCACGCGCAAGAATTCCAGGTAAGAACGACCTGACCGTCGCTGGTCAAGGATTAGTTGCGAGATTTCAAAAGCATCCACAAAATACTCTCACCCCTCAGTTTGGAGCGCGTAGTATACCATTACAGGCCAGTTTGTGCCAACCGGTCTCGTGGAGTAAAATTTCAAACAGCAAACCGCTAATGGCAACCCTCTGAAGAAGGAAGGAAGGACCCAGATAAGTTCTGTCAGCGGAATGGTATTATTTGGCCCGGCTCAGTTACGAAATTGATCCGGTCTGCTTGTTGCCCCACAGACCCAAACTCCTGGAACGGCAAGAGGTGTTAACTTTGATTAAGGATGATCTGAAAAAAAACCTGAAAGCAAGGGCACGTGCTCGCTATCGACGGGCAAACCGCATAAGTCAGGGGATACTGGGGATTTTGGTCGATGCGGTACGCAGCTTTCAACATGCCCGCGCCGCCGAAGGCGCTGCCGCTATCGCCTACTATGCTCTCTTTTCTCTCTTTCCGCTTTTGTTCTTTATAGTGGCTATTGGTAGTTCAGTATTAAAAAGCCAGCCGGTGCAGCAGCAGATTCTGGCTTTTGTGACCGAGTCGCTCCCCACCGCCAGGGATCTGGTTCAAAAAAATATGGAGCACATGCTGGAAATACGAGGTACGATTGGGCTGCTGGGTACCGCTGGCCTGGCCTGGTCGGCGACCAATGTTTTTAATACTTTAGCTCACAACATCAACCGGGCCTGGCGCGACGCAGGGGGACACAATTTTTTTAAGGGCCGTTTGATAGCCCTGGTCATCGCCGGCAGCTTAATTGGGCTTTTATTCATCCTGGCCATGTTCTTGTCCACCGCCTTTAATCTGCTGTCCGAATTGACCCTTCCCCTCTTGGGAGATGTTCCCATTTTCCGGACCTGGTTATGGAGTATCCTGACCCGGCTAATCCCCTGGTCATTAATGTATGCCATATTTTTATTTTTGTATTGGTGGGTACCAAACACAAAGGTAAAGTGGTCTGAGGCAAATTGGGGCGCTTTGATGGCTACGGTAGCCTGGGAAATCACCCGGGCCGGTTTCATCTGGTATTTGAACAGTGGGCTAGCCAAGTATCAGTTAATCTATGGTTCGTTGGGGGCTGTTGTGGCGTTAATATTGTGGATTTATCTCAGCAGCTTCATCGTTTTGTTTGGAGCCCACTTGAGTGCATCCGTGGCCATCCATAAGCGGCCCAAAATTGAAAAGCGAGGTGTGACCAGGTTTCAAACTTACCTGAAACCTTGAACGATAAAAAAAGGGGGCGTATCTTCTCCGTCCCCCTCAGCCAAAAGGTGCGGCGCACCTGTCCAGTTAACCTACAAAATACGGCCGTCCTTAGCTTTGACGAAGTAACCCTGGCAGGCTTCGTCAATCAGTTCCGGGGTCATATGGAGTGGTTCACCGGCATACTCGCACAAAACTTTTACGGCTTTTAAGATGTCACGGGGATGCACCGATTGAAGAGGTTTGCCGGTTTTACGATACCACTCATTGAGAAAGTGGAGAAAAGAGTCTCGGTTTATCTCCGAGAAGCCAAGCGTCTGGGCCTGATTTTCAAAAATACGATAAAACATTTTTTCATCTGGCCCAAAAACGCCCACTTTGATTTGAATACGCCGCAGAAACGCGCCATCTACCAGGTCGTCCGGGTCTAAGTTGGTGCTGAAGACCAGCAGTTGCTTAAATGGAATCTGGAAGGTCATGCCGGAGGTGAGCTTCAGAAAGTCAATTCTGGTTTCCAGCGGCACAATCCAGCGGTTCAGGAGTTGGGTGGGGCTGATCTGCTGGCGGCCAAAGTCGTCAATCAGAAACATCCCGCAGTTGGCTTTCATTTGGAGCGGAGCTTCATAGAATTTTGCTACCGGCTCATATCGCAAATCCAGAGACTCCATATTCAATTCGCCCCCAACCATCACCCCGGGCCGCTGAAACAGCCCCCAGCGACCATCGGCGCCGCCTCGCTCCTCGTCGCTAAATTTGTGGATCAACCGATCGTAAATCTGAATGATTCCTCCACCAACGGTAACGGCGTAGGGAATCCAAACCGGGGAATTTCCTCCCAACATTTTAGCAATGGCTTCAGAAATGGTGGTTTTACCATTGCCTGGCGGGCCATACAAGAAGAGAGAGCTACCCGCATTAACCGCCGGGCCAATTTTACGGTCAAAATCTTTAGGCAGAATTAAGTGGTTCAGCGCTTGCTGAACCTCAGCCCGCGATACTTTTTGAATCGTGGCCTGGGCTAAAACGGCTTTATTGTATTTTTCAAGCGGCACAGGTGTTGGCCCTACATATTGGGTTCTTTCCAGGGCTTCTTTGGCCCTGGCTCGTCCCCCATCAGTCAAGCTGTACACATAACCGCGCCGCCCCAAACTGCCGACGGCCTTGGCCACTTCCAGTAGATGCTCCTGTTGCATCCAGGCTAACAAATCATCAATCAGACGATAGGGGAGTTTGACCACTTCCTCAGCGCGGGTAGCACTCACCTCCCCTTCGTTATAAGTCAACCGCAACAGAATATCTACCACCATCCCTTGGTTAACATCTAACTCATCCAGGGAAGCGGGTGGGGTGAGGAGGTCCGCCATGCCCATATAGCGCTGAATGCTCGGCGCACTTAGCTGGGCCGTGGTGGATGGTCGTTGCTGCATAAGGGTGGGTGAGGCGCCCCCTAATTGTTTCAAACTTCCAGTCGTGGTCATCATTAAACTCCGCTAGGACACGTCTACACTAAAGAAAGATTCTTAGAATATTTTAACTTATTTATCATTATTATACTAAAGGCCCCTTAAATTGTCGAGATTTTTTCTTAAGGTTAAGGTACTATTGACCGGTATGGCTCTGCTCTATTATCCTTTACTTCTGGGCAAACGTAACTCAATCTCCGGCCCATCGGAAGAGGATTGGGTGGCCAAAAGTTGGGCCAGGAGATCACTCTTTTCCGGCACCAAGGTTACCTTGGCCTTACTTTCGATAATTTTTTCATTCTCCAACACTTCAAACATCGCTCTGGCGACTTCTGTATCCTGACAGATTTGTTCCAGCGCCGCACCGACAATCTTGGGTCGCATGGCATTAGCCCGGGCAAATTCAACCGCAGCCTGACGTTCGGCCGTACTGGTGATGATACTGACCCGGTTGGCCCCATCCTGCTTGATAGCCGAAGTCACCTGGCGCAGCCGGTTGACTACCTTCTCCTCGATCTGCCGGATCATCCCCCCATCTCGGAAATGAACCTTGCGGATATATACCGAGCCTAGCTGGTAGCCCCACTCTTTTGATTGAGGCGACACTTCCGCCCGCACAGCCTGACTCATCGCATGGCGATTTTGCAGCATGTCGGCCAACGGCAGATTGCTTAAACAACGGACTGTGGCGCTGCTCACATTGGCAGCCAGCGAACCGCGCGGGTCGGCGTTTTTGAATAGATAAGCCACCGGGTCGCTGATAAACATTTCATACCAGATGCCGATACCCATCGGCGCGCCCTCCTCGGAGTTAACCGGCTGGCTGCGCAAATACTGCTGGTCGAGCCGCATATCGAGGACGTAGCGCCGGCCTAACCAGTTGATAACAAAGGCGGCCAAGCCCAAACGGAGCCACAGGAAATTAAGCCCCGGCTCCTTCAGCACCGCGACGATTTTACCAAACAAGATATACACATGACAGGTGCCCTCTTCGACCACCGTATAGAAACCCAAAAAGCGGAGAAACCATTTAAAGATCGGCTCGGCAATAAACAGTCCCAAAAAAACGACAATCGTAGTCACGATGGCAGTTATCAGAAACGACGTCATTTCTTCACCTCCAAAATGGCCTGGTGGGCCTGGCTATAGAGTTTCAAACGTACATTACGTAAGTAAATCGGGAGAACGTCGGGGCCATTTCTCTTCAACTCACTCAATTGAGCGGCCAGGGCGTTGAGAGGTTCCACTTCGGCCTGGGCTTTGAGGGTTTCAATCTCGACCGCCCGTTTGGATTGGACGATTTTTTGATCGGCGGAGGCCTGGGCCAGGCTGATGTCTGAAGAAACCTGGTTGTAGGCCGTGTTAATGGCCGCCAGCGCCGATTCTACTTCTTGCGGTGGATCAATGCTGGTGATCAACGAAGCATCCAGAGAGATGCCGTAGCGGGCTGTGGAGGATTGGCACTCCCGGTCCATATGCTCGTTGAGATCACGTAGATTCTTGCGCAGGTCGTTGATCGAGATACCCTCCATCACGGCCGCTTCCAGGGCGCTTGTGGCGGCCTGGCCTGGCTGGTGGCGAGGCGCTTCATAACTGGCAATTCGCTCCCGCAGCACTGACACAAAATAGCCCATCACATGGGCAATCGGCTGCTTGACCCCAAAAAAGTAGGCATACAGATTCCGTTCCGACACACGGTAACGAATTTGCCCTTGCAAGCCGGTATTAAGTTGGTCTTTGGTAACGGCGTCTAAAACTGTGCCCTGGTTGTTAGCCTGGGGGTCTTGCGGGTCGAAAGCCATGTTGAGAGTTTGGGTGGCAATTGAGACTTTGTGGACTTTTTCCCAGGGCCACTTGAAATAGGGGCCGCCCGGTTGAATGACCCGCACCTGGGGAAAGCGATACCGTTCTTTTTCTTCAGGTCGCAAATATTGAGCAATAGGGTCATCCAGCGTGGTCGCATTGGCGATACGGTCGGCTCGGCCAAAAATCGTTTTCACCGCCCGTTCATTCTGGTTGACCGTAAAAAAGCCTCCCAGTACATAGCGTACTATAAACCAAAGCATAAAACCTAAGAAAAAACCAAAGGCAGCACCCATGTGTCATTCCTCCTTTCGCTGATTGCCGCTGCTCTTTGTCCCTCGGTGGAACACCTCTACTATTATTTATTATAATCCATTTTCATAATTGCATGTTTTTAGAGATTGTTAAATAGGAGTTTTGGGTATTCCTATAAAGGAAAAACCCTGATGAAAAATCTATTCTGAGGCCTGTTGGCTTGTGAACCTTAAAAACCTCATAATATGCCCCATTACTACTCAATAGGATATTGACATTTTGTCTTTTGAGGTATAAAATGAGTGTATACTCAATCATTTGAGTGTATACTCATTCGTTATTCAAGGTAAAATTAACATGAACCTGGGAGTTATTCGTTACAAAATCTGGCGTGACCTCTGGGAAAACAAGGGCCGCACCTTACGCGTGGTGATGATTATCGCTATCGGTACATTTGCCGTAGGGGCGATTATCGGTGGTAAGGAGTTTATGACCCAAGACCTGACCTATACCTGGGAGTCCTCGGCTCCTGCTTCCATTGGTATGGCAGTTACCCCGGCTGTGGACGAAGAGACTATCAACACCCTGGCCCATCTACCGGGTATCGAGCGGGTCGAGGGTTGGTTTCAAAAGTCGATCCAGTGGCGGCGTAATCCTAATGCCCCCTGGGAACCGGCCCTCTTATTGGCTATTGACGATTACCAAGATCAATCCCTACGCAAAATCTTTAAAGATAACGGCGATTGGCCGGCCCGGAAATTGATGGGGGTTCAACGGGGGTATCAGTTGAACGTGAGCGATCAGGTCGATTTGAAGATCAACAATGGCCGGGAGGATAAGGAATATAGTATTCAACTCAACGGCCAATTATACAGCCCGGCCCAACCACCGGCCGCGTTTATGCCCCTGCCCACTTTTTTCACCACCCGCGAACGCTTCCAGCAACTCACCGGCGAAGCTAATTTCAGCCTCATTTTAGCCACCATTCCCGATTACACCGACGCCAGGGCTGAAACCGCCGCCGACCTGCTACAATATGAACTGGAGAAACAGAGTATTGAGGTTGACCCGGCCATGCCCAAGCCGGGCGGCTTTTTTGAACGTACCGCCAACCCTCATCGTTTTATCTCCCAAGATGTGCTGGATGGTGTCTTTTTGATCCTGAGCACGTTAGCAGTCACTTCGGTAATTTTGGGGCTGTTTCTGGTTTACAATACCATCAACGCCATCATCAGCCAGCAAGTCAGCCAGATAGGGGTGATGAAGGCGATTGGGGCTAAATTTCACCAAATTTTGTGGGTTTATTTGAGTGTGGTGGTGGTTTATGCACTCTTAGCGCTGTTAATCGCAGTCCCGTTGGGGGCGCTGACTGCCTACGGTTTGCGGTTGGCCTTGATTAACCGGATCAATATGATCCCTGGCCCCTTTGAGGTTTCGACCACGGCCGTGTTGGTTCAAGCTGGAGTAGCCTTGTTTTCACCCTTACTCATCGCTATCGTTCCTATTTTCTCCGGCGCAAGCATCACCGTGCGCGAAGCCATCAGCACCTATGGTTTGGGCGGCGCGGCGGGGTGGCTGGAACGGTTGCTGGCCAGGACGCAATTTCTACCCCGCCTGGCCGCGCTAACCATCAATAACACTTTTCGCAACAAAAAGCGGGTCTTATTGACCGAAATCACCCTGGTCGGAGCCGGAGTCATCTTTATGATGGTGATGCACACCCAAGCCTCGTTGATCTACACCTATAATGATGTCCTGACCACGATTTTTAAAGCGAATGTACTGCTTGACCTGGAAAAAGAAGCCCGCCTGCGCGAGGTCGAAGAAATCGTTTTGAGCCAACCGGGGGTGAAAGCGGTAGAAATCTGGAGTATAGGCCAAGGTTCAATTCGTCCACTGGGCCGACCGGAAGCCAATGATGACCAGAAAGCCAACCTGCGCGGCCTTCCCCTACCCTCGATTAGCTACAATCCGCAACTGCGAGCCGGGCGCTGGCTGCAACCCGGCGAGCACTACGCCGTAGTGTTGAACCAGGAACTGGCCGAACAAGTCGGCGTGGGTGTGGGTGATTGGGTGACGATAGATATTCCACTCACCCGCGAGTCGAACTGGCAGGTCGTGGGCTTGCTGTTTGAGCCGCTTGATCAACAGGCCATCTATGCGCCCCGCGACACCTTGCTGCGGGAGCTGCGCCAAGTAGGCCGGGGCAGCGCCATCAAGGTGCAAACCGTAGCCACAGATGCAGCCAGTGAAGCGACCATCGCTACTGACCTACGCCAACGTCTGGAAGCATTAGGCTACGAAGTCCAGGTCAGCCGGGAGGACACCGCCCACCGGATGACCAGCGAGCGGTTGGACCGTTTGTCGATCTTGGTCTTCCTGCTGACCGGAATGGCTTTGCTCATTGCCGCTGTAGGGGCCGTGGCCCTAAGCGGCACACTCTCAATCAACGTTCTGGAACGAACACGCGAGATTGGGGTAATGCGGGCGATTGGCGCGTCGGCGCTGGTGATAGGCGGCCAGTTTATTGGCGAAGGGCTGATTTTGGGCTGGTTGAGTTGGCTGATAGCCTGGCCGTTCAGTATCCCGGCGGGTCAAGTGGTGGTCCACACCTTGTCTGGCCTGCTTAACACGGAATTAGTTTACCGGCAATCGGCCGGTGGAGTTTTCTACTGGCTCATTATCATCAGTGTGCTGGCCGTTGTGGCCAGTTGGTTCCCGGCTAACAAGGCCGCCCAAACTAGCGTCCGCGAGAGCCTGGCATATATATAAAGAAGGAGGTTAGGCATGTCACACTGGCTTAGAACGATACCTGTCCGTTTTAATGGGGCATCCTCCTACTCCCATTTAGCCGTTGAACCTTTAAGCAAGCGCGAGTTAGAGGTACTTCGTTGGCTTGCTTCTGGCGCCTCAAACCGCGAAATCAGCCAACTCCTTTACATCACCGAGGGGACGGTCAAAAAACACGTTTATA
>CAZUNT010000048.1:0-8367 GCA_964622215.1 uncultured Caldilineaceae bacterium
TTACCAGCAGTCACCCAGCCATTCACGGCCTTCACGCTCTAAATGAATAAGCTAGAGTAAGGCCAATCTCGCAATTGTTGAACGTAACAGTCCTTGTCAATCTCTTATCCCAATATCTGCACACATCTGCCAAAATTCGGACTTTTTGGCTCAACCTCCCAAATCCGAATAGCCGTATCATCGCCGCCGCTAGCCAAAAAGTGGCTGTCGGGGCTATAGCAAATGCTATGTAAAGGCCGGTGCCTCATCGAACACACTTCCTTCTCTGATTTGACCTCCCATACCTTTATCTCCCCATATCTTGAGCCACCGGCCAAAAATCTGCCATTGGGACTCCAGGCTATGGCGTAGGTAGGCGCTTCGTGGCCTGTAAAATCCATCGATAATAAAGGATCACACCTTTTCCACAGGCTCACCTGTCCATCCTGGCTCCCCCGGGCAAGCCATTCATTGTCTGGACTAAAACGAATCACGTGCTCAAAATCTACCCAACTGGCATGTTTGGGAAAAATAACTTCTTGCAGTACGCTGCCGTCAATGGAATAAATATAAAGACCATCCTCATAACAAGTTCCACAAGCAATATACTGGCTGTCGGCGCTAAAACAAATGCCATTGATCAGATTTCTAATATCATCTCTCACCGTAGCGGTGATGTATTTCTGACCCGTCCGGGCTACCCAAATTTGGGTGATCCCAGAACCATGCCCACTGGCCAGCCATTGACCGTTAGGGGCAAAGCAGATCGAGTAAACCCCATAAGTTGGCTCTTGGGTCATCCAGACCTGTTCGGCGGTGGCCACATCCCAAACCTGAATATGGCCGGTATCGTACTCTCGCCAGTCACCCTGCCCGCAAGCTAGGAATTTGTTGTCAGGACTCCAACTAAGGCTTCTCGCGCATGCTTTTTTTGTTGGTAAGGCTTGGACGATTTGACCCTGATTGAGTTCCCAGATCTGAACTTTACTCGCGTCACCGCAAGCGGCCAGCCATCGACCGTTTGGGCTCCAGGCAAGAGAATAAATACTTCTCATTGTTTAAATGCTAAAACAAGGTCGGCTGCGCCGGTCGCTCTGGTGGGGTCAAACCTAAGTGCTGGTAGGCGCGAGGGGTCGCCACCCGGCCCCGCGGGGTGCGATCCAGGAAGCCCAGTTGCAGCAAGTACGGCTCGACGACGTCCATAATCGTGCTGCTCTCCTCGCTGATGCTGGCGGCGATGGTTTCCAGGCCCACCGGCCCGCCGCCGAATTTTTCGATGATCGAGCGCAGAACCTTTTTGTCCAGGTCGTCCAGGCCCAGCGAGTCTACATTCATCAGGGCCAAAGACTCCTGGGCCACCACCCTGGTGATGACGCCATCGGCCCGGACCTGGGCAAAATCGCGGGCGCGTTTGAGCAGGCGGTTGGCAATCCGGGCCGTGCCCCGCGAACGGGCGGCAATTTCCCTGGCCCCTTCCGTTTCCAGCGGGACCTTCAAAATGGCCGCCGAACGGGTCACAATCTGCTGCAACTCCTCCGGAGTGTAGAACTCCAGGCGAAAGACCGCGCCAAAACGGTCGCGCAGCGGCGCGGCCAGCAAATCCAGCCGGGTGGTCGCGCCCAAAACGGTGAAATGGGGCAGCTTGAGGCGGATGTTGCGGGCGCTCGGCCCTTTGCCGATGACGATGTCGAGGGCGTAATCCTCCATCGCCGGGTAGAGTACTTCTTCCACTGCCCGGCCCAGGCGGTGAATCTCGTCAATGAATAGCACATCTCCCCGCCTTAGATTGGTCAGGATGGCCGCCAGGTCGCCGGCTCGCTCGATGGCCGGGCCGGAGGTGATTTTCAGGTTGACCCCCATCTGGTGAGCGATGATGTTGGCCAGCGTGGTTTTACCCAGGCCGGGCGAGCCATAGAGCAGAACGTGATCCAGAGCTTCGCCGCGCTGCTTGGCCGCTTCGATCAAAATTTGGATGTTTTGCTTGACGCTGGTCTGGCCAAAATAGCTGTCCCAGTCAACAGGGCGCAGAGTGGCATCGAGCTTGGTTTCGGCTGATTGCAAATCGGGTGATACGGTACGTTCGTCCATAGCTTTGGATTATACCATAATAACCCGTGATGTGGGGAATTGGGGGGTATTTCAGCTTGGGGGCGAATTTGGTTGACGGCGCAGGCGAACCCCTTCCCCAACCCTCCCCCGACGCAGGGGAGGGCGCTTTTCTCCCCCTTCCCTACAAGGGAAGGGGGTCGGGGGGTTAGGTCTGCCCCCAAGCTGAATGCTCCCTAAATTGACACAACCGTTTCCTTATGTTAGACTCTCGCTAAGATAAACCAAAGCGTTGATCGAGATGAGTAAACCGGCTCCGCCGGGCCAGAGAGTGAAGGCCGTGGCTGGAAGCCTTCTCCCGGAACCCGGCTGAAAACCCCTCGAGAGCGAACCTCAGAATATGCATGGGCAAGTATGAGGTTCCGGGTGGCTCCGTTAGTGGCTATAAAAGGGTTAAACGTTCAAATGTTGAACGGCAACCAAATTTGGGTGGAACCGCGTGGAAATCGAGTCCCTCGCCCCAAGCTGGGCGGGGGATTTTTTATTTCGTCCGCGGTCGTTTATACGAGGTAACTATGCCAAACCGACAAGACTATATAAATTCCTCTCTCTACAAAATCCGCCACAGCCTGGCCCACGTGATGGCTCAGGCGGTGCTGGAGATGTTCCCCACCGGCAAAATTGCCATCGGCCCGCCCATCGAGGATGGGTTTTACTATGATTTCGACCTGCCGCGTTACCTCACCCCGGAGGATTTAGGGGCGATTGAAAAGCGTATGCGCGAAATTCTGAAGCAGAAACACACTTTTCAGCGCCGCGAGTTGAGCGCTGCCGAGGCCAAGGCCCTCTTTGCCGGCCAGCCTTACAAAATTGAATTGATTGAAGGGCTGGAAAAAGGCGGGGTGGACGAGTACGGCGAGCCGACTGACTCACCGCCGGTCATCAGCACTTACAAACACGATACCTTTGAGGATCTGTGCAAGGGACCGCACGTGGCCCACCTGGGTGAGATCAACCTCGCAGCCTTCAAGTTGATGAAAGTCGCCGGGGCCTATTGGCGGGGCGATGAAAAGCGAGAGCAGCTGCAGCGTATCTACGGCACGGCCTGGGAAACGCCGGAGGAATTGGCCGCTCATTTGCGTTTCCTGGAGGAGGCTGAAAAGCGCGACCACCGCAAGTTGGGCAAGGAGTTGGACCTGTTCAGCGCCGAGCCGGACATGCTCGGCGGCGGCCTGATCTTGTGGCACCCCAAAGGCGGCTTGATCCGTCACCTGGCCGAAGAGTTCTGTCGTAAAGAGCACCTGGCTCACGGCTACGACTTGGTCTACTCGCCGCACATCGGCAAAAGTACCCTGTGGCACACCAGCGGTCATCTCTCCTTCTATAAGGAGAATATGTACGCGCCGCTTGACATTGACGGGCAGGAATATTATCTCAAGCCGATGAACTGCCCTTTCCACATCATGATCTATAAGGACAAACTGCGCAGCTATCGCGACCTGCCCCTGCGCTTTGCCGAGTGGGGCGCGGTCTATCGCTATGAACGCAGCGGGGTGCTGCACGGGCTGCTGCGTGTGCGCGGCTTTACCCAGGACGACGCGCACCATTTCGTTCAGCCCGAAAAGATGCCGGACGAGATCGATTTTGTGCTCAACTTTTGCCTGCATATCCTGCGCAGTTTTGGCTTTACCGACTTTCAGGCCTACCTCAGCACCCGGCCTGAAGACGGCGTCGGTGAACTGGCCCAATGGCAGGCCGCCGAAGCCGCGTTGGAAGCGGCCCTGCAGCGAGCCAAGCTTCCTTATGAAATTGACCCCGGCGGCGGCGCGTTTTACGGCCCTAAAATTGACCTTAAAATCAAGGACGCCCTGGGCCGGGAGTGGCAGTTGAGCACCATTCAATTCGACTTCAACATGGCCGAACGCTTCGAGATGACCTACATTGGCGAGGATGGCCAGCCTCACCGGCCCTATATGGTCCACCGCGCCCTGTTGGGTTCGATGGAGCGCTTCTTTGGCGTCTTGATCGAACATTATGGTGGCGCCTTCCCGGTCTGGCTGTCGCCGGTGCAGGCCGTGCTCATCCCCATCGCCGACCGGCATGTGGCCTACTGCGAGGAAGTGGCCCAAAGGTTACGAGCCGCCGGGCTGCGGGTCGAGGTGGACGCCAGCAGCGAACGTATGGGCCACAAGATCCGCCTGGCTCAAAAGCAAAAAATCCCCTACATGCTGGTCGTCGGTGACAAAGAGCAGGCGGCTACTCAAGTGGCCGTGCGTCTCCGCAGCGGCGAGGATTTGGGGCCGTTGGACGTAGCTGCCTTTGAAAAGATGGCGCTAGAGGCGGTAGCGAGCAAGGTTTAGTTTTTAATATGGAATCACAAAAACAAATCCTGGGGCACCTCGCCGCCTTTTTTACCATCTTCGTGTGGGGCATTACCTTTATTTCCACCAAGGTGCTGCTGGTTCCCTTTACACCGGTCGAGATCATGTTTTACCGGCTGATCTTGGCGGTGCTGGCGTTGTTCATCGCCAGCCCGCCGCCCCTGACCTGGGGCAAGCTGGACCGCCATATGCTGCGGGATGAGTGGAAAATTATGGCTGCTGGCCTGTGCGGTGTAACCTTGTATTTCCTGTGCCAGAATATTGCCCTGTCGTACACCCTGGCCGCCAATGTGAGTGTGTTGGTTTCGGTGGCGCCACTGTTCATCGCGCTGGTCAGCCGCGCCATTTTGAACGAAAAACTCAAAGCCAACTTCTTCCTCGGTTTCACCGTGGCGATGGCGGGCATCATTTTGATTGCTTTTAACGGCAGCATCGTTTTAAAACTCAACCCCTTGGGCGACTTGCTTTCGATCCTGGCGGCACTCGTGTGGGCATTCTACAGTGTGTTGATCAAGAAAATCAGTATGCAGCAAAGCGCGATGTTCGCCGTGACGCGCAAGGTGCTTTTCTACGGGCTTCTATTTATGCTGCCGGTTCTACCGCTGTTCGAATTCCGCCTGGGATTGGAGCGCCTGGTTGTGCTGCCGAACCTGTTTAACCTACTTTTTTTAGGTGTGGGGGCCTCAGCGCTGTGTTATGTCACCTGGAATTATGCAGTTCATCTTTTGGGGCCGGTGAAGACCAGTGTGTATATTTACATGATCCCGGTCGTCACAATTGTCGCCTCGGTGCTGGTGCTGCATGAAACCTTTACCCTGGCGGCTGGGGTTGGTATGGCGCTGATCTTGACCGGGATGGCGCTTTCGGAGTGGGAAAAAGCGAAATCTTCACGCACGCAATATGTGGGAGAGACATAAGAGGATAACAATGGCCAAACGAAAAAGAAAGCCGGGTGAGCGCGAGGGGTTTAAGCTCAATTTAAGCAAAGATTACCACAGCGAACGGTATGTAATGCACCTTATGAATGCAGAGATAGGTTTGTTACAAGCCGGCACGATCAATGAAGATTTGACCGATGGTGAGGTGATTGAGGCTTTAGAAGACTTGATACTGCAACTGCAAGAACCTGAATTATTTACCCAACTTCTGCTCAGTCCAACACCTGCTGAGCTTGAAGAGCTTCCTGCGGTTAAGGATGATGGCACTTATACTCTGGCGCAGCACCTCATTCTTATGAATCTACGTTCAGCCTTCAAGCAATACAGGCCATTGGAGGCTGAAGAGGTGATTGGGATTCTTGAGGTGATCAAAACCTCGGTCAAACGGCATAGTGTTGGCATGCACCGGCGGGGTTATTTAAATTTTCTGGAAGGCTTTTTGGGCCAAATGGGAGTTCAGGTTCGACAAATCAGCGCCGAAGAAGCGAATGAGCTGGAGTTGAGACCACTTGATGACCCTGAGTAACGGCACACTACCCCCACTGATAAAAGTGGTTGAAGGTTGAAAGCTCAAAGTTTCTAGCCTGCAACCTTCAACCTGAAACCTGCAACTATTTTCGAGGAGTCGTCACGAGCTACTGCACACCACCGATAATGAAAATCTGGAGTGCAGAATTAATTCTGCACTCCAGAAAGGCTATTTACGAAGGAGATAACAATGTCAAACCAACCAGACGAGCGCAATTCGCAGCTCTACAAACTCCGCCATAGCTTGGCTCACGTGATGGCCCAGGCAGTGCTGGAGCTTTATCCAGAAGCCAAGCTGGGCATCGGCCCACCCATCGACACCGGCTTTTATTACGATTTCGACCTGGGTAAAGATGAAAGTGGCCGTCTGCACACCTTCATCCCGGAAGATTTGGAGCGCATTGAACAACGGATGCGCCAAATTCTGGCCGGCAAGTTCCCCTTTATTTACCGGGAAGTGAGCGCAGATGAGGCCTGCCGATTGTTCAAAGATCAGCCCTACAAATTGGAGCTAATTGATGGCCTGGCCCAGGGCGGCATCGACGAGTACGGCAACGAAACCAGCGAAAAGCCGGTCATCAGCACCTACCGCCAGGACACCTTCGAGGATTTGTGCCGCGGCCCACATGTCGAAGCCACGAACCAGATTCCCGCCGATGGCTTTAAGCTGATGACGGTGGCCGGGGCTTACTGGCGCGGCGACGAAGAGAAACCCATGCTCCAACGTATCTACGGCACGGCCTGGGCCAATAAAAAAGAGTTGAAACAGTATCTTGAGATGCTGGAAGAGGCCAAAAAGCGCGACCATCGCAAGCTGGGCAAGGAACTGGAAATCTTCACTTTCGACGAGGAAGTAGGGCCAGGACTGCCGCTGTGGCTGCCGCGGGGGGCCGTCATCATCGAGGAGTTGGAAAAACTGGCCAAGGAGATGGAGTACAAGGCCGGCTACGACCGCGTCCGCACCCCACACCTGACCAAAGAAGACCTGTTTCTGCGCAGCGGTCATCTGCCCTACTACGCCGAGAGCATGTTCCCGCCGATGGAGATGGAGGGCGTGCGTTACTACATCAAGCCGATGAATTGCCCCTTCCACCACAAAATCTTTGCCAGCAAGCCGCGCAGCTACCGCGATTTGCCGGTGCGTCTGGCCGAGTATGGCACCTGCTACCGCTACGAAAAAAGCGGCGAACTGTTCGGCTTGATGCGGGTGCGCTCGATGCAGATGAACGACGCCCACATCTACTGCGCGGAAGATCAGTTTGAAAGCGAGTTCCTGGGCGTGGTTAACCTGTACCTGGAGTATTTCAAGCTGCTGGGCATTGAAAAGTACGTGATGCGCCTCAGCACCCATCATAAAAAAGGCCTGGGCAAAAAATATGTAGACAACGAGCGGCTGTGGCTAAAAACGGAAGATATGGTCCGCCGGGCCATGCAGCATGGCGGTGTGCCCTACGTGGAAGTGATCGACGAAGCAGCCTTTTACGGCCCCAAAATTGACGTGCAAATCTGGAGCGCCATTGGCCGGGAATTTTCCTTAGCCACCAACCAGGTGGATTTCGCCGTGCCGCCCCGCTTCAACCTGACTTTCGTCAACCCGCACGGCCAGGAAGAAACGCCCCTGTGTATCCATCGCGCTCCGCTCAGTACCCACGAGCGGATGGTTGGCTTTTTGCTGGAGCAGTACGCCGGTAAGTTCCCGGTCTGGCTCTCGCCGGACCAGGCCCGAGTTATCCCCATCACCGAAGCCCACAACGAGTACGCCGCTAACCTGGCCCGCCGGTTACGCGAGGCCAACATCCGCGCCCAGGCCGATTTAGGACCGGAACGGATGAACAACAAAATCCGCCAGGCCCAACTGCTGCAAATCCCCTACATGCTGGTCGTCGGCGACCGGGAGATGGCTGAAAACACGGTCTCCCTGCGCAAACGGGATGGCTCCCGCCAGAACGATCTGCCGGTGGGCGAGTTTATTGCCGCAGTCCAGGAGCGGATCACCAGTCGGTCGGGTGAGTTGTAGGAGTAGAAACCCCTATTGTCAGAAAAGTTTAATGAATAACTAACGTTGTATTTACACAACCTTGACACAACGTAAATATCCGAGGATCGTTTTTATGATAGACTATTTTTATGATAGACTAACTATAAGAATCAGTCATTGAGAAGTGTGGTATTCAAACCAGCTCATCTACTGAGCTGGCGACACAAGCTAAACGATCCTACAAACGAAAAAGGGGACCTTCAATGAAATCAAAATTGCACTCAAAGTATTCCTCCGTAGCTATCGTTATCCTTTTTGTCATCACCGGCCTGTTGGTGGCAGCCTGCAGCGGTATGGGGCAACCCAAAACTTACACCATTGGTGTGGTTAACATCTCAGCAGGATTAGAAACCGACCTTCTGCCGAGTTTTAAGGAGAATATGGCCGGATTCGGCTATAAAGAAGGTCAAAACGTTACGTATATCTATAAGGGAGTGCCCGATAAAGTAGAAAAACT
>CAZUNT010000048.1:8467-19336 GCA_964622215.1 uncultured Caldilineaceae bacterium
GCGGTCATATCGCTGGCCAAGGTCCGCGAAGCTGCCCAAAAACTCGGCGTTGAACTGATCACCCGCGAGGTCCACACGGCTGAGGAAATCCCGGCCAGCGTTGAGAACATTCCTGAAGAAGCCGATGCCATCTTTATTCTCCCGGATAGCCTGATTGGACATCGAACGGCTGATTTTGCAGAGACGGCTATCCAACGTAAATTGCCTACTTCGGGCCCAAATCCCGTGTCGGTAACAGATTCGGGTTTCTTGACGTCTTATAGTGCTGACCCGACCGGTTACGGGAAACAAGCAGCGCGCCTGGTCGACCAAATTTTACGGGGCGTCAAGCCGGCCGACTTACCGGTAGAAATGGCTGAATTTATTTTGGCCATTAACTTAAAGACAGCCAAGGCCATCGGCCTCGATATCCCGGATAGTATTCTACGACAGGCAGATATCATCGTTCGCTAAACGGATCTGCCTTCCTGATGGTGACAGGAATCCCCTGTCACCGGCCCTGAGCCAGGTTAACCTGGCTGCCGAGTGCCGCCAATCAAGCCAACATTGGGGTAATTTTAGACTTGTGGGTAATCACCAAAGTACCTTTCTTGACTACTCACTTTTATTCATTATCATGTTGGTTGGCGATAATAAAAATAGACCCGCCCGCAAGATGTAGGCGGGTCGTATCTTGTTTTGGAGACGTATGTTAGACAAATTGGCCGCCGTTGAGGCGCGTTATAACGAATTACTTGAATTGATGGCCTCCCCAGGGGTAACGAGCAATCCGGACTTTCTGCTGAAATACGGCCAGGAACAGGCCAACATCGAACCGATTGTGGAAACCTACCGCCGCTATCGGGCGGTGTTGAATCAACTGGACGAAGCCCGTGAGATGCAGGCGGATGGCGGGGATGACGACGAAATGCGGGCTATGGTCAGAGAAGAAATTGACGGCCTGGAAAGCGAACAAGCCCAGCTTGAACAAAAGCTGCGCCTGATGCTCTTACCCAAAGACCCCAACGACGAGAAAAACGTTATCGTCGAAATCCGGGCCGGGGCCGGCGGCGACGAAGCCGGCCTGTTTGCCGCCGATCTCTTCCGCATCTACACTCGCTATGCCGAGAACCAGGGCTGGAAACCCCAGGTGCTTAGCAGCAACGAATCGGGCATTGGCGGCTTCAAAGAAATCATTTTCCAGGTGACCGGCAAAGGCGCCTATTCCAAACTGAAGTATGAGAGCGGCGTCCACCGGGTGCAGCGCGTGCCCGAAACCGAAAGCGGCGGCCGCATTCACACCTCGACGGCTACCGTAGCGGTGCTGCCGGAAGTGGACGAGGTAGAGGTGAAGATTGACCCCAACGAGGTGCGGATTGATATTTTCCGCTCCACCGGCCCAGGCGGCCAGAGCGTCAACACCACCGACTCGGCGGTGCGCCTGACCCACTTACCCACCGGCCTGGTGGTTAGTTGCCAGGATGAAAAAAGCCAGTTGCAGAACAAAATCCGGGCCTTCAATATCCTCCGCGCTCGACTGTATGATATAGAACAGCAGCGAGTCCAGGCTGAACGTGGCGCGGCCCGCCGTTCCCAGGTTGGCAACGGCGACCGCAGTGAAAAGATTCGCACCTACAACTTTCCCCAAACCCGCGTCACCGACCACCGCATTGGCTACACCAGCTATCGCCTGGAAAGTATTTTGCACGGCGAGATTGACGAGTTCATCGAGGAATTGACCCGGGCCGACGAGGAAGAAAAGTTGCAGGAAATTGCGACAGCTGAGGTGTGAGGCATATTTTAGGGAAAGTAACAGACCAGTTTGTTGGAGACCTCCAGATATTAGGCGAAAAGCTAACCCTGCTAAAATAACCTTGTTACGTGATATTTTAACTGCCGCTGCCCATCGTCTTACTTCTGCCGAGTGTGAGACCCCCCGCCTGGATGCCGAAGTGCTACTGGCCCACGTTTTGGACCGGGACCGCACCTGGTTGTACACTCATCCCCAAATTCCTCTTGAGCCAGATCAACTTGATCGGTTTGAAACTTTGCTTCATCGCCGGGAGCAGCGCGAGCCGGTGGCTTATCTCACCGGCCGCAAAGAGTTTTTTGGCCTGGAATTTGAGGTCAACCCTCATGTCCTTATCCCTCGCCCGGAGACGGAACTCCTGGTTGAAACAGCCCTTCGGATTTACGATTTACGATTTACGATTTACGATTTAAATTTGAAATCCAAAATCGTAAATCGTAAATCCAAAATCGTTGACGTCGGCACAGGTAGCGGCTGCATCTCTATCGCTCTGGCTAAACATTTGCCTGAAGCAACTGTTACCGCGATTGATCTTTCGCCGCAAGCCCTGGGTCTGGCTCAACAAAATGCCCGGCGGCACGGCGTTGCCGACAGAATTATTTTTCTATTAGGTGATTTATTACAACCTTTGGCCGAACCGGTTGATTTTATTGTCAGCAACCCCCCTTATGTCAGCCGGCCCGATTTGGCTATGGCTGACCCGGAGGTGGGCCGATATGAACCCCGCTTGGCGCTCGATGGGGGGGGAGATGGTCTGGAAGTGGTGAAACGGCTCCTGTTTGAAGCCGCATCTAAACTCAAGCCTGGCGGCAGCCTCCTGGTTGAAATTGGTTCTTCGCAGGGACAGATTGTTTCCCAAATAGCCAAAAAATATTTCTCCTATGCTGATATTCGCTTGGCGCAAGATTTGGCCGGCCTGGATAGACTGTTGGTTGTGCAACTCTAGGCTTGCCAAAGACTCAGGCTTGTGTTAGAATCGCGCCTCGTTTCTATTCAACTCGTAGTAATTATTCATCGACTAAATTTTGTGCAATACCCCCCCTATTTCCCTTTTTTTTCGTTTTTATTATACTTACGCTGTTTTAGTAGCGGTGACACAGTCAGGCGTTGGTTCTGGGAACAACCGGCGTATTTATTTGGAGCAAACTTTTGACTGTCGCCCTGGCCGAACTTGCCCCGGGTTGCTTGCGATTTTGCCGGTAGGTAGGGTTCTTGTTTGTTAGGAAAGGAGAAGGCGAATCCAGTTATGTCGTCAAACACCAGATCAAATCCGCTTGTCGATTCGTTTGAGTCAGTTTTAGAGAGCCGGGTAGGCGGAGTCGTAATCAACTTTGTGTTGATTCCGCTGTTAATTTTGAGCGCGCTGCTGCTGCCGCCCATTTCGTTGGCCGACCGGTTGTTCAGCCTCGGCTATGAAAGCATCGGGCGAGAGGGTGGGGCGATCCAGGACCCGGATGGCACGCGGATCACCTTTCTGCCGGAAGGTATCAAACGCTCCTTTCGGGTCAAACTGGAGGCGGTGCCACGCAGCCTGTTTCTGGAAGGCTCGGCCGGTAACACTCTGCTGACGGCGGCAGAGAGTATCCCGCCTAACCTGGTGATGAAAAGTCCCTACTACCGGATTCAGGTCAAAGGGGCCGCCCCAGAAAAGGTTGTGTTGACCCTGCCCATTCCCAATGAGTCGGAGCCTTACAATACCCTGGACTTGTATGCCTGGACGGGGGAAAGCTGGGAGTGGCTGCCGAATCGCAAAATTTTGAGCGAAGACACGATTGAGTCGGAGTTGGACTATCTGCCGGAGTCGGCGATAGTGATGCAAACCCACGCTATCAACCCGAACGTCTCGACGGACTACACCCCGAACGCGCCCTTACCGGATAATGTGAAAGACACGCTGGTGGAGATCAACCCACAGGGGTTATACCTGGACGCCGATGGGCAGATTGTGGGGGACCTGGGCGGGTTGGCGGCGCAGATCCAGAATGCGACCTTTACGGTCATCCCGTCGCTGCGGAACTGGAGCGGAGATGGGTCAATCCGGTCGGATTTGATCGACAACCTGTTGATCGATGGGGAAGCGCGGCAGAAGCATGTGGACGGGATCGTGGACCTAGTGGAGCGCAACAGCTACCAGGGGATCGATATTGACTATCGAGGGATCAACCCGGATTTACGGCCGGAGTACACCTCGTTTATCCAACAGGTGGCCGAAGCGTTGCCGGAGAACAAGCTGTTGTCGGTGCGGGTGGAGTTGCCGCAGCAGGTATCGGCGGAGGATTGGAACACAGGGGCTTATGACTGGCAGGCGTTGGGCCGGATTGCCGACGTGGTGAAAGTGCCAACTTCGCCGGACCCGAAAGCATACACGCAAGGCGGGCAGATGGAAGCAATGCTGGATTGGGCGGTGGGACAGATCAACCGCTACAAGATCCAGTTGTTGTTGACGACCTTGAGCACGGAACAATACAACGGGCTGACCTACGACATCAGCTACCAGCAGGCGTTGGAGCCGTTGGGATCGGTCAAGATTGTGGGGGATCAGAACGTGGTGGCGCCGGGACAGGAAGTGGATTTCACCCTGGCGGGGCTGCAAGCTTCGACGGGGATACAGTTCGACGCCAACAGCGGGACCTACTGGTTTGCTTATTTGGATGCTAACAACACCCAGCGGACAGTGTACCTGGAGAACGCAGCCAGCATCGCCCGGAAATTGCAGTTTGTGGCCCAATACAACCTGCGGGGGGTGGCGGTGCAGAATCTATTGAATGAAAACAACGACGCCCAGATTTGGACCGTCATCCGCAAATTCCTGGATTTGGTTATTCCGCCGGTGGAGAGCCAGTACACAGTGGTGTGGCGGGTGCAAAATCAGGAGGGGGGCGTGATTGCCGAAGCGACGGCAGACCTGAGCAGTCCCAACTACAAGTGGACGGCGCCGGACGCGGGCGGTTCGTATGAGGTGAGTGGGGCGATATCGTCGAGTGAGGATGTGAGTGCGGCGGTGCCGCGGGGGAGTGTGGCGGTCTTGGTGGCGACGCCAACGCCAACGCCGAGTCCGACGCCGCTGCCGACACCAACGCCGGAGAATACGCCGACGCCGGAGCCGGAGGTTAAGCCGCAGGTAGAAGAAGCGCCGGCAGCGGCTCCGGCCCAATCGAACCCGGCCGCGCCGCCGGCAGCGGCCTCGGTGAATGTGCCGTTTGGGTATGGGATACAGGTTGACCCACGGGGCAACACCAGCTCCAATATCGCCAGCATCAAGGCGATGGGCTTTAACTGGGTCAAATTCCAGATGGCCTGGAAAGATTTTGAACCCACGCAGGGAGGGTATTCCTGGGGTTTCTGGGATGAAGTCATCGGCGCGTATGCAGGTAACGGCATCCAGGTTATGCTAAGTATTCCCAAAGCGCCCGATTGGGCGCGTCCCGGTGACGATGATAAAAGTGTGGAAGGCCCACCGGCCGATCCGGCCAAATATGCTGAGGCCGTGGCTCGCGTAGCCGACCGCTATCGAGGCAAGGCTCAAGCTATCGAAATTTGGAATGAACAGAATCTCTGGTACGAAGCCGGCGGTAAAGGTCGGATTAACCCGGCTGCTTATGTGCAACTATTGCAAACATCCTATAATGCTATTAAATCGGTCAATAAAGATATGATAGTTATCAGCGGGGCGCTCACCCCGGCAGGTAACGTGGGCGATCTGGCTAAAGACGACTTTGATTATCTAAACGGTATGTATGCTGCCGGGGCCAAAGGTTACTTTGATGTGTTGGGGGCGCACCCCTCCGGCTACCTCTGCCCGGCCCTGGGTGATTGGCAGACGGTGACGCCTGAAGAAGCCAGCGGTGACCCTGGTCACGGCACCTTTACCAACCGCCACCATAGCTGGTGTTTCCGGGGCACAATGGAGGGGTATCGCACCATCATGACCAACAATGGGGATGGCGGCAAGGGCATCTCGCCAACTGAGTTTGGCTGGGCCGTCTCCGGTAACCCGCAACCCGGCTATGAATATGCTCGCAGCAACACCCTTGAAGAACAAGCCAAGTGGATTGTCGAAGCATATCAATGGTCCAAGCAGCAAGGCTGGGTTGGCCCAATGTTCCTGTGGAACCTGGATTATGGCGTTACCGCTGCGGGAACCGAACTGGCTAACTTCGGCATTCTTAATACCCCGGCTTATGCGGCCCTGGCTGGTATGCCGAAGTAAAAAAGGTTAAATTATGCATCAATCGAGAAATTTCCAGCCTGAAGAGAAACGTTTTAACTTGTTGCTTTTGCTGCCTATTTTGGGTGGGGGTGGTATTGTCCTGGCCCTCATGTGCGCTGCCGCTTTTGCGGCTTATGCCGTCTTCTTTTATCAACCCAGTGTGCCCCGCAAAGGCACGCCGACTCCCACCTATGAGGTTGTGCGTTTTTCTCAAGGAGATACGAGTCAAACCACACCCACTACGCTTCCGGCGACACCTCCTCCGGTCACACCTGCCGCCCAGCCGCAATCTCCTGCCCCAACCTCACCCCCGGCCGAGGCCGCCGCCATTCCAGCAGCAACTGCCCAGGCTCCGGCGACCGCAGAGCCAACCAGCCCACCGTCCCCAACCGAGCCGCCGGCAGCTCCACCAGTTGCCAGCGCGCCGCTCAATGCCGCCCCGGTAACGATGAGTTCACCGGACTACAGTATGCAAGTCTTTCTCTTTTGGAAAGAAGAAATTGCCGACCGGGATTTGAAACTGGTCCAGGAGGCCGGTTTCCGCTGGGTCAAACAGGAGTTTGCCTGGCGTGAAATCGAGGGTGCGGGCAAGGGCGCTTTCGACTGGGGCCGCACCGACCGGGTGATGGACCAGATTGACTCTCACGGCCTCAAAGTGATTGCTCGCCTGGGGGTACAGCCCGAGTGGGCCGGAGGCGGTTACCCGGAAGTTGGCCCACCCAATAATTTGCAAGATTTCGCCGACTTCGCTGCGGCGGTAGCCACCCGCTACAAAGGCCGAGTGGACGCCTACCAAATCTGGAACGAGCCGAACCTGGCCCGCGAATGGGGTAATCGTCCGCCCAATCCCGCCGAATACACCGAAATGCTCAGAGTGGCCTATCAAGCCATTAAGGCTGTAGACCCCTATCCTGTCATCATCAGCGCCGGCCTGGCCCCGACCACCCGCAACGACGACGTGGCCCGGCCCGATACTTACTACATTCAGGGGTTGTATGATGCCGGGGCTAAACCTTACTTTGATGCCTTGGGCGCGCACGGCGCTGGCTATGGTTCATCACCCGAAACTGATCCCGCCGAAGTCGCCCGTACCCCTGGCCTGGCCAATCCTGGCGATTTCAAGCCGGAGAATAACGTTCCCGAAGAATTGCGCCGGGTCTACTGCTTCCGCCACGTCGAAGATGTTCGGGCGATTATGGTCAAAAATGGTGACGCCGACAAAAAAGTTGTGCTGCTCGAATTTGGCTGGACAATTGATCCCCGGCCGGATTCCCCCTACAAGTGGCATGCCGTCACCCCGGAACAGCAAGCTGATTACTTTGTGCGCGCCTATACCTATGCCAAGGCCAACTGGCAGCCCTGGATTGGGGTGATGAGCCTCATTTACGTCGCCGATCCTACCTGGACTCTGCAAGATGAGCAGACCTACTGGAGCGTTGTCTACCCCACCTACCCGGAACTTACGGCTGCTCCGGCTTACTATGCCTTAAAAGCAATGCCCAAGGATTAGAGGACGCGGGGTAGTGAGGACGCAAGGAGGCGAGGATACGGCGCGAAGTGGGCGAGAACACGAGGATACGAAGAAAACCACTTCCCCATCTCACAACCTCCTCGCCTCACCCTCTCTTCTTCTCTTCTTAACCTGGCTGCTGGTATTCCCGGCGCTCACCCCCCTCATCCAACCCACCCTGACCCGCAGCGCCGATGGCTTGTTGCATCTATACCGGCTGGTCGCCCTGGATCACCTCATCCACCAGGGCGTTTTCTTTGCCCGTTGGTGGCCCGACCTGGCCTATGGGTACGGCTTACCTCTTTTTGTATTCTATGCTCCACTTTCATACTATTTGACCGAGATATTTCATTTACTCGGCCTGAGTGCTGTCGCTTCGTTTAATGCCTCCGCTGCCCTGGCCTTACTCGTCGCGGCTACTGGGGTTTATCTGCTGGTTAAGGATTGGTTTGGACCACTGGCCGGGATGCTGGCCGGAGTAGCTTATGTTTACGCTCCCTACCAACTATTCAATATCTTTTTACGAGGTAGTTTACCCGTTACCTGGGCCTTGGCCCTCTTTCCCCTGACCTTTTGGGCCTTGAGACGTTTGGTACAAACCGGCCGGCCAGTCTACCTGCCCCTCAGCGCCTTGACCCTCGGCGCTGCTCTGCTGGCGCACAACATCTCTAGCCTACTCTTTCTGCCACTGCTCATTTTTTATCTCACCGTCGATTTTTTCTTCACGTTTCACCCTTCGACACTCCCTTTGGTCGCAGGACAAGCTGTTTCACGTTTTACGTTTCACGATTTACTTCGCGTCGTCGCAGCCTTAATCCTGGGCTTGGCCCTCACCGCCTTCTTTTGGCTGCCGGCTAACCTTGAGCGAGAATATGCCCAAACCTATCGGGTTGTCACGCCTCCCGATTTCGACTACCACTCCAACTTCGTTAACCTCTCCCAACTCTTTTCCTTCCCCCCTCCTGCCAATACCGGCCTGCTCAACCCCGGCGACCCTCTTACCCTGGGCCTGGCCCAGGTAGCCTTGGCCGCCACAGGTCTGCTTTTTTGGAGTTTATCCCTGAATCAACAAAAATCTTCCAATTCACAATTCGCAATTCCTGTTTTGTTCTTCACTACCATCAGTTTAGTCATAACTATCTTTATGATGCTGCCTCTCTCCGCCGGTGTTTGGGATCGCCTGCCTCTGATCGCCTTTGTACAGCAGCCGCACCGGCTCTTGAGTGTGACTGCTTTTCTACTGGCCCTTTTGGGTGGCGCTGCCGTTGCGACTCTGCCCGGCCGCCTGAGCTTGGGGCTAACCGTAACCGGGAGCATCCTCATCGTTGTTAGCGCCGTGCCGCTTCTGTATCCACGTTACTACAACCCCCTCCCCGCCGACCCAACTTTGACCGGTATGTTGACTTATGAGCATGCCGGCGGTGCGATTGGTACCACCTCCTTCGGTGAATACTTGCCTATCTGGGTGCAGCAAGTGCCTCGCGAGTCGCCGCTGGAGCCGTTGTATCAGGCTGGGACAACCATCGAGCGGCTGGATCGAACCTACCTGCCCGCCGCAGCCACGGTCGAAACGGCCCGCTACGGGGTCAATCAGATGGAAATAACTTTTGATTCGCCGCTGCCATTTCAGGCTGTATTTCATACCTTCTACTTTCCTGGCTGGCAAGCTAGGGTGGATGGCCAACCCGCCGCTATTGCTCCTGTCACCGAACGTGGGCTAATCGGCGTGACTGTTCCGGCAGGTCGTCACCATGTCTCTCTCTACTTTGGTGAGACGCCGGTGCGACAAGTAGCTAATGGTATATCTGCCCTGGCCCTCATCGCTATCATCGTGCTGAGCGTTAGAACGTTGAACGTTCAACGTTCAACGCTCAACTCGCTTCGCGAGCCTTCAACGTTCAACCTTCAACGTTCAACCTTTAACCCCACCTTTCAAGCTCTAACCATACTGGCCTTATCCCTCCTTCTGACGAAAGCTCTCTACCTGGATCGCTTCGATAACCCCCTCAAACACGTTTTTGATGGAACACAGGTGGCCGGGGCCGCAGTGTCGCGCCGGATAAATTTCGGCCATCAGGTCAACCTGCTGGGCTACGATCTCGGTTCAACTACCGTTGCCTCAGGCCAAACTTTCGACTTGACGGTGTATTGGCAAGCCCGCCAGCCGTTGGCGACCAATTACAGCGCCCTGGCCCAACTAGTTGACGACCGCCAACATCTTTATGCCGGGCAGGATAACCTGCATCCCGGCAACCTGCCGGCGACTCGCTGGGAACCGTGGGGTTTTGTTCAGGATCGTCATGCCGTTCGCGTGCCGGCGGGTACACCGCCTGGTGATTATTTTCTCGTAACCGGGTTGTATGATCCGGCAACCTGGATTAGACTGCCGGTGCTTGAAGGCGGCGCCCCCGGCTGGAACGATGTGATGGCTGTTCCGGTGACGGTCACTCGACCGGCTCACCCACCTGAAGTGGGTGAGTTGGGGATTGTCTGGCTCATGCCAGATCAGACCTTTGAGGTTTCTAAAACCTCAAAGGTCTTAGGTATCCGCCTGCTCGGCGCAACTCCGGAACGGGAGATCATCCAGCGTAACGATTTTTTGCGGATGGTCCTGTTTTGGGAAGCCACCGCAGCGCCTGCCGGCGATTATCAAACCAGCCTGCGCCTGCTGGCCGGCGACGGCACGGTGGCCCTGGTGGAGACATCGCCTCCCTCTTTTGGCCGCTATCCAACCTCACACTGGACTGCCGGCGAGCGCATTCGTGATAATTACGCTTTGTGGATCCCCGCCGACTTCCCGGCCGGGACTTATCACATACAGATGCGGTTGTTAGATGAAAAGGGGCAGTCCGTTGGCGATTGGTTGGAATTGGGACAAGTGACGGCTGAGGCCAATTAAAATCTATCCGAAGAGGAGACCTAATGAAACGCCTTTTTCTTTTTATTTTACTTAGCTTGATATTTATTCTGACCGGCTGCGTTAGCACCCAGGCCGCAGTTATGGACAAACCGGCCGCTAATATTGACTTGGCCAGCCTGCCCCAGGGGATTGATGTCGACACGGCGGTGGCTCTACAAGAGCGGGATGATGTTTTTATGCTTGATGTGCGCGAGCAAGAGGAGTATGACCAGGGGCACATCCCCGGCGTCATCCTCATTCCAATGGATCAGGTTCCCTATCGCCTGAGCGAGATCCCCACCGATAAAACGGTTATTGTTACCTGTCGGGGCGGCAACCGCAGCGGTCAGGTGACTGAGTTCTTGCGGGAACGAGGTTATAAACGGGTCCACAATATGGAGGGGGGTATCCTGGCCTGGCAACAAGCGGGTTACCCCGTGGAAAAGTAAATCACCTGGTCC
>CAZUNT010000048.1:19436-36932 GCA_964622215.1 uncultured Caldilineaceae bacterium
TACTTGATCCAGTTTAACATTCGCTCATTCATCCCGTGATACTCAAACTCCAGTTTGGCCTGTATCTCCGGAGAGAAGAGAGGCTGTTGGTTGCTGCCGTCGGCGTTCATTACCCAGATTTCCCATTGGCCGCTGCGGTCGGTGACAAAGGCAATTTGCGAACCGTCGGGCGACCAGGCCGGGGCAGCGCTGTTGTACTGCGGATTGGCCAACAAGGGCGGCTTGGTCAAACGTTGGCGGCTGCCGGTAGCCAGGTCATAAGTATAAACTTCCCAATGGTCGTGCTGCTTGTAGGTTAAGGCTAGTTTCGTCCCGGCGGGGGAGAAGACCGGGGCGGTATCGCGCACATCGTCGGTGAAAGGTTGTAATTTGCCGCTGTCCACATCAAGCTGCATCAGTCCGCGCTGGCCATCGTAGAGAACTCGCCAGGGGTTTTGAGGATCCCAGGTGGGATTGAAACTGTACAGGTCGGCGGGTAAATCCTCGGCCTGACCGGTGGTCAGGTTGACCCGACGCAACCCCCATTGCAAATCCTCTATGCGGATAAAACAAATGCGGATGCTGCCGTCGGCGTTCTGGTGAACACTGGTGATCTCGCTGACGTTGGGCAATTGGAAACCGTCGTCAGAATCGAAGGTTCGACATTCGGGTTTGGGATCAACCGTGCCGCCGTGCTGGAAGGAAATGATGATTTCTTGCCCATCTGGCGACCAGGCCGGTGACTTGGGCTGGCGGATGTCGCCGGTCACGACGCGCTCACCGCCGCCATCGAGATTCAGGACATACAGTGCGCCGAACTTGGCTCCATCCCAGCGGGTAAAGGCTACCTGTTTCCCATCCGGCGAGACGACCGGGTCAATCACGCCACCGGCTAATTTTTGTAGATTCGTGCCAGAGGCATTGATAGCGTATAGATCACCACCGCTGCTGGTGGTGAAGACAATCTGGTTGCCGGAAGTTGCTGCGGCCGCCCCATTCGATTGGCCGGTGACGGGCGACGAAGAACCGGAGACCGGGGCAGCTTCAACGACCGGTACAGCGTCAAGCGAGCCAAGGATATGAGTATAAGTTGCCTGGGCCGAAATCCAGCCGGACTTGCCGGCAGTGGTAGTGATTTGTAACCAGTTTCGGTTGGGGCTGAGGCCGATAATTTTAAATATTTCCCCTTTTGAGACCGTGCCAACAGCCGAATAGTCTATTCCCGGCCCCTCACGCAGATTTAACCCGGCGGTGATGATCTCGACCTGGGGCGCGGCTGCTTCAGGTGTGAGGGTAGGGGTGTCATGAGGAGTAGCTGGGGTTGGTGTGGCGAAGGAGAGGGGCGTCGGCGTGGAAGTGGGACTGGGGAAAGGAATGGGCGTTGTGCTAGGCGCTACATCGACCACTGTCTCCACCGGTATTGTCGGCGTCATGACCGAGTGATCCAGCCGCACAACAGTCGGTGTGGGCGTCGTGCCGCTCACCGAGGTGCAGGCGGTCAGAGTTAAAAAGGTAATCAAGATTAGTATAATCCAGGGTTTCATTATCATGCCCTTGCTTTAATCTCCAATCTCTCTATTCATACCTTAGCGCCTCAATCGGCTTGAGCCGGGCGGCGTGGGTAGCCGGGTAAACGCCAAAGAAAAGGCCAATGGCTGCGGCGAAGCCGGTCGCCAGTAAGATTGAGCCGGGTGTGACGACCGTTTCCCCCATGTCAGGCATCAATTGGGGCAAAAGGAAGGAAATTACATACCCCAGCCCGATGCCCATAAAACCGCCGATCAAGGAAATGACGATAGCCTCGATCAAAAATTGGAGGAGAATGTCACTCCGCTTGGCTCCTACGGCTTTGCGGATGCCGATTTCGCGGGTGCGTTCGGTTACGGAAACCAGCATGATGTTCATAATCCCGATGCCGCCGACTAACAGCGAGACGCCGGCGATTGACCCCAGGAAGGCAGTTAAACCGGCGGCAATATTGTCGCCAAATTCAAGGAGTTGGGCCTGGTTGATGATGGTGAAATCGTTTTGATATTCTTCACCCAGGCGATGGCTTCCGCGCAAGGCCACTGTTATCTGGTCCGACACCGCGTCCATATTCTCCTGGCTGTCTACTTGAACGTAGATGCCGGAGATGACTAAATTGCCTCGAAACGCGCCGGCGCTGTCAAGACGGGTTTGGGCCGTGGTAATAGGGATAAATACCGCGTTATCCTGGTCACCGCCGAAGCCGCTCATCCCCTTTTTGGGCAGCATGCCAATAACCTCAAATGTAATCCCGTTAATCCGGACGGCCTGGCCAATTGGATATTCAAAGGTTTCAAATAACTGCTCGACCACCCTGGCCCCCAACACAATCACCCGCGCCCGCCGGTCTACGTGTTCCTGGCTGATGAACTCGCCCAGTTCAGGAGAGATGTTGCGGACGCTTTCATATTCAGGGGTTACTCCGGTGATTGACACGTCGCCGGCTTCCTGTTGACCCCGCACGATGGTTTGGGCAGAATAAACATTGTATTCGGGAGCTACCGCTATGACATTAGATACTCGGAAGGGGTCCCGCAACACTTCGACATCACCCAAGGTTAATGGTTCGGGTGGTTTTTTCTTTTGTTCAGTGCGCGACGTGGTTTCCCCGTCCGGGCCAAAAATAGAGAATCGGCCGGAATAGATGGATAGGATATTGATGCCCAGGCTGGCAAAGTCTTCGTTGATCTGCTGGCGGAAACCGTTGCCAATGGAGATAAGAGCGATCACCGCCGCCACGCCGATGATAATACCCAGCATGGTCAGTACAGTGCGCAGCTTATTGATGGTTAGAGCACGTAAGGCAACGGTTATACTTTCCCACAGCATTGAATTAATCCTTTCAACTGAAACGTGATGGGTAAAACGTAATGATTTGGCTCTGTAACACTTTGCGTTTTACATATCAGGCTACGCGGCGCTGTTGAGCCACCGGGTGATCTTCGACCACACAGCCATCGGCCAATCGAACAATTCGCCGGGTGTGGGCGGCGATGTCGGGTTCGTGGGTGACGAAGATGATGGTGATACCTTGCTCCTCGTTCAGCCGTTGAAAAATGCCCATGATTTCTTCGCTAGCCTGGGAGTCGAGGTTGCCGGTTGGCTCATCGGCCAGGATAATGGCCGGTTGTGTTACCAGGGCGCGGGCAATGGCTACTCGTTGCTGTTGCCCGCCCGATAGCTCATTCGGCTTGTGGTGCAGCCGATCGCCCAGCCCCACCATACCCAGGGCCTCGACGGCCCGGCGATGGCGCTCCCGCCCGATCACGCCCATATAAATCAGCGGAAGTTCAGCATTGTGGAGGGCACTGGTGCGGGGCAGTAAATTGAAACTTTGAAAAACAAAGCCAATCCGCTTGCCTCGAATTTGGGCCAGCTTGTTGTCGTTCAGTTGGGCCACATCAGTCCCTTCCAGGTAATACTGGCCGGAAGTTGGTTGATCCAGGCAGCCCAAAATATTCATCAGGGTAGATTTGCCGGAGCCGGATGGGCCCATAATCGCCAAATATTCGCCTCGCTGCACCTGGAGGGAGGTTCCCCGTAAGGCGTGAACTTCAATTTCACCCATTGCATATGTTTTGGTTAAGTTTTCGGCGTTGATGACCAGATTACTGTCCATCTTTATCACCCGTTACAGGCTTGGCCCTGATTCAAGCCCCAGTTGCTTCTTGACGATCACCTGGTCGCCTTCTTTTAGCCCGGCCACCACCTGGGTAACTGAGCCGTTGCGCGAACCGAGTTCAATTTCCACCCGCATCGCCTGGCCCTGATCATCTAATTTTTCTACATATACCACCGGCTCTTTGCTGCCCCGGTCAATCTGAATGGCCCGGTTGGGCACGACGACCACATCCTGGTGCCGGTTGGTTTCGATGGCGGCATTGGCGGTCATGCCGGAGAGCAAGCGTGGGTCGGTTTCATCGAAGGTGAGGGTCACTTCATAAGTGACGATAGAATTGGCGGCGTTATCCTTTTTGACCGGGCGCGGAGCTACATCGGCAATGTGGCCGGCGAAGGTTTTTTCGGGAATAGCATCCAGGGTAATCGCCGCCTCCTGTCCCTGCCGAATCCGGCCAATATCAATTTCGTCCACTTCCATTTTGAGCAGATAGGTGGAGGTATCGGCGAGTACTACGGCCGGGTCGTCGTTGGCGTCATCAAAGGTGCGCTCGCCCGGCTCAATATTCACCTCCAAAACTACCCCATCGCGGGGCGCAACCAATGTGGCTTTTTCCAAATCATCCTGTTTCTCCTCCAGATCGAGTTTGGCCTTGTCTACGACAGCCTGTTTGGTTGTTATTTCGGAGCTACTCGGCTCTTTGATCAGTTTAGCCAGGTTGGAGCGAGCATCGGCCAGGCTGGCCCGAGCTTCGGCAATGTCGGTTTCGGTTGGGCCTTCGATCGCTGCGTTGTAGTCGGCTAAAGCTGCTTCATAGTCCAGGGTGGCTTGCTGTAACTCATTGGCCTCCCCCATCGCCCCAATATCGCCCTTATAAGCCACCTGATCGTAAGCCCATTGGGCTTCTTTAAGCTTAATTTTGGCTTTGCTCAACTCGGCTTCGGCTTTGGCTATTTCATCCGAGTCGGGACCGGCCAGTTGCTTGTTTAATTTGGCCTGGGCGCTGACAATTTGGGCCTGCGCCGCTTCGATTTCTTCGGTTAATTTTGGCTCGAATAAGGCCGTCAAATCGGCCTCACTCTGCTTTAAATCAATCTCGGCCTTGCGTATGGCCAGCTCCAACGTTTTGGTTTCTAGCCGGGCCAGAACGGTTCCAGCCGTCAGGTGTTGGCCGGGCTGCACCAGGACTTCAGAAACCACTCCGCCGGTTTCAAATTTCATTTCCACCTCGGCTTTGGCCTCGATCCGGCCGGTCGCATTGACGGTATCGACCAATGTTTCCCGCCCTATCTTGACCACCTCTACCAGGGGGTCTTCAGCCAGGGTTTGCGGTTCGACAGGGGTCAGGTAGTAATAACCGGCCACGCTTGCGCCGCCCACAATCGTTAGAACGAGTAGAATAACTATTGCACGTTTCATCTCAAAAATCTCCTTGAACGACCACCAATAGCAGAGAACCAAGTTTCCCAGGGGGAATATCTGACCGCAGCAGTAACCCTTACCTCGTTTGTTTTTGCGGTGGTTAACAGTCGGCGGTCGGCGGTCCTTCTTACCAGTTTAACAGAAATGAACCAGGGGATAAACGGGTTAGAGATGGATTCGGTCTACAACATTTGTCGTAGATGGTGTTATTACAAGTCTGTCCGAAAACCCGGTTTCAAACCTGTCAGGTCTAGCAGACCTGACAGGTTTTTGTATCCCCATTACTGGATGGTGATGATATAGTTCAACTCCACATACTCCATCTGGTTGGACTGGCGTAATTCTGCCAGCCAGTCCTCTTCCTGTCCGGCCGGCACAGCTAGCTTTTGGACACCGATTTCGGCAATCTGGTCGGTCACTTTAACTTCGGGGTTATTAGCTAGATCGAGCACGTCGTTGGCCGAGAGACCCGGTTGAGGTTTAAACAGAATCTCACCGGGCACGAAGGGGGCCTGAGTAGCGGGGGTAGAAACCTCCTCAGGAGAAGAATTATCAGAGGTCGCGAGTGTTGTCTGTAAGAGTCCCATCGCTGCCGTAGCATTGATACGGCCATATCCAAACTTGCTATCCCAACCCAGAGTGCCTAAATCGTTGGCCGTATTCTTAATTTTTGTTCCTACTTGGCTATTAGTTAAGCTGGTATCTTGAGACCAAATCAAGGCCGCCAAACCGGCCACGTGGGGACTGGCCATGGATGTCCCACTCATTATTCTATATCCACCGGCTCTGTAGGCACTGTAAATATTGCTGCCAGGCGCTGCAATGTCAATATAATTGCCCTGGTTGGAAAAACTGGACTGGTTATCATTTTCGTCGGTAGAAGCTACGGCCATAACGCTGGAAAGATTGGCCGGATAGACCGGTTGATCTTCATAAGAACAACCGTTGAGAAAGTAGGATTCATCTCCGCAGTTTCCACCGGCGGCAACCAACAAAGCGCCTCTACTATTGGAGGCATAACGGATCGCGTCTACCAGGGTGGAGGAATAATTTACTCCCCCAAAGCTCATATTAATGATCCGTGCCCCATGGTCGGCAGCCCAGCGAATCCCTTCGGCTGTCCCAAAAATGGTCCCAGAACCCCCATAATCAAGCACTTTTATTGGCATAATCTTGGCCCGGGGAGCCACGCCAATGATACCCCCGTTACCACCTACCCCGGCTACAACGCCTGCCACGTGACTTCCGTGCCCGTTGTCATCATCAGGGGTGCTTGTTCCACTGACAAAGGTTTTTCCGGTTACAAGATTAGCCTGCAAATCTGGGTGGTCAAGGTCAACCCCGGTGTCAACTACAGCCACAACTATACCATTCCCTTGATTACACAGCCATATCCTCTTTACATTGATTTTTTCCATATTGTAGAGGATAAACTCATTGTAACTGAAAGGGTTAGGACAATAATTACGCATGATGAGAGGAAGGTATATGGTAGAGTTACTTGACGCCGTCACCGTCCCCTCAGGGGTTGGGGTTTGATCGATCTGTCCTTGATGGCTCAATGAAGTTTCACCCGGCGAGGTTGACCCGACCTGGTAGCCTGGGAGGGTTTCACCCTCTTTGGCTATCGAAATTTTAGTAAAATTACCAACCAGCCAAATTAGACTGGTCAAAAGGGTTAAAGTTAAACCGATAACGAATTTTTGTAACATGTCACAAGTCCTTGTAGTGAATTATTCCAGACCCTAAAGGTTTTTTAAAACCTTTAGGGTCTTCATGCTACTTTTTGGGAGATAGGTTTCTCCCCTCATATTATCATGTTAGGCACTTGGACACCAATAGTTACCTTGTCCCTTTTGAAAATTGGATCAAGAAAGTATATCGGCTTATTGAGACCCTACCCCCATACCTCCAAACAGCAGAACGGGCAGCACGGTTAGGGCCAGGGCCAGTACGGCATAGACCAGGGTCAGTACCAGCGCCTTACCCCGGCCAAAACGGGCCACTACTGCCACTCCCACCACTACCAGCAGCAAATGCCATATCCAGAAGAGATCAAGGCCGCTGAGCAAAACAAACAACGGATTGCGGGCATCCTGCATCAAATCGCCGGTAGCAACCAGGAAAGACAGGCCGGGATACTGAATCAGCCGTCCGGCGACGGCAATAAAACCGGCCTGGACGAGTGCGCTGATCGCCATAGGTATCCGACTCCAGGCGCTCATCCTGAACATTGCCCCAAAGGTCAGCTCGCCGCCGCTAACCAGCGCCGTAAAATACAGTAAGGCGGCCTGGGCCAACGTGGCGACAATCAGCGCCAGTGTGCCAAAGCCTATACTTGTCGCCAGCATAAAGGGCAGCGACATGGTCATCTCCATCCCTGCCCGTGCTGCTTCAACCTGCTCTTCCGGCAGGGTGGCCAGTTGTTCTTCCATTTGCCCCCGAGCCAAAACCAGGGTGTGGGGCGTCTGTACGAGCAGCAGGATGACCAGACTCAAGATAAGCGCCAGCAGTGGCGCTGCCCACATGGACCACTTTGATTGGGCGGCAATTGCCTGAAATGTCGTCACAGGCCGGTCAATAATGCCAAAGAAAAGCTGCCATAGGGGGCGGGTTGTCCCATTAGTAACCGGTTGAGTTATTGTTGTCATAAAATTTCTCTCCTCGAGCCAAATTTACACCCCATTATGATAGTTCAGAGTGGTTGATTTGAAATCAGACTAATGTCTGATTTTCCCAGGTCTGGGGGTGGATTCCTGTGGTTATTAATTTCCCAGCTTTTTAATTTACCGACCAGAGACCGACAACCAGCCCACCCTGAGCCTGATGACATTTTGCCCGGCTTAGGGTATACTAAAAGTTATGAAACGGATCCAGCAGAAATTACCGGCCTTCCATAACCTACGACGTCCCTGGCGGCTGTTGCTGTTTTTTCGCCGGTTGCAATGGAAATTGACCCTGGCCTACGCTCTGTCTATTGTCCTGACTGTTCTGGTGCTGGCGGGGGTTGGCCTGCTCCTATTATGGTATCTCTACTATGGGTCAGGCTGGTTGCCCACTCTGATTGCCGATGGCTTGCTTAAAATCACCCCAACCCTGGTACCTTATCTGAAACAGTCGCCGCCTGACCAGGCCGGTCTCAATAAATGGCTGGATAAAGTTATTATTGGAGATGCCCTGGTTATCGAAATCCCCCGTGAGAGCCGCAGCGAGAAAGGCGACGATCTGCCGGCTCAATTTGGGCAGGTCGTCGCTCTCGTCATTACCGATCGTCAAGGCCAGGTGCTGGCAACTTTTCCGGCTGAAGTTGTCACCGTAGGGGCTGGCTTGCCGGAACAGCTTGAGCCTGAAGCCCTCCCCACTTTCCAGGCGGCTTTACAGGGTGAAAGCGATCCGGCGCGGCTGGGAATTCGTGACTCCGCCGATTATATTGTCGCCAGTGTGCCTATTTTTGACTCAAATAAGCAAACCCTGCTGGGCGTCATTTTTGTTGAGTTGACTTTTCCCATCGAGCAAAGTGAGTTTTTACAGACTATGCTGCAACAGACCATTTTACCGGTCGGGCTGGCGATGTTGATTGTGGGGGTAGTGGCCGGAGTTTTCTTTGGTTTTTTCATTGCTCGGAGCCTGACCCGCCGCCTGCGTTCTTTAGCCGGGGCAGCCGATGCCTGGAGCAAAGGCGATTTTGACGTATTGGTCCAGGATAACTCCGGCGACGAACTGGGCCAGTTAGCCCACCGCTTGAACCAGATGGCTATTCAACTCCAAACCCTGCTCCAGACTCGCCAGGAGTTGGCTACGGTGGAGGAACGTAACCGGCTGGCCCGTGACTTGCACGACTCGGTCAAGCAGCAGGTTTTTGCCACCTCGATGCAGGTAGGGGCTGCCTTGGCTCTGTTTGAGCAAAATCCTGCCGCGGCTAAAACCCGCTTGATGGAGACGCAGCGGCTGGTCCGCCAGGCTCAGCAGGAATTGACCACGCTCATTCAGGAGTTGCGCCCCGCTGCCCTCGAAGACAAGGGCTTAACTCCTGCCCTGCGCGAGTACGTGGCCGATTGGTCGCGCCAGAACAACATCACCGCCGAAGTGCGGGTGAGAGGAGAGAAATCTCTGCCTTTGCTGCTGGAGCAAACCCTTTTCCGGGTGACTCAAGAGGCGCTGGCTAACATCGCCCGCCACAGTGGCGCGACGGTGGCAGAAGTCTATCTGGCCTGGGAGGAAAACCAGGTGAACCTGACCATCACCGACAATGGCCGAGGATTCAACCCGGCTATGACAAATGGCAAAGGCATTGGCTTGCGTAGTATGCGCGAGCGGGTGGAGGCGGCTGGAGGGCAGTTAAGCATAACCAGCCAACCGGGGGCGGGAACTAAGGTGATAGTGAGATGCGAAACATAATCTAATGGGTGAGTGGAGAAAATGGCCGAATCAATTACCGTCCTCATCGTAGACGATCATAAACTGGTGCGCCAGGGCGTGCGTTCTTTTTTGGAAACACAGCCCGATATTATGGTTGTGGGCGAGGCTGAGTCGGGTGAGGAGGCCGCGCAACTGGCCGCCGAACATGCCCCTGACGTGGTGCTGATGGACCTGGTGATGCCCGGTATGGACGGCGTGACCGCCACGCAGCAGGTTAAACGGGTTAGCCCACGCACCCAGGTCATTGTCTTGACCTCGTACCACCAGAATGAACACATCTTCCCGGCGATTCGGGCCGGGGCGCTGTCCTATCTGCTCAAGGATGCCGGCCCGCAAGAACTGGTCGACGCGGTGCGTAAAGCGGCCCAGGGTGAGGCGGTCCTTCATCCTCGCGTGGCCGCCCGTGTGGTCCAAGAACTGCACGGCGCGCGCCAGGATGTACCTAATCCCTTCACCGCCCTCAGCGACCGCGAGTTAGATGTTTTGCGCCTCATCGCCGATGGCCTGAGCAACGCCGACATCGCCGGGCGATTAGTCATTAGTGAAAAGACGGTTAAAAGCCACGTCAGTAATATCCTCAGCAAGCTCCACTTGGACGACCGCACCCAGGCCGCCGTTTACGCCTGGCGCGAGGGGGTAGTGCGGCGGAGTGGAGAGGGTTGAGCGTTGTTAAGATAAACAAGTAAAACCCTGTTCGACAAAATGTTGGTCAAAGGCAAAAACGGTATCAACGCCTGACCGTCGGGCGACCTCGAAGCTAACACAATCCACCAGGCTTAACTGGCGGCGATTTGCGGTGAGCAAAGCCGCCACTCCCGCTTGATGAAGCGACTCATCAACCCATTCGACATTGAGGAAAGGCGCAACATTATCCTGGAACGCCGTAACCAGGGGCAGGCCAAAGCGACGTTGGATAAGCGCCAGTGTTTCCAATAAAATATAATTGGTGCAAATCAAAATCGTATTGTCGCGTATAAGCTGTTCCCATATCCCCTTGGCCGCTGGATGGTTTTGTTCATTTACATCCATAACGGCAAGAAAGGCGGAAGTGTCAACAAACACCCTCATTTGCCGAAATCTCCATAAGCCTCAGCCAGATAACGGTCATGCTCTGTGGCTAAATCCGATACTCCAGATGAAGCAATACCTATAATAGACAAAGCTCGCCGGCGTCTTTCCTCTAACGTTGGCTGATTACGGGCACGAATAAAACCATCTATACTCTGGCGAATCAATTCAGCCATAGAGATACCCCGTTCCCTGGCTATTTCTTTTAAGGCTTGAGCTTGCTCCTCGGTTATCTGTATTTGCGTTCTAATCATTATGACTCTCCTGGCTAAAAAAGTGATTACAGAATTGAGTACATGATAACACAAGAGTAGGACTTGAACAATAAAACATACCCCACAGCCCATAAGCCAACCGGAAGGTGACCTCCCGGTGACAGTTGTCTACTTATATTATACGAGAGAAATGAGAAATTTGATTAAACTCTGCTATAATTCGCCGGAATGAGGAGATTATGGATCATTTTCGCCACATTTATTCTTACTGTGCGGCCGATTATCATCGCTTGATTACCCCTGAGGATCACGAAGGTAATTTGCTTCCGGCGCTGCAGCGAGTTGCCTCGCTGGCCGGCAAACGTATCCTTGACCTGGGTACGGGCACAGGACGTTTACCACTTCTGTTGCGGGACCTGGCCGGCCAGATCGTAGGGCTTGACTTGCACGCGGCCATGCTGCACGAACACCAACAGCGACGAGACCAGGCAGAGGGACAGTGGGACCTGGTCCGGGGAGATATGCGGGGCTTACCTTTTCCAACCGGCTGGGCCGAAGTCGTCACGGCCGGCTGGGCTATCGGTCACCTGCGAGGGTGGTTTGCCGATGAGTGGCAAACCCAAATTGGCCGGGTGCTGCGTGAGATGCATCGCCTGGCCGCGCCGGATGGTGCGCTCATTATCATCGAAACGCTGACCACCGGCAGCCTGACCCCGGCGCCGCCTACCCCCGGCCTGGCCGAGTATTATGCCTGGCTGGAAGGCGAGTGGGGGTTTACCCGGCAAACGATCCGTACCGACTATCAATTTGCCAGTGTGGAGGAGGCCGCCGGCCAAACCGAATTTTTCTTTGGGCCGGAGTTAGCCCAGGCCATTCGTATCCACGGCTGGGCGCGTTTGCCCGAATGGACGGGGATATGGAGTAAAGACTGTGGCCCTAAACCTTAAATTCCATGCTCTGAGCAAGCCCGTTATCATCATCGCCAGGGTAAGATGGTTATCTTCCACCATTTAAGGCTGTAAATATTATTTGCCTCTATTGCCGAGTTATAGTAAACTGCGGTTTGAGAAAATTTTCAATAACTGAATATTTTCTTGAGTTGTGGGAGATTGTTCATCTTGAGATAAAGTGCAATTTTGTGCGGTTCTTTTTGTGAGAAACAGTGAGTGCTTCTGAAAGCATAAACCCATGACATCTATCCAAGAACATCTCGTTCTCCTGGCCGAAGTTGCGATGCTTTATTACGAAAAGAAGATGAATCAGGGTGATATCGCGGCCGTTCTTGATGTATCCCGATCAACTGTGTCGCGTTTACTGGAAGAGGCCTTACGCGAAAAAGTCGTAGAGATTACCATCAACTATCCCTGGCAGTCCTCGGCTGAATTAGAAGCCCGCTTGGAGGAACGTTTCCACTTAGAAACGGCCCGGGTATTGATTGCTGATTACAAAGACGAGCAACAAATGCGAGAAGGGCTGGGTTCTCTGGCCGCCCGCTATTTGACCAGCGTTTTACGGGACGATACTGCTATTGGTGTCTCCTTTGGCAAGGCCATCTATCATACTATCAAGACCTTGCGGGTCGAATCTAGCCCTCAGCGGAAAATTATTCAGATTGGGGGAGCCGGCAACTCTGAAGGGTTTGCTTTTGATGCCGTGGGCCTGGTTCAGTTCCTGGCGAATACCATTGGCGGCGACTGTCACTATTTGCACGTACCGATGATTGTGGAGAGCCAAACAGTCCGTGACGCGTTGCTGAATGAGCCAACCGTGGCCGAAACACTGGCCTTAGCCCGGCGGGCCGACCTTATTTTGATAGGTATTGGGGCCGTTGGCCCCGAATTAGCTATTATCAATCCGGCTTATCAACAGGTAGCCGTATCAGTAAAAAGAGCTGAACCCGGTTGTGCGGTTGGTGCAATCTGCGGGCAGCTTTTTGATATTAATGGGACAGTATTAGATCTAGATATTAATAGGCGAGCTGTCGGGTTAGAACTGGAGAGTTTGAAAAAAAGTAAGCGGGTTATTGCCATAGCCGGAGGTGAAACTAAAGATTTGGCTATTCTTGGGGCGTTGCGTGGTGGTTATGTCGATGTAATGATTACCGATGAGAAAGCAGCCAGGCGGGTTTTGGCTCTTGATCGTCATATGGAACTTGGTTGAGGTTACCTATAATCTGGTTAAGAGTTACCCTACGGTTGAAAGGAATTGTCTTGTGACTATAGGTAAACCTAAAACAGTCCTGGTTGCGTGCGGCAGAGCTGTAGCCACCTCAACGATTGTGGCCGAAGCCATAAAAGTTGCTCTCTTGGAGCAGGGGGTAGAGATTACAACCATCGCTTGTAAGGTCTCCCAGATTCCAGAATTTACTGCCCAGGCGGATTTGGTGGTAAGTACGACGCCGATCCCCCATAAATTAGACATTCCGGTTATTGTCACCTTAGCTTTTCTCACGGGGATGGGAAAAGAGCGGGTCATCAATCAAATCATAAATCTTCTGTCTTAAATTTAAGGCTCGTAAAATAGCGAGAACATTATGCAAAACATCCAAGTTACCATCCATCATAAAGCAGGTCTACATGCCCGCCCGGCGGCTCTTTTTGTCCAAACGGCCAACAAGTTCAAATCAAATTTACGGGTAGTTAAGGATGAATATGAGGCGAATGCTAAGAGTATCCTGGCGGTACTGGGTTTGGGGGCCAGCCAGGGAACCGTGGTAAAACTCATTGCCGATGGGGAAGATGAGGCCCAGGCCATTGAGGCGATGCGCTCCCTGATCGAAAGTGATTTTGGAGAAAAGAGTGCCTGATCCCACCTGATTGATGACTGGTTTGTTTTAGTCAAACCATAGCTAATTTTAATCATCGGAGAAGATGATACTATGACGACGACGTTGTTAAAATTACTCGACCCGGCTACCAGTAGTTTTCATCTAAACGTAGAAACTGCCTCGGATGTAATTTCTCACCTGGGAAATTTATTGTTAAAAGCCGGTTATGTTCGCCCCTCTTTTGTACAGGCCACCCTGGCCCGCGAAAAAGAACTCCCCACCGGTCTACCTTTAGACGGCGCTGTAAATGCAGCTATCCCCCATACAGATGTTGACCATGTTCTAAAATCTGGTCTGGCTTTAGCAACTTTGACCAGGCCGGTAGTGTTTAAAAATATGGCCCTGCCGGATGAACCGGTAGAAGTGCAATTAGTGCTGCTGCTGGCCCTGGACCAACCCAAAACCCAGGTGGAGATGTTAAAAGAAGTTGCTAACTTGTTGCAACAATCCGAGTTGGTGGCTCAATTGATGGAGGCGAAAGATTTTCAGGATATCGAAAAAATCTTGTAGATGTTCTGAGTGAAGATTTTACCAAGCCAGTTAGTTCAACGAAGAAATATAAATTTAAAGGAGAGATGTTATGGCTTCACCCAAAACAGTATTGGTTGCTTGCGGAACGGCGATTGCTACTTCAACTGTAGTCGCTAAGGCGATTGAAGAGGCGATGAAAGAACGGGGTATTGCCGTAGTAACCCGGCAGTGTAAAGCTATGGAAATCCGGAGTATGATCAAGGGAGTTGACTTGGTTGTAACCACAACGCCTGTACCGGCCGACCTGGGTGTTCCGGTCATCCAAACTCTGGCTTTCTTGACCGGGATGGGAAAGGAGGAGGTAATTAACAAAATTGCCAAAGCTTTGAGCGTGTAGAAATTTTTTATACTGGCCACAAAAAAATAGATAAACTGACAGTATTTAAATCTATCAGGAGGGAACAATGGATGTTTTTCTGACTACAATCAAAGGTATCATTGATAGCCTGGGGGCAACAGTCATGTTGCCGATTATCATTTTCTTCTTCGCCCTGATATTAGGGGCCAAACCGGGGCGGGCTTTTAGAGCCGGCGTGATGGTGGGTATTGCCTTTATCGGCATCAACCTGATTATTGGGTTGATGTGGTCCACTCTTTCCGGGGCAGCCCAGGCTTTGGTCACTAACCTGGGTATTCAGCGAGATGTGGTCGATGTAGGTTGGCCTTCAGCCGCCGCTATCGCCTTTGGCTCCAATGTGGGGCTTTGGGTTATCCCCGTCGCTTTACTGGTGAACGTTGTCTTACTCGTCACGCGAGTAACCAAGACATTGAATGTGGATGTGTGGAACTTCTGGCACTTTGCTTTCATCGGTTCACTAGTAACTGCCGCCACCGGGAGTTTGGTTTATGGCATTATTGCCTCTGCTATCGCGGCGGCTCTGGCGCTCTTCCTGGCCGATTGGACAGCTAAAGGAGTTCAACACTTTTATGGCGTTCCCGGAGTTTCAGTTCCTCACCTTACTTCGGCTCCCGGTGTGCCCATTGCTATTGCGGTCAACTGGGTTATCGACCGGATTCCTGGGTTGAGAGACCTGGATGCTGATCCAGACACGATTCAAAAGAAGTTCGGCGTGGTGGGTGAGCCGGTGATTCAGGGGTTGGTGATTGGGTTGGTCTTGGGTATCCTGGGTTACTACAATGCCGGCGATGCTCAAAGTGTCGTGGTTAAAGTCCTCCAGACCGGTATTAACTTGGCGGCGGTAATGGTTCTGTTACCGAGAATGGTCCAGATATTGATGGAAGGCTTAATCCCCGTATCGGAGGCGGCTCGAGAGTTTATGAGAAAGCGGGCTGCCGGACGCGATATCTATATTGGCCTTGACTCGGCCATCCTGATCGGACACCCGGCGGCTATTTCCAGTGCGCTTATCCTGGTCCCCATTGCCATCCTGTTAAGTATCATCTTACCCGGAAACCGGGTTTTGCTCTTTGCCGACCTGGCCATTATCCCCTTTGTTGTCGCTATGTTTGCCCCCATTATGCGAGGAAACATCCTGCGCATGATTATTGCCGGTACGATTACGTTAGGAATGGGCTTTTACATTGCGACCGGGATGTCTTCTTTCTTTACCTCGGTAGCGCAAAGTTCCGGTTTCACTATGCCGGAGAATGCAACTTTGATTACCAGTATTGGTGACAGCTTCCTGTGGCCGCCCTTTGTCTTTCTGACTGCGGTCCAGCTAGCCGGTATTGTGGGTTTGGTTGTGTTGCTGGCGCTGTTGGCGGCGGCGATATACTTATATACCCGCAATCCTATAGCCTGGGAAACTATGGCCGGCGCTCCTCCGGTTGAAGCCGACGAATCCGGCGCTGTTCAACCAAGCCTTTCTTAATTCTGCCGGGTTGTTCGATCCCTACTTTTAAGAATTGTGGATTAAATTCTCGTTCCCAAACTCAGTTTGGGAACGAGAATTTTGAGTTAACTTATTTCAACTGTGCTCGCCACCTGGCTACCCAGGCCGCATCCATCCGGCTCAAGCGATCCTTTTTTAGATTTTCCTTCATGATCCAGCGTACGTCTTTATCGTTACTGACCAACCACTTTTCGAGCAGCGGTTTGCCCGCTGCGGGGTAAGCCACTACAGCCACGCTCCAACAGTAACCTAAACCTTTACGCAAAGCTTTAAATGCCTCGCTTTTTCTGTCGTTGGCGGTAGTCACGGAGGCCGTGATCTGATCCAGAATTTGCAGCACTGCCTCGACCTGCGGCGGGTCTTTCAGTAATTTGGGTTCGCACAAAGCCGCCGCCGCTGCTCGCTGCTCCAGGGGATTACCCCGGCTCCAGTCCGCCATCTCGCGGAGTAAAGCCGCCATATCTTGCTCACCCCACCGTTGCAGAGCCATCGCCACCCCTTCACGGGTGCGCCAGCGAGGATCGGCCGCGCACCGGTGCAGGGTAGCCAGGACTTCGGTTTTGCCTTCGGCCAGCAGTCGGCCCAAGCCCACGACGCCGCAGAAAGCCAGGAATTCCTGGGCGGAGTTGGTCGGGGCGATAGCGGGGCCGTAGCCCAGATACCGCCAAAAAAGAGCTTCGCCTCCCTCGTCGGCTACAACCTGGGCTAACTCCAGATTGCCGCGTGGTCCCGGCAAGCCAGACTCTTGCAAGAGAAAGGTATCCCAATCGTCAAGGGTGCTGAGAATTTGGCGATAATGTTCCGCTTTGGTCATTTCGACGCCTCGTGCGGTTTGTGCGCTCGGATCAGCAGAATAGGCAAATGTGCCCCGCGCAAGACCTTATCGGCCACGCTGCCGTAAACCCAGCGAGGCAGCCCAGACCGGCCGTGAGTAGCCATCACGATCAGGTCAATGGGATGCTCACGGGCATAGTCGATGATGGTTTCGGCAGCCGGCCCCAGTTCTACCACCTTGTAGGTGGTTACATCCGGGCAATTCATCCGCTCGCAGATGCCTTGCAGGTATTCCAGGGCATTGAGCTTTTTGGCGTCCCATTGCTGATCTACAAAAATGGGATAACCCGTTTCAGCCCCCACGATGTAATCAATCGGCGGAATGACCTGAAGTAAGGTGATTTCCGCTTGGCTGAGCTGGGCAATGCTGAAGGCATCGTCCAGGGCCAGCTCGGCTAACTCCGAACCATCCAGGGGTACCAGTAGGTGTTTGTATCGCTTAAGCATGGCAAACCTCCTTTGTAAATAGACCGCTGACGGCAGACCGCCGACCGCCGAAAGACATTTTCGTTATCGGTGGCGTGCCTAGGTTTATGAACACTTCTTAGAAAATAACTTTCTGGAGTGCAGAATTAATTCTGCACTCCAGATTTTCATCTTTGGTGGTGTACCACAAGTTCATGATGACTCTTTATGAAACTTATTAGAATTTTCTTTCAGTATACCAAATAAAGAGTTGCCTATTTAGTGACAAATGTCACT
>CAZUNT010000049.1:0-13646 GCA_964622215.1 uncultured Caldilineaceae bacterium
ATTGTCCTGTTAATGTGCTCATTCTTTCTACGATGTCCTGAAGGGCGACAACTAATCACTAATCACTAATCACTGATTACTAATCACTGATTACTAATCACTAATCACTGATTACTAATCACTATTTTCAAGGAGTTACTACTACCCGTGTCTTGCTTTCCCACTTACAAAAGATTAGTTTTTGTCTTGAGCGTCCTGGTCTTAACCGGGTTGGCCTGCGGCCTGGGCGGGCAAGACCCGACGCCTGGCCCGCCGGGTGGCTCTATTCCGGTCAATCAAGAGGCGGCCGATCAGTTAAAACAAAACTTTAATCAAGCTTTGCAGGAAGCCACCGGCACCCGTGAAGCCAGCTTACGGATCACCAATGAAGAAATCACCTCCCTGGTTACCCAGGAGTTGAGCGAAACCGGCCGCATCCCGCTGAATAATCCGCAGGTGTGGTTTACCTCAGGCCGGATTTATATTAGCGGCCAGGTTAACGCGATAGGGCCGGTTAATTTCAACTCATTAATTATCGCCACGGCCGTGGTCGAGGAAGGCCGCATGGTTGTCAAAGTTGAAGAGGCCAAAATGGGTCCCTTTGCCTTCTCCGAGTCGATGATCGAGTCGATCACCCAAACGGTCAATGAAACCCTGGCCGGCCTGCTCGTCGACGCCGATCTGGAAATCACTCGTATAGAAATTCTGGAAGGCGAAATGTTTGTGATCGGCCATCGCCGGAAATAAGCTTAAGCTTCAAACAAACCTTCCACAAACGCCGTAGCATCAAACGGCTGCAAATCCTCAAGTTTCTCGCCTGTGCCGATAAAACGCACCGGTACGCCCAGTTCTTTGCCAATGGCAAAGACCATTCCGCCTTTGGCCGTGCCGTCCAGCTTGGTTAGAACAACGCCGGTAATGTTGACGCTGGCCTTAAATTGTTTGGCCTGGGCCAGCGCATTTTGGCCGGTGGATGCGTCTAACACCAGCAGGGTTTCGTGAGGCGCGGCGTGAACCTGTTTGCGGGCAATCTCCTTTAACTTTTCCAACTCTTTCATTAAATTGAACTTGGTATGCAGCCGCCCGGCCGTGTCGATGATGACCATATCGGCTTTGCGGGCCAGGGCGCTTTTAAGGGCATCAAAAACAACGGCCCCGGGGTCGGCGTTGGGTTGGTGAGCGATCACCGGGCTGCCGGCTCGCTCGCCCCAAATCTTGAGTTGGTCAATGGCGGCGGCGCGAAACGTATCGGCCGCGGCCAGGACCACCTTTTTGCCCTGTTTTTGATAATAAGCGGCCAGTTTAGCAATGGTGGTCGTTTTGCCGGAGCCGTTGACCCCCACTACTAAAATGACGGTTAACATCCGCTTTTTATCGACTTCGGAAGGCGCATCACCATTGAGCAGCCGGCGCATCTCTTCTTGTAACATCACCTCGGCCTGGTCGGTGCGGGTAATACCCTCTTGTTTAACCCGCTGGCGGAGCCGTTCTACCAATTGGGTGGTGGTGTCAACGCCGACATCGGCCTGGATGAGCAGCGCTTCCAGGTCATCCCATAATTCGTCGGTAATTTGGGTAGCCCCAAACAGTCCGGCAATCTGTCCAAAAAACGAATTTCGCGTCCGGGTTAAACTATCTTTGATTTTCTTGCCACTAAAATTAAACACTCTGAGAACCTCATTCGTTTGTGTGCCGTGAATTATACATTCATTATAATAACAGTAACTCAGTCATCCGGGTTTCTAATCGAGGCGACTTTAATCCACGATGTGCCGCGTTTTACGTTTTTAGTACAGAAGCGGAATACATAGGACGTAACCCGTTTAGAACGAGGCGACTGCTGTCTCCAGGTTGGTGTGAACCTCAAAGAACTGTTTCAATCCCGATACCTCCAGGGCACGGTCTACTTGAGGTTGGGGGTTGAACAGTTTGATATGCTGCTGTAGGCCCGTGTCCCGGTCACGGTCGATGGCGTGAAAGGCAGCCCAACCTGACTCAGGATTAGATAGCTCATCACCGCGCATAAGCAAGGCAATGCTGTGCAGGGCCACCAGGCCGGAACTGCCCATAAACTCGGTGTCACTCATGTCAATCAAAATATTCCGTGTTCCGGCGTCATAAACCTGCTGCGCTTTGGCAATCAAAGTCTGATAATTTGAGGCGTCAAGATCGCCGTGGGTTTGCAGAACGGTCACCGGCGCCCGGCCTTGCTTTTGTTGAACAGTAATATCCATCGGTTTCCTCCTTAAAAATAGTAATAATGGTCAGTGAACAGTTGAACTGAGTTTATTTACAGCACACCTTTCTTTAGCAAAGTCAATTCATTGCCCCCCCCAGGCTTGAGACGATAAGTCATCTGATCCACCATACGCCGAGTCAGATAAATTCCCACCCTACCGAGAGGCCGCCTGTCCAACGGCAGATTCAATTCTGGATCAGGCACGACCGTGGGATCAAACGGGGCGGCTTGGTCACACAGATGAACCACAAGTGAGTGATCTTCTGCCAATCTCACCTCAATTTCGATAGGTCCCGGTTGGCTGCTGTAACCATGAATGATAATGTTAGTCACCATTTCATTAACCGCCATAATCATACTGAAAACGGCATCTGAGTCAGCCCCAAACGACTTGGCTTGCTGTTGGATAAATTGGCGTATTTGGGCCAGATGTTTTAAGTCGGCGACAATAGAGAGAGTGGCTTGAGTCATTCGGCTGCCCTATCAGAGCGAGACTATTAATTATAAAACACACCCTGAGAAATACAAAAAGAGCCTCGGCAACTGCCGGGACTCTTCTTGTTGAAAAGGGAAAACAATGAGCAAGCCGGTTTATTTATATCCCCAGCCGGTTACGCCGCAAAATTTCCTGGCCGGTCTGCACGGTGGTGACTTGATGACCAGGCAAAGGCAAAACATGTTCGTGGATGGCGTCGATAATCCACTCTTTCTGGGGGAAGAAGGCGTCTTCCAACTCTGCCGCCGGCGTGATCCAGTTGCGCGCACCGACCACCGCCACCGGGCCATCCAGGTAGTCGAAAGCCAGTTGGCTGATGTTCGAGGCCATAGTGTGCAGGAAGGAGCCGCGCTCGGAAGCATCGGAGGCCAACACTACTTTGCCGGTCTTTTTGACCGACTCGATAATTTTTTCATAGTTGAGCGGATTGAGGAAGCGAGCGTCAATAACCTCCGCCGACAGGCCGTACTTTTCTTCCAACTCCTTGGCCGCGTCGAGCGCCCGGTAAAGAGTCGCGCCGATGGTGACCATCGTCAGGTCTTTACCGGTGCGGCGGAGGGCCGGCTCGCCCAGCTCGACCTCATAGTAGCCGAGCGGCACGCCGCCTTCGACCAGGGTTTCCGGCTCGGGGTAGAGCCGCTGGCTCTCAAAGAAGACCACCGGATCGGTACCACGCAGGGCCAGGTTGAGCATACCTTTGGCGTCGTAGGGGGTGGCCGGGAACATTACCTTCAGGCCGGGAATGTGGGCCACAACCGAGGTCCAGTCCTGCGAATGCTGCGCCCCGTACTTTGAGCCAACGGAGACGCGCAGTACCAACGGCATTTGCAGCACATTGGCCGACATGGATTGCCACTTGGCCATCTGGTTAAAAACTTCGTCGCCGGCCCGGCCCATAAAATCGCAATACATCAATTCGGCCACGACACGACCGCCGCACATAGCATAACCAACGGCGGTGCCGACGATAGCGCCCTCCGAGATGGGAGAGTTAAACAGGCGATGATAGGGCAGGCACTCGGTCAGGCCCCGGTAAACACTAAACGCGCCGCCCCAATCCCGGTTTTCCTCGCCGTAAGCCACCATGGTTGGGTCTTCATAGAAACGGTGAATCATGGCCTCAAACAGGGCCTCGGCGTAGGTCAGGCACTTGAGCTTGGGCAGCGGCTTGCCGGTTGAAGGGTCAAGGCCAAAGCGGAACTTTTCCTGGGTAACTTTCCAGCGGCTCTCTGCCTTGGGGATGAGCACTTCGGGCGTGCCTTCGGCCAGGCGATCTTTGAATTGGTTGGAGAACATCATCCCGCCGATGACGTCGGCTTGCGGGTCGGTGTTGACGCGCGGTGAGATCTCAGGCGATACGGCGGCCCCCAGCACTTTAATCAGGCGGTCGGTAATATCTACTGTGAAACTGTCCAACTGTTCCTCGTCGGCGTGGCCGTTGTCGAGAAGGTACTGCCGGAAGGTGACGATGGCATCCTGCTGCCGCCACAGGTCAACCTCGGTTTTGTCGCGGTAGGAAGAAGCATCCGAGGGCGAGTGGCCGGAGAAGCGGTAAGTCACCACGTCGAGCAGAACCGGCCCGCGCCCTTCTTCCAGGATTTTTCGTTTGCGCTCGATGGCATCGGCCAGAGCCAGCGGGTTGTAGCCGTCTACCCGCTCGGCGTGCATACCTTCGGGGTTGACCCCCAGGCCGACCCGGGCCAAAGTGTCGAAGCCCATCGTTTCGCCCTTGGGCTGGCCGCCCATGCCGTAGAAGTTATTCATAAAATTGAAGATGATGGGCGGCGCGCCGCCGATCTCTTGGGGCCACAGGGTACGATATTGATCCATGGCCGCAAACATCATCCCTTCCCAGACCGGACCGCAGCCCATCGAGGCGTCGCCGATATTGGCGATGACGATGCCGGGCCGGCGGTTGATCCGTTTAAACAGGGCGCCGCCGACGGCAATATCGCCCGAACCGCCGACAATAGCGTTGTTGGGCATTACCCCAAACGGTGGGAAAAAGGCATGCATCGAGCCGCCCATGCCCCGGTTAAAACCTGGTTCCCGACCAAAAATTTCGGCCAGGGTGCCGTAAAGGGTGTAATTGAGGGCCAGATTTTTAACTCCATCCCGGCTAAACTTTTCCACCACCCGCAGCGGCGCTCCGTCCAGGTAGGTTTCCATGATCTGGAGCAGTTGAGCTTCGTCCAGTTTGGCGATGGCGGAGAAGCTCTTGGCCAGGATTTCGCCGTGGCTGCGATGGGAGCCAAAAATAAAGTCGTCGGGGGTCAGGTGATAAGCTTGCCCCACCGCCGCCGATTCTTGGCCTATCGAGAGGTGGGCCGGGCCTTTGTGGTTGTACTCGATGCCTTCATAAACGCCCTCTTTCTTAATCCGATCCAGCATGGTCTCAAACTCGCGGATGTAGACCATATCCCGATATATCCGCACCAGGTTCTCCGAGCCATACTTTTTGGCCTCAGCCTTGGGATCGGAAATGTAGGCATTGGCAGGTATTTCTGGACTTTTGATGACCGACCGCCGCCGTACTTCGGTGGGGTCGATGGTGATAAGCTTGGTCATAGTGTTCTCCTAAAAAATAGTAATCAGTAGTCAGTAGCCAGTAGTCAGATAGACGTGTGTCCTTATTCCCTACTTCTTACCCCTTATAGTGCCAATAATAATTCAAATTGGGCCACACCTTGGGCTAACGCCTGCAAGAAGCGGGCGGCCGGTGCGCCGTCGACGACTTGGTGATTGATGGTCAACGATAAACCGAGATGGGGAATAAATTTAACCTCCCCCTCAACTTCGACCGGCTTCAAATTGATGTTACTCACGCCCAGAATAGCCACCTGGGGCGGATTCAATACCGGGGTGAAACTTTCGACGCCCAGGCTGCCCAGATTGGTCACTGTAAAGGTGCCGCCGGTTAATTCGTCGGGCGAGATATTCCCTTCCAGGCAAGCTGAGGCCAGCCGCCTGGCCTCCTGGGAAATCTGCTTCAGGCTCAAGGTGTTGGCCTGGCGGATGACCGGAACCATCAAGCCGCGCGGCGTATCTACAGCCAGGCCCAGGTGGACATTTTTGTGCCGGTAAATGGCGTCGTCGCTGAAAAGTGCGTTGATTTCCGGGTGCTGAGGCAGGGTGCGGGAGACGGCCAGAAGGATCAGGTCGTTGATCGTCACCTTTCGTAAACCGAGGGTTTCGGCGCTCTCCTTCAACTGCTGGCGGTAGGCCAGTAAAGTCCTGGCATCGGCGGAGGAATTAAGGGTAAGCTGCGCCGTCGTTTGCAATGATTGGAGCATCCGCGTGGCTATAACTTTACGAATGCCCTTGACCGGGATCACCTGGACCTCGTCTGTGGCGACGGCAACGGCGACAGGGGCAGCAGGTTGGGCCGGTACAGCCGGGGTGGCCGGCACCAAATCGGCGGCTCTAATCCGGCCGCTTACCCCGGAGCCTGGGGCCGGTACGGTGAAACCACCTTGAGCGACCATTGTTTTGGCCAGGGGGGTCAACGCCGGCTGCCTGGCCAGCAGGGCTTGCACGTCTCGCTCGATAATTCGCCCACCGGGGCCGCTGCCCGTCAGGTTCGCCGTTTCTACGCCCCTGGCCTGGGCCAGCTTCCGGGCGCGGGGCGAGACGCCAACGACTCCGCCATTGGATCCGGCCAGGGCAGCCGGTACGGCCTGGGAGGCTGCCGCCTCGGTTACGGCTAATTTGGCCGGTTCAACCTGGCCGGCTGGGGCGGGCGCTGCCGCCGCAGTTGTGGCTGCGGTGGGGCGCAGGCTGCTGGTATCCTCGCCCGGCTGCCCAACGGCGGCAATATTGGTTAAAACAGGCACATCGTCTCCGGCTTGAAAGAAAATATCCAACAAAACACCGTTAGCCGGACTGTCCACTTCTAACAGGGCTTTGTCGGTTTCTACTTCGCACAGGACTTCACCGGCAGACACGGAATCGCCTTTGGCTTTTTTCCAATTGGCGATGATACAACTTTCAACGGTTTGTCCTTGCTTGGGCATAACAACTGCGGTTGGCATAACTTTTTACCTCGATTTACGATTTACGATTTACGATTTACGATTAGGGTGAGAATTAGTTAACCTAATCGTAAACCAAAACCGTACAGGTATTAGTTTTTTACTTTCAAACCAATACAACTTCAATCCCGGCCGCCCGCACTTGTTGGACTAGCTCGGCGGGTGCGTGAACGTCGGTAATGACAGTATTGATTTCATTCGGTTGGGCAAAGGAGGCCAGGCCAACGCGCCCCCATTTGGTGGCGTCGAGCAAGGCAATCGTCTGGCGGCACATGGCCACCATGGACCGTTTGACCTCGGCTTCCTCGGCGCTGACGTCGGTCAGGCCCTCCGGCAAACTAATTCCGTGCGCCCCAAAAAAACCTTTTTGAATGTTAAATTTACGCAGCATCTCCAGGCCGTCAATGCCGATCAGGGAGACGGTCTCGCGTTGGAGGGTGCCGCCGGGGATGACCACCCGAATGCCGGGAGCATCCTGGGTATCTTGGGCAATGGTCAGGCTGTTGGTTACAACGGTCAAGTGGCGATGATTTTTGAGGTGCTTTACGATAGCCAGGGCGGTACTGCTGCTGTCGAGGAAGATGGCGTCGCCATTGGCGATGAGGGCGGCGGCCGCCTGGCCGATCCGGCTTTTCTCCTGGACCTGCCGTTCGCGGCGCATAACCAGGGCCAGTTCAACCCTGGCTCCGCCGGCCGGAATCGCTCCGCCATGGGTGCGGACGATAAGCTTCTGTTCGGCCAGGGCTTGTAAGTCGGCCCGGATGGTAACTTCGGACACCCCTAACTCCTGGCTGAGTTCGGCCACCGCTACTCGCCCGGCTTGCTCCACCCGGCGGAGGATTTCATGTCTTCGTTCTTCTAGGTAAAGGTCTTTTGCCGGTAGCACGAGGGTAGTTGCTTTTGAATAATTTTTATTACTTTCGATTACTTTCATTATAGCGCAAAATGAAAATATTGTCAAGATTGGGAAACCGCTAATTTTCAATAACCTTGTGATTTTATCCGGTCCCAAGTATAATTCTGCAAAAGGTATATAAGAATAAGGGGTAGCTTATGTCAGCTTCACCGCCAAAAGTACAAAGTTTGTCGCTTGAAAATTTCACGGCCTTTGAGAAGGCCAGCTTCGATTTTTGTCCCGGCATCAATGTGCTGATCGGCGCGAATGCGACAGGTAAGTCGCATGTAATGAAAATAATTTATATCCTACTTAAAGTTTGTGAGGCTGTCCGCCAAGACAAAAACGCGCCATCATACGAAGTTGAAGTAATGCTTGATGCTATGCTTCCTGATATTTTTGGATCAGACCTCCTAAGCGCTCTTGTTCATTATGGTGAAGAGCTAGCCATAGTGAGTTTGAATTATGGAAATAAAGAATTTACATTTGAAATTATTCAAGCTGAGAATGATATTGGTGTAGGAGAATATAAAGTAAGAGATTTACCAGATTCTGTTTCTCCGGTTTATTTGCCAGCTCAAGAGTTTCTATCTATCCATGAAGGTTTCATTGCGGCATATAGTAAACGTGAGTTGCCCTATGATACAACCTACTACGATCTCAGTTTAGCTCTGAATGCCTTACCATTGCGTAAAGAGAAATTAGTTGAGATGCAAGATGTAATTACATTCTTGCGGAAGGTTATCGCCGGCGAACAGGCAGAGGAAAGAGAAGTTGTCACCCAGAAGAATGGACGGTTTAAATTTTCGCTGCCGGAAGGGGAGTTGGATGTCCATCTCGTGGCGGAAGGGTATCGCAAAATTGCCACGCTGTATTACCTGCTGCGGAATGGCTCTCTGACTAAAGACAGTATTTTGTTCTGGGACGAGCCGGAAGCGAATCTTAATCCCAAGCTTATCGTCGAGGTAGCCAGGGTTCTGCGGATGCTGGCAGAGGTGGGCATGCAAATATTTGTAACGACTCACGATTATCTCCTCAGCCACGAACTTTCTTTATTAGCCGAGTATCCATCTAATACAAAGGTAGACCTCAGATTTTTTGCCTTGCACAAACCGGACAGAAAATCAGGCGTGTTGGTTGAATCGGGTCAAACCCTGGCCGAAATAGAACATAACCCTATCCTAGAGGAATTTGCGGCTCACTATGACCGCGAGGCGGCTCTTTTTAACCAGACAGAAGCAGTAAGCGAGCCGGACCAATGACCCGCATTGAAGAGGGCCACCTTTCTTTTGAGTTTGGGGAATGTTGGCGTGTTTTTAAACTCGACGAGCATCGAGATTATCGAGAGCGAATCGGGAAAATTGAAGGCACGAAAGCTGTAGATTTTTTGGGTATTCTGAATGAGAGAGAGCTATACCTGATTGAAGTCAAAGATTTTCGCGGGCATAGAATTGAGAATAAAGAGAGACTTTCAAAGGGGGAACTGGCGATAGAAATAGCCCAAAAAGTCCGAGATTCTATCGCTTGCCTTATCGGTGCTTATCGCACTTCAAACGGATCTGAACATTGGGAATCGTATATCCGATTCTGCTGTGATAGACGCAGTATGATCAGAATTGCCGTATGGTTAGAAGAAGATTTACCCCCGCCTCATCCTCGATTGCGGCAAAAAGCCAGAGCGTCGGTAGAAATGAAAGTTTTCAAGCAGAAACTCACCTGGCTAACCGGGCATGTCCTCGTCTGTGGCAGAGATAAGGCAGATTTGCCAGAGGTACAGGTGAGCAACTTGCCTCAGAGCTAATCACCTCAGTTCGGGATAAGGATTTAGCTCACGGATGAACACGGATGAACACAGGTTAAAGCAAATTATTAATCAAAATCCGTGTGAATCTGTGAGCTATTTCTTCCTCTCGTTGCTTATCCCAAATTGAGGTTAATCAAAAAGCCCCCAACTCTTTCAGTTGGGGGCTTTTTGATTTTAGCGGCTTACATATGCCCGCTATTTACATAGCGCAAGTGCCAGCTAAGAGCCTCGTCAAGTAAATGGGGCGTGTGCTTGCCCGGAGATAGCTCCAAAGCCCGGTTGTAATACTCGCGCAGGGCCGGCTTATAGTCGGGGTGGACGCAGTTTTCGATGATCTGCCTGGCCCGCAGCTTGGGCGACAAGCCTCGCAAATCGGCCAACCCCTGCTCGGTCACGAGAATCTGGACATCGTGTTCGGTGTGATCGACGTGGGAAACCATCGGCACGATGGCCGAAATTGTGCCCTTTTTGGCCGTCGAGGGGGTCATAAAGATGGAGAGATAAGCGTTGCGGGCAAAGTCGCCGGACCCGCCGATGCCGTTCATGATCTTGGTGCCCATAATATGGGTGGAGTTGACATTGCCGTAAATATCGGCCTCGATCATGCCGTTCATCGACAGGCAGCCCAGCCGCCGGATGACTTCCGGGTGGTTGCTGATCCCCTGCGAGCGCAGAATAATCCGGCTGCGATAAAAATCGATGTTGTTGTTCACTTCGGCCAGGGCGCCGGGGCTGAGCGATAGGGCCGTAGCCGAGGCGCTCAAGAGTTTGCCCGATTTGAGCATGTCAATCATACCATCCTGGATGACCTCGGTATAGGCGGTTAGATCGCGAAAGCCGCCTTCATTCAAACCGGCCAGCACGGCATTGGCAATATTGCCGACGCCCGATTGGAGCGGCAGTAAGGTTTCGGGGAGTTGTCCTTTTTTGATTTCGTGATGCAGAAACTCCAAGATATGCCCGGCGATCCGGTTAGAGGTTTCGTCGGGTGGGGTGAATGGCGTATTACGGTCGGGGGTATGGGTCTCGACGATGCCCACAATCTTGCCGGGCGGGCAGAAGAGATAGGGCTGGCCGATCCGATCATCCGGCTTGAGGATGGGGATGGGCAGCCGCCCCGGCGGACGACGGGTGTAGTAGTAGATGTCGTGCATCCCCTCCAGCTTTTCATCCTGCCATGAATTGACCTCCAGGATGACCTTCTCGGCTTTATCGAGCCAGGTTTTGTTGTTGCCCAACGAGGTGGACGGCACGAGCCGGCCATCTTCGAGGATGCTGGTCACTTCAACCACGGCAAAATCGAGCTGGCCCAGGAAGCCAAAACTGACAAATTGGGGCACGTGGCTGAGATGGAGGTCGGTATATTCCATCAGGCCGGCATTAATCCGCTCGCGAGAGGTGGGGTCGGATTGGTAGGGCAGCCGTAATTCCACGCCGTTGGCTGCGGCGAGGGCGCCATCTAATTCGGGAGCAGTGGAGGCGCCCGTCCAGACCTCAATTCTGAACGGCTCATCGCCACAATCCTGAACCGTCTTCATCCGTTCGGCCAGGGCCTGGGGAAGAGCTTTAGGATAGCCCGAACCGGTAAAGCCGCTCATGCCTACGTGTGCCCCGCAGGGAATCAAGGCGGCGGCTTCCTCGGCCGACATGACTTTATTTTGGAGAGTTTTATCATAAATTCTGGAACTGTTGGACATAAAAGAAACCTCGATATTTTCTAGTTAAACCTATTTTTTCGTGTAAGGTGATAACCTGGCTTTTATTTAAAAACGCCAAGCCACCGATTAGCTTAGCGTTTTTAACTCCGAAAGACAAGTTATATTTGTCTTGATTATAGTGATAAATGTCACAAATACAAAGAAAGGAAAGCGTTTCGGGTTTGAATTGACCCTCTAAACCGGACCCACTCTAACGAGTGCCAGGCCAGGGCTGACTTTTTACTTCCCGCAACGCTTCCATGTGATCTTGCAGCCGTTGTACTTCTTCGTCTACATCAAGCGAGATGCGCCGGTAATCAGCCAGGTGGCGAGTCGTATGGCCGGCCAGGAGTTGGGAATAAAGAACGCCGAACAGCGACAGGGTACTCTCCAATTGAATTTCAACCTGTTTGAGATTGTACTGTAACAATTCCAGGGAGGCAAGTTGATTCTGACGTTGGAGCAGAGTCCGTTCCAGGTGAGAGCGAAGAAGCGGGTCGCTTTCTTGGGCGAGTTGGGTCTCTAAGGCGGTAATGGCCTGGGGTACGGTGAGGAGATCATGGTGAATAAGGGGGTCCTGGCGCAGCCGGTCAAGATGTTGAACCAGGCGGCGAATGGCCTCAATCCAGAGATTAATCTGAGCGGTTAACTGCTGCCGCTGGACCGATTGGCTCCGAGGCGGAGTAGTTTTGAAAAGCTGGTCGATCTGCGCTTTGTAGATCAAAGCCTGGATTAGGTAATCATCGGGCTGCTTCTCGTCGTGGGTTTCTGCTTTTTCGCCCTGAAACAATTGCCAGATCAACCAAGCTCCCCACAACAGGGCTATTACCCCTGCCAGCCACCAGAGGGAGCGAAAATAAAAAGTCAGCATGGCCACCAGCGCGACGGTCACGACATACCAGAGTGGGTTGCATAGCCATTGACCCCAGGGCATGGGGGGCAAGTCCATCAGTTTAAGCAGCAGGTCATCGTGGATGACCAGCGGCGTGGCCTGGGGCAGGAGATGAGCCAGGCCAAACCCGTAAGTATTGGCCGGAATGTTGACCAGCACCAGGATCACCACCAGGATCAGCACCATCTGGCCCAGGCTGCGGCCCATGTTGAGGCCAAGCTGCGGAGAGGCAGTCTGTTCGCCTATTTCGACGGGCTTGTTCTGGGCTTCAACCGGAGGGGTGAGAGGGTTAAACATAGCTATTTAACGATAAAAAAGCCTAGAACTTCGCCCAGGCTTATCAGGACGTTAGTGTAAAAATTCCCGCCGAGTTGGCGTACCAATTCAAACTGCATGCCCGGATCGCCGATGAAAGGACGCAGAGTCCAGGCCATCTGGCTGCCGACAAAAGCGTAGAGAACAATCCACAGGTAGAGGATCATACTCCGCGTTTTGCTCCCCTCTTTGGCATCCGCGGCCGCGATGGCCCGCATGCCCCGGCCGAGAAAGAGCACGCCGACCCAGCCGGCAATGGCAAAGAAGAGCACGTTGAGCAGTTTGAAGAATTGGTAGCCGCTGGTCGTCAGCATAAAAAACAAAGTAATTGGGGCAAAACTGAGCAGCAGCACCGCCGTGACGGTAATGGCCGCCAGAACCAGGGCAAGACACTGGCCGACCCGCTGGTTGGAGCCGAACAGAACGCTAAAAATATACAGCGCCGGAATACAGATGATGAGCGTGATCAGAAAGAGCAGGGGCAGCTTGACCGCCGAACTGAGCGCCTGGATCAAGCTGTGTGTTGAGCCGAGCACCGCCCCGTAGACCGCCAGGAACGCCGCGCTCGAGACGAACATGGCCCGCGTTTTCTCCGCCACGTTGATCCCCTCCCGGATTTCGTCAAAGAACTGCTGTCGTTGCCGTAAAATGGTTTCGACAACGGCAAAATCCTGGCTAAAGCCGCTCGGCCACTGGCCGAACTGTTTTTGGACCTGATGTTTGCTGTAGAGACTCATAGGTAGAATACCTCCTTAAGTGCGACCGCAGACCGCCGTAAATCAACTTTTACAGCGGTCGTCGGTCTGCGGTCGGCGGTCAAATTTATCCTAAATCTACCCTCCTTCCACTCCGAAGTGTGGCAGCGTTGCTCCGAAAATGACTCCGGCGACTCCCTCCCCTTCGCAGGGGGAGGGTTCAGGGGGTGGGATTTCAACCAGGTTCGACCCGGATTTGGACATGGACGCAAAGCGTGTCTGGCTTTTTGTATCTTGAGCATATAGAGGGATTAAAATCCTGTTAGGACGGGTTACGGTTTTAAAACCGTAACCAGCAAAAAAATGACCCCGTTACCCTGCCTCAAACCAGCGCCGGATTAGCTCCACCTGGAAGCGATAGCCCCCATTAACCGCCTCGATCAAATCTCGGCGCAGTAAGGCTGCCAATACCTGCTCAAGTTCGGTGGGGGTCTGGGCCGGAGAGGCAGCCACTAACTCGGCCCGGCTGACCACCGCTCCCTCGCCGTGTGCAGCCAAACAGCGCAGCAGGGCCAGCCCGGCCGGGTCAACTTGGTTTTGCTG
>CAZUNT010000049.1:13656-25759 GCA_964622215.1 uncultured Caldilineaceae bacterium
TCGGTGAAGAAAAAGTTGCCGCTTTTCAGCGCCCTGGAAACTGCCGCTTCTACATCAGACAGGCGGGCCAGCCGACGAGAGGCGGCAGCCTGTTCATTTTTGAGGGTGACAATCTCGTAGCAGAGCAACTGCACCAGGGCGGGATGGCCTCGGGTCAGTTCCAGTACCCGTTGTCCGACCGCCGGTTCGTACTGTAACGGAAAGTTTTTGACCGGCTGCTCGACGAGTTGGCGCGTTTCCGCTTCGGCCAAATAGCCTACTTTGACCACCTGCACATTGATCAAGTAACTGGCCCAGCGTCGAAATTCTTCCAGCGTGTGGGAACCGGCCAACATTACCTTGAAGCAAGGCCGGTGTTGGATCAAATGCCGCAGCAGGCTCAAAACATCTGTTTCGTCGAAGCGGCCCTTGTTCAGCACACTGTCCAGCATCTCAAACTCGTCCAAGGCTAATAAGCCGATGTTGTATCCCTGGACCTCTAACGCCTGCTCAACCTGGTCGAGCCATTCGTTGAAGCAGGTGAAAGGATTGGCGGCCAGGCTCTCCCGGCTGAGGGGGGGCAAAACGACGTGTCGCTGCTGTTCGGCCGATTTCCTCATCTCCCCGGTCATGGTGTAGAGAAAGTCAGGGTAATCACCGGCCAGGGAGCTGCGTTGGCCGTCGACAAACAGGGGCACAATTGTCCGGGGCAGCAATCGTCCCAGGTTACGCAGCAGCGAGGTTTTGCCCATCCGCCGCTGGCCGTAGAGCAGCAGCGGCGGGCAGTGGCGGTCCAGCAGGAGTTGCTCGATGCGGGCGACGATGTCGGCGCGGCCCACAAAAATCTCCTGTTCCGCCGTGAGGGGCACGCCGACAACATAAGGGTTATCAATCTCCTGGCTACGTTCGACCGCTGCGGCCAGTTGGTGTAGATGGCTGTCCACAAGCTGGCGCCAGCGGTTAACCACCGGCAAAAAACGCGGGACATAAGCTTCACTGCTTGCCGTTAATTCCCGCCCCAGATTATTTAATTGTTCGGCTACGATGTTGAGGGCCAGCCGTTGGTGGTAGGCTGTGGTTTGATTCAGGCCGGACTCAATATCTCGGCTGGCATACCCGAGAGCGCGCAGTAAGGCGCTGGCCGGTCCGACCAGTTCCCCGGCGGCCAGGTGACGATACGCCTGGCTCAGGGCGGCTATATCATTACAGTTTTCCAGGCGGCGCGCTTCCAGTTCAATCTGTACGGCCTGGGCTGCCCAACGCTGGCGGCCGGCGCTCACATAGGCCAGGGCGGCCTGTCCCTCTGCGGGGTGGCGTTCCAGCACCAGCAGAAGATGCTCATCCAGGCCCGCCAGCGGCAGGCGTTGAAATTCGTCCCAAAAAGCGGAGTGCCAGCGCAGGAGGCTGTGGCGATAATCAACCCGTCGCTGGTCGAGGCGATACAGGATCAGGTTCCAGGCAGCCAGGAAGGGGTAGAGCAAGACAGGCCGCCACCAAGATATGCTGATGCCCAGGAAAATGCCGGCGAGGCCAAGGGGCAGGTTGGGCCAGAGGGGAACTTGATTGCGAAAAATATGCCGGCCCCACCCCCCCAAAGCACCGGCCCAGACTCCTGCCCACAGCCCGGCAATTTGTTCGGCCAGGATGTAGGGCAACACGACTGTGACGCCAAAGGAGGTGCCAAACAACAGGCCGGCGGCAAATCCCGGCAAGACGCCGGTCCCCTGGCTATTCACCCCGGCCACAGCCAGCCCATAAGCCAAGCCGCCGGCCACCCCGGCCGTAACTCCAGTGATAAAACCTCGCTGCCAACCCATCGCCACGCCAAACGACGCCCCAACTACGAGGATACGCGCCAGGTTATAAGCCATATTCTCTGATAGGCCGACGGTCAAACCGGCCAGAGTTGTCAACCCAAAACGTACTCCCTCGATAGCAATCACGCCGATCAAGATCCCGGTCACGATACCCCCCACCTGGCCTTGCCAGGCTGTCTCTACTTTGGGGGTGTTGGGAATAGGTTTAGCCGGTAAATTGGTAGATCTCTGACTGCCAAGATAACCGACGATACTTCCCATCATTCCCAGGGCGATGCTAATAGCTGTAGGCGTCATATCACCTCCCAGGAGGCTGCCGACGATACCTACAGCCAGGCCCACTGCTACACTGCCCACTATCCCGGCCGCCACACTTATCACCAGGCTAATCATAAGATTAAGCGTTAAGATAATGAGCAAGACATAACCCACCGTTCCCACCAGGATTTCCGCCGGAACGCCCTGTCCCCATAGAATTATGGCGACAGGTAAACTAATCAAAAGCGGCAAAACGATGTAACCCTGGATAATCAAGCGGCGCAAAGCGGAAATGCGCCACCGGGTTTGGCTTAAATCGGCTAAGTTGAAATTGGCGGGCAGGGTAGGGTCGATCCGGGAGATATGGTAACACCAGGCCGACGGATGGCAGAGAAGCCAAAAAAGGAGCTGCAAACTCCCCAGGATTAAGTTAGGGTGCAACTGGGGGGCGTCGGTGTAGGCGTTAGATGAATTTATTGGGGACATTATTGATCCAACAGATAACGATATGGTTCAATCCGGCGTTGGCCTTCTTCTCGCCAGGCGTCATCAGCCGGGCCGCTTTCTAAGGCGGTCAGGCAGGTATCGGCCAGGATTTGCAGAAGAGCCGGCCAGCAGCCACTTTGCTGCAACATCCACTCCACATCAGCCGGGGCAAAAGTCCGGGGGGAGCTGACCATCAACTCACGCGCCTCCGGCTCGTTCAACGGACCCAGTTCAAGGGTGTGGCCGAAGATGTTAAAAAAGGGCGACGGCTTGCCATATTCGTGGGCCAGAAGAGCCGGGGTCGCCTGGGCCGTCAAGACAAAGGCGAGTTTGCCATTGGTATAATTGCTGCCCAGCGAACGCAAACTCCACCAGAACTGTTGATCCAATTCGGGGGAGGCCAGCCCAGCCCCAATTTCATCTAACAAAATTACGCTGGGCCGGTTTAGATGCTGGCTGACCACCTCCATAAAGCTGTTTAGGTTACACGGGTCCGGCGGCGGCAGGTTGAGACCGGTGAGCAGATAGCGCAATAAAGTGGCCTGATGACCCATCTGAACGTTCTGAAAATCGACAAAGACCCACTGATAGCGTTCTGGCTGAGGCAGCCAGTCCTGCCGTTGGCCGGGACGTAATTCTGCCGGGGTGGCCCTGGTAATCCTGCTCAGATAATGCAGAAGGGATGTTTTGCCGCTGCGATGCAGGCCAATCACGGCCACATTTTGTAAGGGATAGCGCCGCCACAGGCCGAAGACACGCTTCAACTCCTGTTCCCGGCCAAAAAATTGGCGCGGATGGCTGATCGGCGGGCCGACGACGAAGGGGGCCAATTCCTCCGCCGGGAGGGCGGTAAACAGAAGGTCGCCTAGCTTGGCCGGGTGGGGATGATCTGCGCTAGCCAGGAAAAGTTCGAGTTCTCCACGTGTCGCCAGGCCACCCCGCTTGACCAATTCCTGGGCCAGTTTCTCTACATCGTCAAACTCTGCCGGAAAATGGCCTTTGCGCCAATACTCGATACACGAGCCTCCTTCTCGCCCCATGGCATAGCCCAACTCATCCTGCACCATTTGGATCGTCTTCTTGGTTGTTTTAGCCTCGTGGAGACGGATCTGGTGAACCGCTGTGGTTAACAACTGGGCAAACTTTTTCGCTGATATGGCCATGTTAGCCTATATCCTCTCCGAATTTTGGGAGTTAGACTCGGAGTGCTTTTTAAGACCTGGTTGAATGATAACCCAATTCATGGGGGTGTCAAGAAGAATGTAGAAACACTTTACGAATTACCGGGCTGGTGGTATAGTAAAATGGAGATGTCTTACCGGGAGTTGATGGGTTTGGCTGAAGCAGGCCGGTCAGCTCTAGCCTGAGAAATTTAAACCTTTCAACCAGAGTAAATGGAAAACATGGCAACATCTGAACGTGTCTTACTTGTTTCTAGCCAGGCCCCCGCACTTTACCAAGTGATCGAAGCCAGCCTCACCAGATTGTCCGGCTCTGTCGAGATTTTGACGGATCCGGCCCATCTTTTTGCCCGGTTGGGAGTGCAGGTTTACCGCCTATTGCTCATTGATCTGGAATTGTTGGATGAAACCGCCGGAGGCGAGCCATTTTGGGCGAGACTCGGAGAGATAAGGCCCCAACCGGCGGTCATTGTGCTGGCTCCGGCTGACCAACGCCGTCAGGCCGTTGAGCAACTACAAAACGGTGTGGCCGATTATATTCTTTTGCCGGTAACCCCCCTGGAGTTAGAGTTAAGGATCAACCGAGTTTTAGAAATCCATCCTGTCCAGGTCTCATCGCCGGCCAACCCACTGAACTCGACCTCAGATGAATTGTTGCTGCTGCATCAGGCAACCCAAGAGGTTAACCAGGCCTGGCCGGTTGACGAAGCCCTGAAAGTTGTTTTGGCTAAGGCGCAGCAACTTACCGCGGCCAATGCTGCCGTCATCTTTCTGGCCGACCGGAGTGGTAATCTGGAGCGGAACAATGCCTTAGGAATATCCTGGTATGAGAAGATAGGTGCGGACAAAGAGAATGAGGCTGATCTGCTCTTTACCCTGGCTGAACAAGCTGCATTGGCCCAAGAAATTATCCAACATCAACTGGCAGGACCGATCCTGCTGAGTTCTGTGTGTCTACCTTTGATTTTACGAGACCGGCTTATTGGCGTTTTGGTCTTAGGCCGGTGTGATCTGACAGGTTTTGCCGCCAGCCACATCTATTGGCTGTCGGTTTTCTGCGACCAGGCGGCCATCGCCATTGAAAATGCCCGCTTGTTTGAAAACTTGGCTTCGGCGTATATTGATCTGGCCCAGAGCCGGGAGCAAATTCTGCACAGCCGGAATACACTGCAAGTATTGTTTGATGGCATTACCGATGGCTTATGCATCCTGGATCAGGACCTGACGATTAAATCGCTCAACCAGGTCGAGGCCGCCCGTCAAGGCCAACGCCCGGAGGAGCTGGTGGGCAAAAGCTGCCTGTCACTGGATTGGGCCAAGGCTGCGCCGGAGTTGTTAAAACGGATCAAAGAATCATTGACAACAGGCCGGGAGACAACATGGATATCCTCTGAAAGTGAAACGGAACCTTATCTCAAAGATAGGGAGTTTCGAATTTATCCCATCCGCAATCGTATCGCTCAGATAGAGCAGGTAATAATTTTTGGGCAAGACGTTTCGGAACGGCGGCGCTGGCAGGCTTCGCTGTTTCGCTCGGCCAACCTGGCCGCGGTGGGCCAGTTGGCGGGTAGTGTGGCCCATCAAATTAATAACCCGCTTACCGTGACCATGGCCAACAGCCAGCTTATTTTACGTGAAATTGACCCTACCAGTGAAACTTATGAATTGGCCCAGGGAACCTTAAAGGCGGGCGAGCGGATTCAAAAGATTGTCGAGAATCTGCTGGGATTTTCCAATCAGGAAACTTATTTTTTTGTTGAAGCTGATTTGATTGAAACGATAGAAGGCGCTTTGGCCCTGGTGGCGCGCCCCTTGCAAAAAGATCGGGTTGAGTTAATCAAGCAGTATGAGGTCCGGCCTAAACTCTCGGCCAGTGTTAGCCATCTGAAGTTGGTGTGGATGAATTTGCTCTTAAATGCGCGTGATGCAGTAGTAGGTTACACGGATCATCCGCAAATCACCATCTCCACCCAGGCTGTCTCCAAACGTGAAGTGAAGGTGGTGATTACGGATAATGGAGTTGGTATTGCCGAAAAGGATTTTGAGCGGCTGTTCCGACCCTTTTTTACCACCAAGCCGGTCGGCAAGGCGCTGGGGTTGGGTTTGTATTCTGCTCATGCTATTATCGAGCGCCACCGTGGCCAAATTAATGTCTCCAGCCAGCCAGGCGTTATCACCACTTTCGAGGTGATTTTACCGCTCGATAATCCCCGCACCGTGTAAAATTTGGAAGTATGTTCTCAATCGCTAGAGGTAAAAGACCCCAGGGATTTGGCGTAGCACCCCTGGGGTCTGGCATTTAAAACATGGGCGGATAAAGCTCGATGGCTTTGAGGGCAATGTCAATGCCGGTGAGATTTTCAAATGAGGCAGGATCAATCAACGCCCAGGCCGCCACAGCTAACAGACTACAGATGCACATCAGCAGCAAACAACCGCAGCCATAAAGTACATACTGGGTAAACTTGTTGTTCTGAGTTGGGGCAAGGCCCGGTGACGGGGTATAAGTAGATGCCGATTGAGGGGGGACCTGATAAGCCGTAGGGCCAGCTTCACTTCCAAACACTTGAAACACCAGGGCCGTTTGGCCAATGCCGATGCTATCGCCTGGATTGAGCGGCTGAGGCTGGGTGATTTGTATGCCGTTCACGAAAGTGCCGTTAGTGCTGCCCAGATCTTCGACGAGGTGTCGTCCTCCTTGCCAACTGATACGGGCATGGCGTCGTGAGGCTTCCGGGTCTTGTAGGACAATATCTAAGCCTTCTTCTCGTCCAAGCACGACCTGGTTGCCAGATATAACAAAACTCATGCCTGCCTGAGTGCCTTGTCGAACTACCAGAGTAGCAGTCGGATGGCTACGTCCCATCATGGTGGGCTCGTTATCGTACATGGTTGTGCTGTCCTCCTGGTTGAAACACCAGTATGAGTTTAGAGATAAAATCGAGAGCTAATATTAGCAAACAAACAGGGACATTGTCAATTAGAGCATTACTTCCAGGTAACCCACTCTACTCTTAACTCGTCATCGTCGTCATTCACATCATCAGGGAAGCGCATCTTGCCCAACCGGCCTTCATTGGTGCGATAGCAAGCCGAGCGTCTATCATGCAGCTTGTTGATCTCGTCGGGGGCCCCGTCGCTGGCGTCAATAAAGGTGTATGCGCCAAATGAAGCATCTTCACACTCATCCAGAGTTAAATCATCTAGATCGTCAATACGATCCATTGGGGCCAATTGCACTCCATCTCTGGCTTCAAATTTTCTAGAACCGTCACTCACTTCGTACTTGAAATCATCGCCATCACCGCTAATTCTTCCCCGGTCTAAATCTATTTCTTCGTCAGGCTCAACGTCAATCGAACCGGCTGAAACAATGGGGTCGATGACCTGGACGGTTACCTCTTCTCGATACTCAGAGCCGTCCATTCTAATCACCCGGAAGCGATAAGTTTTCGTTTCCTTGGGGCAATCAACAATATCGGCGCTGCCGCCGACACCGTTATCATCCAAATATATTTCGCGAACCCCGCTAACATTCCAGGTAACGTGGACACATTCGCCCCCATGGATCTCTGTCGGCGATACATCAAAGGTAATATTGGCTGGCACGCCCGTGGCCGTAGGTGTGCTGGTAACAGTTGGGGTGTCGGTTGGCGGCACAGGTGTAAATGTGGGCACAGGTGTAGCCGGAATTGGCGTGGCCGTGGGCGTGCCGGTTGGGGTTGGTGGAGCCTGAGCAACGGGTACATTATCCACATTGGCCGTAGTAGAGAAGGTCGGATCGGCCGCTACCCAGCCAATTCCGTCACCTGCCGGACTGAAGCGAATCTGCCACCACTGGCGGGTTTCATCGCGGCCAATAATCTCCACCGTCACCCCGGCGGGCAAAAGACCCAACAAATCATATTGAATTCCAGGGCCTGACCGGACATTTAAGTCGGTTTTGGTGGTGAGGGCGGGGGCCGTAGGTACGGTGGGCGTTGGGGTTGCCGGGGTTGGGGTGGCGGTGGGTGTATCGGCGGCGGCTGCACCGGCTACGTCCACCGTAACCGTCGTCGGGGCGCTGACTCTATCCTGCACGTTAAAGGCTTTGACCTCCAGGGTATAAGTTCCGGGTGCAGGCGGCGTCCATTGGAATGAGGCGGTCAGAGTTGCTTGCCCCTGGTCGACGGGGCTAATCGCTTCAGCCGATTTGATATTACTGACCCATAACTCCATACGCTTAACCCCGGACGGGTCCGAAGCCGTAGCTTGCACCGTGACGGGGACATTTACCTCAACCTGGCTCCCGCTTACGGGAGCAGTAATAACGACCGTCGGAATACCGCCGGCAACCGGCGAACCCTGACCCTGGGCTAAGAAATAAGCGGTGACCGCAGCAATCAGCAAGACAATGACGATCAAAACTAAAATGCCGCTAATCACCAACATATTAAGCCCGGAAGATTCCGCGGGCGGCGGTGTGGCAGGAGCCGGCCGAGGGCCGGGTGCGCCGAGCGTTGGGGGTACGGGGGGGGGGTAGGTCCGTTTCTCCATCGCAATTTGAGTCACCCCAATCGTTTGGGGGGCCGAAAAGCCCCTCACCCCAAAGACAGATGAACCAATGCTGATAATATCGGCCGGTTGCAGCACATGCTGGCCCGTGATGGGCCGGCCATTGACCAGGGTGCCATTGGTGCTGCCCAGGTCCTCGATAATAACTTCATCGCCCTGGCGGATGAGCTGGGCGTGATTACGAGAAACCTGGGTATCATCCAGGGTAATATCGTTGTCGGAACCCCGGCCAAAGGTTAATATATTTTTGGTGATGGGAAACCCTTTGCCGGCCAGCGGCCCGGCATGAACCACCAACTGCAACTGCTGTTGGCCGGGTTGCTGAGGTAATTTCGGATCGTGGGCTGATGCATGGGTCATAAGAAGGACTCTCTCTCTCCACTAATAGGTTAGCCTGGTGCCTACAATAATAACCCGATTTGACTGCAAACTCAAGTTAAAGAGGCACTGATGCTATTAATATTCTATACAGCGACTATTAGAACGTATACGCTTAAAACTTAAAAACCTTCATCTGTTGAAATCCTGTCATGTTCCTAAAGATGTTAAACATTTCCACTGCATCTTAAGGACCGAGGCTGAAGCGTCGGTCTGAAAGAGCGAAGCCCTAACGGGCTAGATTCTTAGCTCGGAGAGCTTTGCCCTCTCAGCGCGGCGGCTTCAGCCCCGCGCTCTAAATCCGGTGACAGCGTTCAACTTGTTAGGGAACGGGACACATCTGTTGAAATCCAATGTAAATCATGTTACAGTAGACTTGCAATTAATTCCCAGTTTAAAACTCGCGGAGGTATAAATAAAATGGTCAAAAGCCAAACAATCTGGGTAGCCCTTAGCTCAAGCTTCGCCACTTTAGTGGTGTTAGCTGTCACCATCTTACTGATTACCCCTGTTGCGGCTGCGCCGGCGCTGCTGGCTCACCCAGCCAAACTATTACAAACCGCGCCGGGTTTTCAATACCTCGGCCTGTCGGCGCTGGCCTTTATGCCGGTAAACCCCTATGCTATTTATTATAAGGACTCCAACCAACAACTGCTCACCCTGGTGAGGCCGGAACGCGATTTTACCAACGCCAACAATCGTTTTGTTGCGCCACTGGCCTTACCCAATGAATTCCGGTTGACCGGCATGACTGTTTTTGGCCAGGACTTCGACAAACTGGGCGAGGTCTGGCTGCGGGTGAAACGCTGCAATCACGGCCAGGCGCAGTGTTTGACCCTGGCCGAAACTACCAGCGATCTTGTTTATGACGCCGGTCCCTTTGAAAAGGTTTCCACTTTTAATGAACGGGTCGATAACGGCCAATTTACTTACTTTTTAGAGCTTGAATTGACGGCGTTGGCTAACAGCGGGCTGCGTTCGGTTCGGTTGGAGTTGATCGAGGAGGCAGCCGTTTCTATACCTGCCGACAACGTGCAGCGATGGTCGTTGGCCGATTTAAGCACCAGTTTTCCCATTTCTATGGGCACAACAAAACGGCTGGTGCGTATCTGTACCGACAACTTGAGCCATTTACCCAATGTTACCCACTACCCTATCCTGGTAGTTGATGGAGTAACGCAATCCTTACCCTCCAAAGTTTGTGTGGATGCGTCCGGGTTTAACATCGAGCTGCGCCGCAAGCTGAATACCGGTTCTTCGTCGGGTACTTATCAGTTTTTGCATTGAAGTGTTACATAAAAAAGAGCAACGGTCAGGGATAGGGCGTTGCTCTTCTGGTCAGGTCTATTCAAACATACGGTGCGATACCCACATGCATTGCACCTCCTGAACTTTGAACATCTGGGTTGCTCTATGGCTCTGGCATTTCCCTAGATAGGGTAGGCGCAGGAGCAATAGAGGCGGAAGGCTGACAATCAACGGTCACGGTGTTACTCTTCGTTGGGCCGGAAATGTCTGAACCTTTGATAGCCTCCATGTAGTATTGAATCCGCCTGGTCCCCGACGCGGCGCCTTGACAGAGTTGGCTGGAAATGTCGGTCAAAACTTCTCTGCCCGTAGTGTCCGCGGAATTGCGGTCAAACTGTTCGGATTGGATCGTTTGCCCTGACTGCCACACCTCGCTGCAGACGCTCAGATAGGTACATTGCAAGCTGGTGTCGGCTGTTTTTAGCTGCTGCTGGGCCACCAGGCGAAAATCCTTGACGTCAGGGTTAAAATAATTCCATGTCACTTCCACCGTATTGGGCGCTATAGCCGATGAAACTGAAGCGGCTGCATCCGCCGACGTGTCTACCGGCGCGCTGCTGGCAAAAGCCAGGTTGGATATAACAAACTGTTCGTCTTCTGCCGGCCCAACCCTGACTCTGACTTGTTGAGTCGCCGTGCAAGAACCGTTGTCGGCGTAAAGGGTGGCGGTAAAATCACCTAACCTGTCGGCTTCGAAATCAGTGCGGCCCTGTAGTTCCGTAGCTGTCTCACGTCGGATATTACCGGTTGGATCCTCAATCACAATGTCAATATTTTGGGCGTCAATAACATCCCACTCCAGGTTGACGACTTGTCCAAGTTCGGCCAGGTATGTCGGCGGGATGGGGGTAGCTGGTACAGGTGTGACCGCAGCAACCGGAATAGGCGTTGGTTGGAAGACACTGCCAATACCTACCACCCCAAAATTATTAATATATGGCGCGCCATAAATACGCTGCTCTCCCGGCAAAGGTGTACACTCTCTAACTACCTCCATCGTCACCCCAACAATGGGACCAAAAAAGATGCCTTGGGGGTTGCGCATCCGCCAGTAACTTTGGTGAATGCCCGGAATAGCGGGGGTGGTTAATAACACCTCTACTACCGCAATTTGGTTGGGTTTCCCTTGTGGTACAATCAGGCGACTGGTATCTAGCTCTACATTGCGGCGTCCTGGTTCAGCCGGAAAGACGGACTCAAAGGCCGCTCCCCCCGAACCCATCGAGCGGCCGCCGTAAAAAGCCAACTCGTAGCCAGGTCCCCAGGTGCAGGTGCCGGTATTGCGGATTTGCCAGGCCCGATGCACAGTCGTAGCGGCGGTAACTTTGGCCGGGAGCATGTCATCAGTAGGGATGAAGATCCGCTGGCTGGTATTTCCTTTGTAAGGTCCCAGGTATTCGGCCGAATCACATACGGGCGGATGAACCTTTAATTGAGGCGATTGCAATGGGCCGGACGGTACACCCGGTATAGGCGGTGGAGGAGGATAAAATGGTGTAGGTGAGGGAGTGGGCATGGGGGTTATGGTAGGGACCACTTTTATACCAGCATCTGGGGTAAAAGCTGCGGCAGCCTCGCCCGGAGAAATTGCGAGCGGGGTGAGCGGAATAACCGTAGGCTGCACTGCACTAGGTTGCTGAGCCGGCGGGGTAGCTACGGCGGCCAGGGAAAGAGCCTGGTCTGAAATAACCTCAAAGGTGTGGCTAACAGCGGAGAACTGTTCAACGTTGGTATAATAGGTTCTGACGGTAATGGTATAGGTATCTGCTTGCTGAGGCACCCATTGTTGAAGCACAATTCCATTGATTGGCACGTCAGCGCGCACAAGTGTTCCGGCGTTTTCGCCCCGTTTTTGCACCCATAACTCTACTCTGGCCACATTATCGCCCGGATGCGCACTCTGAATTTGCACCGGCGCTCCGGCCAAAACTTTAGTCCCGTCAGCCGGGGCTAAGATGGTAGGCGTGGAAGGTCCAGCCGGTGTTTCCTGGCCACCCAGATTAAGCAAATTGCAGGCGCTGATGAGCAGAATTGTGACTAGCACAACCAGGGCTAGACTTAAAATAAGTTTGTGTTGTTGGAGATATTTAACCACTTCAACACTCCTTCAGGTAGACAGTAGACGGTGGACAGTAGACGGTA
>CAZUNT010000049.1:25859-36698 GCA_964622215.1 uncultured Caldilineaceae bacterium
ACAGTAGACGGTAGACAGTGGACGGTAGACAGTAGACGATAGACGGTATCCCTCTTCATGGACGCCGAAGGGCGCGGTAGACGGGGTAACGGATTGGGCGGTCGTTGGTCTGCAGTCTGCGGTCATTTATTGCACATCAAAACCGATGTAGTCCGACTCATCGCTCTGGCCAAGCGAATTGTAGCCTACCACTTTGATAACATAATGTCCGGGCTGAATAGGCGTAAACGTTTGGGCCACAGTAAATGAAGGCTGGTTTACTGTGGTCGCCGGGTCGGAATGAATGAGAACATTTTTTTGACCCGATGGTAACTCAACCGCGTACAATTCGACATGAGAGACGCCATTACTGGCCTCCGTTAGCGATCTAACACTAATCGATTTATTGGTCGATAGAGGACCATCCGGCGCTCTGACCAGCAGTTGGGTTTGAATCGGGGGTAACTGTTTGGCTGTACCTGGAGTGGAACTGCAAGCCGCCACTAGCCCGGTAATCAGCCACAACCCCAAGATGAGCCATAATGACATCCCAAAACACTTTTTTGTCATCATCTTCACCACTCCAATAGCCAGAACACCTATCTATAATTATAATATGTAAACTCAATATGTAAAGTTGATTATAACACGAGATGCATAAATTGGGGAGTCGGTAGGGGTCGTTTTGTTGGCTAAGCGTTGGTTTTGCGTCAGAATTTTAATGTTTGCCATTCAGTCTTTTTTAATCAACATGTGGTATCATAAGGTGATTTAGGCGGCTTACGGTAAAGGTTCCAAAAAGTGGTAGCGTATAATAGCGTACAAGAGAAGAGAGTTCTTGAGCAAAATGGAATTGAAAGTGCGTTGATTCAACGTTGGCAACGCGGGGATACTGACGCCTTCGATGAGATATATAACCGTCACGCTTCCACCATCTACCGCTTGGGCTGGGCGATGCTCCAGCAAACCCAATCGGCGGAAGATGTGGTTCAGGAAACTTTTCTGCGTGCTCATCGGGCCAGGCAGCGGTTTGACCCTGACAAAGCCAGCTTGGGGACTTGGCTTTACCAGATTGCCCTGAATTACTGCCGCAGTCATTTGCGCCGAAAACGCTTTCTGACTATTCCCTGGCTACGCCAGAGTAGTGAAGAAACCCCTGATCTGCCAGACGGCAGACCTGGACCGGAAAGCAGCATACTACGCGGCGAGTATCGGCACATTCTGTGGGAAGCGGTCCAAAATCTGAGCGCACCTTTGCGAGAGGTGGTTACTTTGCACTATTATATGGAAATACCGGCCGTAGAAATTGCGGTATTATTGAACTGCCCGGAGGGAACGATCTATTCTCGCCTGCACAACGCCCGCCGCCGCCTGGCTGAAACGTTGGTTGAAAAGGGCATGACAACCCCGGAAATGCTTGAGGCCCAAAATGCTCACTAAGCATGTTGCCTCGGCTATCGAAGCCTATCTTGATCATCAACTTTCTGCCGAAGAATGTCGGCAGGTTGAAGCCCACCTGGCTATTTGCCCTGCCTGCGCTCGCCAATTTTATATGGCCCAGCGACTATTAACTGAATTAAAGCCGACAATGAATGCTGCTTTGGGACGTCCGGCCATACCTTCAGGGCTGTGTTACCGGGTTCGACATGCGCTTGAGATGGCTGAACCGCCTCGCCCCTGGCTGAGCTGGGTTGTGCCTGGCCGGGTCATCAACGCGGTTGGGACTGTAGCTGTTATTGGCCTTTTAGCTTTTGGTGCGCTAACAGTGATCCAGGGACAACTGCCCGGAAGCAGTGTGCTGTCTGAGATTAGCTCAATAAGTCCCGGTAGTATGGGTACTGAAAGGCAAGCGACCACTCTCGTCGAGACCCCCCTCCCTTTGACAGACGCCGTTCCTGTACCAACTGTTTCTCATTTTACCCTGCGAGATACCCTGCCCCAGATTACCCCATTAGTGGTTGGACAGAATAACTCGCCTTCTACGCCCATAACCACACCGGCAGAAAACGGGACGAACCAACCGCAAAAGAATCAGAGAGAGGCAGTTTCTACAGCTAAACCCCCGACCGGTACGATTGCTTTCTCCTTCTTTAACCCGGCAGTGTATCGCCAGGTTTACGAAATCCACCTGATTAATGCAGATGGCACTAATCACCGGCTCTTCCCCCTGGATGGAGTGTCAGAACCGACGCTCCACTCCACGACGGGCGAATACCAAGTGGCCTTTCGGGCCTGGGGCGAACAGACAACCCCTCGTTCCTTACTAAGTAGCCAATTGGATGGTGAACCGACTCATCGGATCGGCGGCTTCTGGGAAGACGCTCAACCCGATTGGTCCCCGGTGGAAGATCGGATTATTTTTGCTTCACAGCGAGAAAGTGATCGGCGCTGGCGGTTGTATACTATTTGGGGGGATGGCAACGTCGAAGTTAATCTCCGGCGTGAGGGGAAATCGCCTACTTTTGCTCCTGATGGTAATCGCTTCGCCTTTGAAAGTTGTGATAATACCGGCAATCGCTGTGGTTTGTGGGTTGGCGACCTGGAAAACAGCGAGAATGGCTCAGAACCCTTCCTGCAAGACCCACGGGCCAAATCCCCCGATTGGTCCCCTGTGGATGAGCGGGTGGCTTATATGGCAGAAGTGGAAGGGAATTGGGATGTGTATTTGGTCCACAGCGATGGCAGCGGTATCCGCCGCTTGACGAATCATTCGTCTATTGACGGTCTACCCGCCTGGTCGCCCGACGGGGAATGGCTGGCCTTTTTGTCCAACCGCGAAGGAAATTGGGGCATCTGGCTTTTACAAGTGGCCAGTGGAGAAACCCGGCGACTCTTTGATTTTGACGGTGGTATTTTTATCCCCCCCAATCGCGCCCCCTATGGCGACCGCAACTGGTGGGATGAGCAGATAAGTTGGAGTAATTAGTCTGGTTAAAGGTTGAAGGTTACAGCCTGGCAACCAACCTTCAACCTTTAACCTAACTACCCTCCTTGCGGCAAGGGTTGAACTATCAATTTAAAATGGTCAGGTTGGGATCGGCCTGGAACTGCCGGGGGGCATGCAGCAGATTTTGGACGCTGACTGCCGCCGCCACTTTCTGCGCCACAGCCCGGATAGCCCGCGCCGCCGCCGCCTCCGCATCATGCACGACAATCGGTGTACCTTCATCCCCCCCGATCCGAACTTGGGGTTCCAGGGGTATTTCACCCAGGAAATCAACGCCGACTTCTTGAGCCATCTTAGCCCCGCCGCCGTATCCAAAAATATCGTAGCGTTTGCCTGTATCGGGGGCGACAAAATAGCTCATGTTTTCCACTACACCCAGGATAGGCACATCTAACTGCTGGAACATACCCACTCCGCGCACCACGTCGCTCAGAGCCACCTGTTGGGGGGTGGTAACGATGACCGCTCCGGTCAGGCTGAGGCTTTGGGCCAGGCTCAGGCTGGCGTCGCCGGTGCCGGGGGGTAAATCAATCACCAAATAATCAAGGTTGCCCCAGTCAACATCCTGCAAAAATTGGCGCAGGGCATTGTGGATCATCGGGCCGCGCCAGATGACCGGCTGGCTAGGGTCAACCAAAAAGCCCATGCTCATAATTTTGAGGCCGTAAGCCTGGGGGGGGATAATTTTGTTATTCTGTCCTTTGGGCCGCTCGCTAACTCCCATCATCATAGGAATATTGGGGCCATACACGTCGGCGTCGAGCAGGCCGACTTTGGCTCCATCCAGGGTTAGGCTGAGGGCGAGATTGACGGCGATAGTGCTTTTGCCCACGCCGCCTTTGCCGGAGGCGACGGCTATGGCGTTTTTAACGCCGATATTCATTTTGCTCATTAGCCGGGCATCGGTTGGGATGTTAGAGTCAAAGCTGATGTTGACTTTTTCCACGCCGGGTACTGCCAAAAGCGCAGCCGTAGCTTCGGCTTGCATCCGGTTTTTGAGAGGGCAGGCAGGAGTGGTCAACATGATGGTAAAATTAACTTCACCCCCATTGATTTGTAATTTCTTCACCATATCGAGGGTGACTAAATCTTTGTGTAATTCTGGCTCAATGACATGGCTGAGGGCCTCCATGATTTGAGCTTGGGTAACTTGGGCCATTAATTTGCTCCTAAAGGTGATGTGTGGGAAATATAGCCTAAAAAAGGTAACTTGTCTACTGGGCGGGGGAGTTTCTTTCCCGGACTTCATAGGTGCAGGCGTCATCACCGTTGACCAGGTGGCCAACCCGAATGATTTCGGCGTTGAGCACCTGCTCTAACAACGTTTGATCGTAGGAGCAGGCTGAACAGCACCCTTCGGCGACGTGAATAATGGGGCAATTAGCCTCGCGTAGGACATAAGCGCCGTTGTTGTTGGCCTCCCAGGTAGACATATATCCGTCGGCTTCGCGCAGTTGAGTCAACTGCTCCAGACGAGTGTCGAGGGTTTTGCCGTTTACCCGGTGGCGATAGTTGGCGATAAGGTCTTCTGAGCGCACTCGAAATACCGCATCAATCGCTTCGACGCCATAGAGTTCTCTGATTGTCTGCAAGACGGTGTTGGCTAATTCCTCATAGCGGCGTGGAAAAAAGCTGGCCGCAGCCTCGCCCAGCCGGTAAACAAAGCAGGGCCGGCCCATACCCCGCTGGACTTCCTGGTAGGCGACTAATTGGTCATTCTCCAATTTGGTGAGATGGCGGCGCACAGCTACCGAACTAATGCCCAACAGTTGGGCCATATCATCAGCGGTCAGTTCGCCATTTTCCTTGAGCAGTGTTAAAATCCGGCGGCGTGTTAGCGACATCTGTTTGCTAACTAAGGTTATATTTTGGCTGGCAGCGGTCATATCGCAGGCTCCATTTGACTCCAAAGGACGTAAAACGTCATGGCTTATTAACAAAGAGATTTTTCTCCACCCATATTACGTTCTACGGTTTAGATTATATCACACCTTTTTCAACTTTGCAATATTTAATAACAAAATAGTTGACAAAGTTGAGGGGGCATGTTACAATAACCTCGCACCGATTGAAAAAAACTTTTCTGGTAATGATAACATAACCTGACATCAATAAAGGAGTATCAAGAAAGTATTATGAGTTCCGCTCTGACGATTAAGAATCTGCGGGTTAGTGTCGATGGTAAGCTAATTCTCAAAGATTTGAACCTGGAAGTGAAGCTGGGTGAAATCCACGCTATTATGGGGCCAAACGGCTCCGGCAAGAGTACGCTGGCTTACGCCCTGGCCGGCCATCCCAAGTATGAGGTCGAAGACGGCGAAGTTTGGATGGATGGGGTCAATTTGTTGGAACTGACCCCTGATGAGCGAGCCAAAATGGGGTTATTCCTGGCTTTCCAATACCCTACTGCTATTCCCGGCATCACCATGGCCAATTTTCTGCGCACCGCCGTGAACGCCGTTAAAGGTGAAAAGAACGGCGACGGCAAAAGTAAAGGTATTCCTATCACCGAATTCCGTAAGATGATGACCCAGAAGATGGAATTGCTCAAGATGGACAAAGAGTTCGCCCGCCGCTACCTCAACGAAGGCTTTTCCGGCGGAGAAAAGAAACGGGCCGAAATTTTGCAGATGGCCCTGCTTGAGCCAAAGTTCGCCATTCTGGATGAAACCGACTCTGGGTTGGATATTGACGCGTTGAAAATCGTTTCTGAGGGGGTCAACGCGCTGACCGGGCCAAATCGTTCCTTCATTATCATCACTCACTACCAGCGTATTTTGAACTACATCACGCCCGACTACGTGCATGTGTTATACAATGGTCAGATTATCGAGTCCGGCGGCCCGGAATTGGCTCATCGCCTGGAGTCGGAAGGGTATGATAACCTGATTAAGGAGAAAGACACGGAGGCTGCATAAATGGCAACGACGTTTGATGTTAATTTAGACGAATATAAGTACGGTTTTAGTGTTCCCGAAAATTATGCCTTCAGGGCGCGTAAGGGGTTGGACGAGGATATCGTCCGCGAAATTTCCTGGATGAAGAAAGAGCCGGAGTGGATGCTGGAACTGCGCCTGCGCGGTTATCGCCACTTCAAGGAGCGCCCCATGCCCCAGTGGGGAGGACGCGGCCAGCTCAATACTATCAATTTTGACGACATTTATTACTACATCAAGCCCATTGAGGCCGAACAGGCGTTTAAATCCTGGGATGACGTGCCCGAGGATATTCGGCGCACCTTCGACCGCCTGGGCATCCCCGAAGCCGAACGGAAATTTCTGGCCGGCGTCGGCGCGCAGTACGAAAGCGAAGTTGTCTACCACAGTATTTTGGAGGACCTGGAGAAAAAAGGCGTCATTTTCCTGGATATGGATGCCGGCCTGCGCGAACACCCGGATATTGTCCAGGAATATTTCAGCACGATCGTGCCACCGGAAGATAACAAATTTGCCGCGCTGAACACGGCAGTCTGGTCGGGTGGCAGCTTCATTTATGTGCCCAAAGGGGTCCATGTGGATCTACCGCTGCAAGCCTATTTCCGGATCAACGCCAAAAATATGGGCCAGTTCGAGCGGACGCTGATTATCGTGGATGAAGGCGCTTACGTCCACTATGTGGAGGGCTGTACCGCGCCTACTTACTCCAGCGACAGCCTGCACAGCGCCGTAGTCGAAATCATTATCAAGGAAAATGGTCGCTGCCGCTACTCGACCATTCAGAACTGGAGCCACAATGTTTACAACCTGGTCACCAAACGGTCCCAGGCCTTCAAGAATGCGACGATGGAATGGGTTGACGGCAACCTCGGTTCCAAGCTGACCATGAAATATCCGGCGGTCTGGCTGCTGGGCAAAGGCGCGCATGGCGAAGTGCTGTCGATTGCTTTCGCCGGCAAGGGCCAGATTCAGGATGCAGGCGGCAAGATTGTTCACGCCGCGCCTGATACCAGTTCAGTCATCACCAGCAAATCCATCAGTAAGGGCGGCGGCCGCACCACCTATCGCGGGCTGATCAAGGTCGCGCCGGGTGCGATCAATAGCAAGAGCAACGTGGTTTGTGATGCTTTGATTTTGGACGAACAATCTGCTTCCGATACCTTCCCCTACATCGAAATCGAGGAGCAGGATGTGTCTATTGGGCACGAGGCCAGCGTTTCCAAGGTGTCCGAAGAGCAGCTCTTCTACCTGATGAGCCGGGGCATTGGTGAGGATCAGGCCGCCAATATGATTGTCAGCGGTTTCATCGAGCCGATTGTGAAGGAACTGCCGATGGAATACGCTCTGGAAATGAACCGCCTGATTGAAATGGAAATGGAAGGCTCGGTGGGGTAGGGCAATATGACAGCACTGGTAACTCCTACTACGACAAAAACACCCGATAAATTACTGCAAGCCGGCGTTTTCACCCGTGATAACGTCGAGGCTATCTCGAACAGCGCCAACGAACCGGCCTGGCTGCGCGACAAGCGGCAGGTCGCCTGGTCGGTTTTTGAAGAGACACCGCTGCCGACGACCTCGGATGAGGATTGGCGGCGCACCGATTTGCGCCGGATTAAGTGGGATCAGTTCAAGTTAGCCGGGCCGTCTTCGGTTCAGGCTAACACTAACCTGACCCATCTGCCGGATGATGTACGCGACGCACTGGAAGAGAAGTACCCGGCGGCGGGCCGGATTGTGATAGCGAATGACCGGCCGGTTTACCGCGAACTGGACCCAGCCCTGGCCGAGCAAGGAGTCATCTTTACCAGCCTGGCGGCGGCAGTGGTCGCGTATCCTGACCTGGTGCAAAAATACCTGGGCAGCGAGGCCGTCTCGCCGTCTAACGGTAAGTTTGCCGCGCTTAACAGCGCGTTGTGGCAGGGCGGCGTTTTCCTCTACATTCCAAAGAACGTGGAAGTGGAGCACCCTTTCCAAACCGCGCTCATCCTGGAAGGCGAAGGCAGCGCCATTTTCCCGCGCACGCTGATTGTGGCCGAACAGTCGGCCAATGTGACCTACATTGAAGAATCCATCTCTCATGGCGAGCATGGCCAGGCCTTAAACGCCGGCGTGGTGGAAATCTATGCCAATCCCGGCGCTCAGGTCCGTTACGTGGACGTGCAGCGGTGGGGCGAAGATGTTTACAACTTTAATGTCAAACGTTCGGTAGGCCGGAATGATAGCACTATTATTTGGGAAACCGGCCAGCTTGGCGGGCGGCTGACCAAGAGCTATTTTGACAGCGAATTGCCCGGCAACGGCTCGTCAATGGAGTTCAACGGCGTTTATTTTATGCGCGGCAAGCAGCACCTTGACATTGACAGCCTGATTCACCACATCGGCACCTCTACCGGGGGCGATTTGCTGCTGCACGGCGCGGTTCAGGACAAAGCACGCAGCATTTTCACCGGGTTGATCAAAATCGAACCGACCGGCCAGCAAACCAACTCTTATCTCAAAAACGAAAACCTCATCCTCACCCCCTCTGCCCGGGCCGATGCCATTCCCACCCTGGAAATCGACGCCAATGACGTGCGTGCTTCGCATGGGGCGACCATCGGTAAAATTGACGAAGAGTATATCTTCTACTTGATGAGCCGGGGTATCCCGCGTAATACGGCCGTGCGGATGGTGGTCGAAGGGTTCTTCCACAAGGTCTTCGACCGCATGTACAACGAGCGAGTGCGAGAAAAGTTATTTAATACAGTATCCGCCAAGATTGGCGATTAGCTAAAAAAAGACCCTAAGGGTTTTCAAAACCCTTAGGGTCTAACAGTAATCTAGAGTGAGCAGCCGTATGCCCACCCCGAAGCGTTGGTTAGCACGCAGTGGGTGGCCGATCATCTGAATGATCTCACCTCCAAGCCCCTTTTTTTCAAAAATATTATGGAACGACAACAGCACATTGATAGAGTTCTTGAACATTACGAAAAGCCCCGGCATCGTGGCCCCATTCCAGATGCAGATGTGGTGCTTGAAGGGAGTAACCCCAGTTGTGGGGACGTCATTACGATCTATTTGAAAATTGACGGCGACGAGCGGGTAGAGCTGGCTCAGTTCGAAGGACAGGGCTGCACGATCAGCCAGGCGGCGGCCTCCATTCTGTTGGAGGGGGTGCAAGGCAAAACCCTTGCCGAAATCGAGGCTATCGACTATAATGACCTGATTGAACGCCTGGGGCGAGAAATTGTAATGACTCGGGTGCGCTGCGCCAGCCTGAGCCTGACCACCCTCAAGAGCGCTATTCAGAAATACAAGGAGCAAGTGGCGGCGTAGCCGGTAAACTTGTAAGATTAAAAATGTTTGATTTGAATCTCGTCCGGCAGGATTTCCCCATCCTGCAACAATTTATCCATGGGAAACCGCTGGTTTATCTCGATAACGGGGCTAGTTCGCAGAAACCTTTTTGTGTTATCGAGGCCATGAATACTTACTACCGCGAGTACAACGCCAATGTGCATCGCGGGATTTATGCCATCAGCGAGAGAGCCTCGGAGGCTTATGAAACGGCGCGCAAAAAAGTCGCTCGTTTTATCAATGCTCGCAGTTGGCGTGAGGTCATTTTTACCCGGAACGCGACGGAGAGCATCAATTTGGTGGCGTTTACCTGGGGGCAGACTCACCTCAAGGCCGGTGATGTAATTCTCACCAGCGAGATGGAGCATCACGCTAACATGATCCCGTGGCAGCAACTGGCGGCGCGCACCGGGGCCATAGTTAAATATATCCCGGTTGACGAACATGGCTACCTCGATATGGCCACATTTGACCGGTGGATCACCCCGGCGGTCAAGCTGGTGGCCGTTACGCAAATGAGCAATGTGCTGGGAACGGTTACGCCGGTCGGCGACATTGTGCAGAAAGCTCACGCGGTGGGCGCGTTGGTGCTGCTGGACGGCGCTCAGGCCGTGCCCCATATGCCCACCGACGTGCAGGCTTTCGACTGTGATTTCCTGGCTTTTTCCAGCCATAAAATGCTGGGGCCGACCGGCCTGGGCGTGTTGTGGGCGCGCAAGGAGATTTTAGCCGACATGCCGCCCTTCCTGACCGGCGGCGACATGATTAAAAAAGTAACCTTTGAAGGGGCAACCTGGAATGACCCGCCCTGGAAATTTGAGGCCGGCACGCCAGCTATCGCCGAGGCAGTGGGCCTGGGGGCCGCCGTAGATTATCTGACCCAACTGGGCATGCACAATGTCCGGGTCCATGAAATTGAGCTGACGACTTATGCTTTTGAACGGCTTGGCCAGGTGGAGGGTATTCGTATCTACGGCCCGCATGATCCGACGGCGCGAGGCGGGGCCGTCGCTTTTACCCTGGGCGATATCCACCCGCACGATATTGCCGCCGTGCTGGACGGTGAAGGAGTTTGCGTCCGGGCTGGCCATCACTGCGCTATGCCGCTGCACGATAAACTCGGTTTACAAGCCACCGCCCGCGCCAGTTTCTACCTCTACAATACTTCGTATGAAGTGGATCGACTGGCCGAGGGATTGGATAAGGTGAGGGAGCTACTGGCGAGGTAAGTTATGGACGACTTCTATCGAGAAAATATCTTGGATCACTACCGCCACCCGCGTAACGCCGGAACGTTGGAACATCCGACCCACTCCCACGAGGATTATAACCCCCTCTGCGGCGATAAAATTCGGATTGAGCTGCACGTGAATGAGGAGCAGATCATCGACCAGGTGGCCTTTAGCGGCAAAGGCTGCGCCATCAGCCAGGCCAGCGCCAGCATGCTAACCGAAATGCTTCAAGGCAAGAGCCTGGATGAAGCCAAGCAAATCGGCAAAGAGGATATTTTAGAAGCTTTGGGTATTGAAATTGGCCCGGTGCGGTTGAAGTGCGCGCTGCTGTCGCTTAAGGTGCTTAAATCCGGCGTTTACGGTCTGGATGAAGAGGACTGGAATACAGATGAGGAGTGGTAGCAGG